>NZ_MUBM01000449.1 GCF_002154505.1 Streptomyces carpinensis | reverse complement strand
CAGCGTCTTCAACACCGGACACGGGCTGCGCTGGTACGAGGACGGCGAGGTCACCTCCGCCACCCCCTGGAACCACCTCGGCCTCCAGGACCGGCTGCCCTCCCGGCGCTGGGTCGTACGCACGGACGGGCAGCGGCCCACCGTCCGCTTCGACTTCGCCGACGCCTGGCGCGGCGGCAGCAGCCTGCTGGTGGACGGCGCGCTGGACCGTCCCGCCGTGCTGGACCTGTACGCGACACGGCTGCCGATCGGCCCGGACACGGTCGTGGAGCTGACCCATCGCACGGACGCGGGAACGGTCGGGATCGAGCTGGCCGTGGCGACCGCCGAGCCGGGAGCCGCGGGAGCCGCGCCGCCGTACACGTATCTGCCCGTCCCCGGCGGGAACGGCGACGGCTGGCGGACCTCGACCGTCCGGCTCACCGGCCTGTCCGGGACCGTGCACGCGATCGGCGTCCGGCTGACCGCGGCCGGCGACGGCGGCCCGGTGCGCTGGCGACTCGGCGGCCTCGCCGTCCACGACCGCACCGGCACCCCGGCGGCCCCGTCCGGGCCGCGGATCACCGCCGCCTCCGGCGGCGACCTGCGCCTGGCCTGGAACCATCCCGCGCCCGGCACGGTACGCCACTACACCCTGCACCGCGTGCTGCCCGACGGCACCCGCCGCTTCCTCGGCGGCACCTGCCAGCGGGCCTACTTCGCCGGCGGCCTGACGCCCGCGTCCGGCGAGCGGGCCGTACGGTTCGAAGTACGCGCGGTGGGGGAGCTGTACACCTCGTCGGCCCCCGCGACCGTCACCCACCCCTGGTAACCACACACCGATCCGCCCGCTGACGTACGACCCACGGAGCACCCCTCATGCATGACGACCGCAGCCTGGTCGAAGCCCGCCTCAAGCGCGTTCTCGACGAGCGCATCCGCCCCGCCGTGTACCCCGAGTCCGTCCCACTGACGGTGGCGGTGTGGCACGCGCCCGGGGAGCCCGTGCCGGTGGCCGAGGGGCTGGCCGCCGAGCCGGAGCCGATCGAGGTGGGCGCCCGCTGGGGTGCTCCGTGGGGCACCAGCTGGTTCCGGGTGACCGGGACCGTACCCGAGGAATGGGCCGGGAAGACCGTCGAGGCCCTGCTCGACCTCGGCTTCGACGAGAACATGCCCGGCTTCCAGTGCGAGGGCCTGGTCTACCGGCCCGACGGCACCCCGGTGAAGGGCCTCAACCCGCGCAACCAGTGGGTCCGCGTCGGCGCGCCCGTCGCGGGCGGCGAGGAGGTGCGCCTGCACATCGAGGCCGCCTCCAACCCCGTCATCCTCGACTACCACCCCTTCCTGCCCACGCGGCTCGGGGACAAGGAGACCGCGGGCAGCGAGCCCCAGTACACCCTGACCCGCATGGACCTCGCCGTGTTCGACGAGAGCGTGTGGCAGCTGGTGATCGACCTCGAAGTGCTCGGCGAGCTCATGGCCGAACTGCCGGTCGACTCGCAGCGCCGCTGGGAGATTCTGCGCGCGGTGGACAGGGCGCTCGACGCCGTCGACCTCCAGGACGTGGGCGGCACGGCCGAGCGCGCCCGCGCGCAGCTCACCGCCGTGCTGACCGCGCCCGCCGCGCCCTCCGCACACCGCATCAGCGCGGTCGGGCACGCGCACATCGACTCGGCATGGCTGTGGCCGCTGCGCGAGACGGTGCGCAAGGTGGCCCGTACGACGTCCAACATGACCGCCCTGCTGGAGGACGAGCCGGACTTCGTCTTCGCCATGTCCCAGGCGCAGCAGTGGGCATGGATCAAGGACCATCGGCCCGAGGTGTGGGCCCGGGTGAAGAAGGCGGTGGCCGACGGTCGGTTCGTGCCGGCCGGCGGGATGTGGGTCGAGTCGGACACCAACATGCCCGGATCGGAGGCGATGGCCCGGCAGTTCGTGCACGGCAAGCGGTTCTTCCTCGACGAGTTCGGCATCGAGAACGACGAGGCATGGCTGCCCGACACCTTCGGTTTCGCCGCCGGCCTGCCGCAGATCATCAGGGCGGCGGGCTCCACCCGGCTGCTGACGCAGAAGATCTCCTGGTCGCAGACGAACAAGTTCCCGCACCACACCTTCCAGTGGGAGGGCATCGACGGAACCCGGATCTTCACCCACTTCCCGCCCGTCGACACCTACAACTGCTCCATGAAGGGCAGCGAGATCGCCCACGCGGCCCGCAACTTCAAGGACAAGGGCGTCGCCCGGCACTCCCTCGCCCCCACCGGCTGGGGCGACGGAGGCGGCGGCACCACCCGTGAGATGGTCGCCAAGGCGGCCCGGCTGCGCGACCTCGAGGGCTCGGCGCAGGTGGTGTGGGAGACCCCGCAGGCCTTCTTCGACAAGGCCGAGGCCGAGTACCCCGAACCGCCCGTCTGGGTCGGCGAGCTGTACCTGGAGCTGCACCGCGCCACCCTGACCAGCCAGGCCAAGACCAAGCAGGGCAACCGGCGCAGCGAGCACCTGCTCCGGGAGGCGGAGCTGTGGGCGGCCACGGCCGCCGTGCGGGCCGGATTCCCCTACCCCTACGAGGAACTGGACCGGATCTGGAAGACGGTCCTGCTCCACCAGTTCCACGACATCCTGCCCGGCTCCTCCATCGCCTGGGTGCACCGCGAGGCGCGGGCGACGTACGAGCGGATCGCCGGCGAGCTGAACGCGATCATCGAGGGGGCCCAGCGCGCGCTGGCGGGCGAGGGCGCCACGCCGCTCGTCTTCAACGCGGCCCCGCACGCCCGCGCAGGCGTCCCGGCCGGTGGCGCCGCCACCCCGGCCGCGCGCGGCCGGACGCAGCTGTCGCCCCGCGCCGGCGGCGGACACGTCCTGGACAACGGCCTGCTGCGCGTCCAGATCGACGCCCGCGGCCTGGTCGTCTCGGCGTACGACATCGAGGCCGACCGGGAGACCGTCGCGCCCGGCCGGGCCGCGGGCCTCCTCCAGCTGCACCCCGACTTCCCGAACATGTGGGACGCCTGGGACGTGGACGAGTTCTACCGCCACACCGTCACCGACCTCACCGACGCCGAGTCGGTCACGGCCGGCGAGGACGGCGCCTCGGTGCGGATCGTCCGGTCCTTCGGTTCCTCCCGGGTCACCCAGGTGCTGTCGCTGGCGGCGGGGGAGCGGCGGCTGGTGCTGGACACGGAGGTGGACTGGCACGAGACGGAGAAGTTCCTCAAGCTCGCCTTCCCGCTGGACGTGCACGCCGAACGGTACGCCTCGGAGACCCAGTTCGGGCACTTCCACCGACCCACCCACACCAACACCTCGTGGGAGGCCGCCAAGTTCGAGGCCTGCAACCACCGCTTCGTCCACCTTCAGGAGCCGGGCTGGGGCGTCGCGATCGTCAACGACTCGACGTACGGCCACGACGTGACCCGCGCGGTGCGCACCGACGGCGACCGGGGCACGACCACCACGGTGCGGGTGTCCCTGCTGCGCGCTCCGCGCTTCCCCGACCCCGAGACCGACCAGGGCGTTCACCGCTTCCGCCACGCACTGGTGCCGGGCGCGGACATCGCCGACGCGGTGCGCGAGGGCTGGCGCGTCAACGTGCCCGAGCGGCGCCTGACCGGCACCGGGGAGGTCGCCCCGCTGGTGACGGTGGACCAGGACGCGGTGGTCGTGACCGCCGTGAAGCTGGCCGACGACGGCAGCGGCGACGTGGTGGTCCGCTTCCACGAGGCCCACGGTGGACGGGCCCGGGCCGCGCTGACGGCCGGGTTCGAGGTCGCCGACGTCACGGTGACGGACCTCCTGGAGCGGCCCCTGGCCGATGCCGCGGCACCGGAGCGCGACGGCGGCCGGATCGCGGTGCGGCTGCGGCCGTTCGAGCTGGTGACACTGCGGCTCCGGCGCGCCTGAGCCTTGGGGGAGGGCGGCACGGCGATCGGCCGCCGTGCCGCCCTCCCCGGCCTTTGCGCGCACCGTGCCGGCCGCGATGATGGGGCGATGCGACGAAGAAGCGTCCCCGATCAGTCGTGGGCCTCGGCACCGGATCCGCTGCTGGCCCTGGTCCGGCGGGAGTTGACGTTCTACGCGCGGTCCTGCGACCGCGCCCGGACGCTGCACCACGTGACGGAGCTGGGCGCGCTCGGCACCACCTCGGTGACGGTCGTCGCCGCCGGGCTGCACGCCCCGGCCTGGCTGACCGCGCTGATCGCGGGCGGCGCCGTCTTCTTCACCGGGATGCGGCAGCTCTACAGCCCCGGACGCCGCTGGGTGCTGGCGGCGCAGGCGCGGGAGACGCTGCGCCGGGCCCTGGACCGCTATCTGCTGCTGCCCGAGCCGGAACGCGGCGCGGCGGCGCGGCAGGCCCTGCAGAGGGTGCTCGAGGAGGTCGGCGCCGACGAACTGCGGGAGTGGTCGCAGGCGCAGGGGCAGCGAGCGGAACCGTCCCTGCCGGCCACCGGTTCCTGAGCGCGGCGGCGGGACGGCCGCGCAGCCGTCATGACGGCCCCACCTGCGAGCGCAGCCACTCCTCCACCTCGCCCACGTGTGCGGCCGCCGCCGCCCGGGCCGCCTCCGGGTCGCGGGCGGCCAACGCCCGGAAGATCGCGGCGTGTTCGCGGCGGGTGCGGGCGAAGGCGCCCTCCTCCTGGTAGCCGCGCCAGACCCGGGCGCGGAAGGTGCGCGAGGACAGGCCGTCCAGGATCGCGGCCATCGTCTCGTTGCCCGCGGCCACCGCGATCTCCCGGTGGAAGGCGAGGTCGTGGGCGAGGATCTCCTCGGGGTCGTCGGTGGCGTTCATCGCCGTCAGGTGCTTCTCGACCGCGGCCAGCCGGTCCGGGGTGATGCGCGCCGCCGCCAGCGCGGTCGCCGTCGACTCCAGGATTCGGCGCACCTCCAGCAGCTCCACCAGGCGCGGGCCGCGGGTCAGGTCGGCGACGACACCGAACGTCTCCAGCAGATCGCCGGCCTCCAGTTGGGTGACGTAGATGCCCGAGCCGTGCCGGGCCTCCAGCACGCCCAGCACCGTCAGCGCCCGGATCGCCTCACGCATCGAGCTGCGGGAGATGCCCAGTTGGGCGGCGAGATCCCGCTCGGTGGGCAGCCGCTGCCCCGGCTCCAGCAGCCCCTCCGAGATCATCCCCTTGATCCGCTCGATGGCGCGCTGCGTCACCGTGCCCTTCTGCGGAGCGGTCGCGGTGGCGCGGGCCCCCGCCTCCGTCTCCCCGGTCGGCCCGGTCGGGGTCTCGTCCACGCCACTCCTCCTGTCGCCGTGCGCCGCAGTCTAGCCACCGATGTGGTCCGACCACTATGGCCAGAAGTCGAGAAAGCTTGGCTCCAGAGGGTGTCGCTGGCGCTAATTGGTCTGATAAGTATGCGGGCAACTGCTCGATCTCGCTCGATGAGGAGCCGACAGATGCCCGGCACACCAGTGCGGAACGGACGACAAGGCAGGCGGCAAGGCAGGCGAAACTCCATCTGGGCGGTGCGCGCGACGGCCGTGGCCGCCTGCGCCACCCTGGCGCTCACGGCGTGCGGCAGCACCAAGGACAGCGGTGCCGCCGGCGCCGGGGGCGACGGCAGCGGCAAGGTCGGAGTGATCCTGCCCCTGCTGACCTCGCCGTTCTGGCAGTCGTACAACGATTACGTGCCCAAGATGGCCGCGTCCGAGGGTGTCGACGCACTGAAGACGGTCAACTCCAACAGCGACCCCTCGCAGCAGATCACCGACATCAACAACGAGCTCAACCAGGGCGTCAAGGGCCTGGTCGTGGCCCCGCTGGACAGCGCCGCCATCCAGGCCGGCCTCGACCAGGCCGAACGCAAGGGCGTGCCCGTGGTCGCCGTGGACGTGGCCCCCGACAAGGGCAAGGTCGCCATGGTGGTCCGCGCGGACAACGTCGCCTACGGCGAGAAGGCCTGCCAGTACCTCGGCGCGCACATCACCTCGGGCAAGGTCGTGCAGATCATGGGCGACCTCGCCTCGGTCAACGGCCGTGACCGCTCGCAGGCGTTCCGCGCCTGTGTGAAGAAGAACTTCCCCAGGCTGAAGGTGCTGGAGATCCCAGCCAAGTGGGAGTCCGACACCGCTGCCTCCAAGCTCGACACGCTCCTCAACGCCAACCCCGACATCAAGGGCATCTACCTGCAGGCCGGCGGCGTCTACCTCGCGCCCACCCTGCAGACCCTGAAGTCCAAGAACATGCTGAAGAAGGCCGGGGCGGGCGGTCACATCGTGATCGTCTCCAACGACGGCATCCCGCAGGAGTTCGACGCCATCCGCAAGGGCGAGATCGACGCCACGGTCTCCCAGCCCGCCGACGCCTACGCCAAGTACGGCATGTACTACATCAAGGCGGCGATGCAGGGGAAGAAGTTCCGGCCCGGGCCGACCGACCACGACTCGACGATCGTGAAGCTGCCCAGCGGCATCCTGGAGGACCAGCTGCCCGCGCCCCTGGTCACCAAGGAAAACGTGGACGACCCCAAGCTGTGGGGCAACACGGTCAAATGAGCAGCCCCGTCATCACCCCGCTGGTGGAGGCGCGGGGCGTCGCCAAGCGGTACGGCCCGACGGTCGCCCTCGCGGACGGCCGGCTCACCGTCCTGGCCGGCGAGTCCCACGCCCTGGTCGGCCGCAACGGCGCCGGCAAGTCCACCCTCGTGACCGTCCTCACCGGCCTCCAGGCCCCCGACGAGGGCGAGGTCCGCTTCGACGGCGAGCCCGCACCTGCGCTCACCGACCGCGACGCCTGGCGCCGCAGGGTCGCCTGCGTGTACCAGAAGCCGACGGTCGTCCCCGAACTCACCGTCGCCGAGAACCTGTTCATCAACCGTCAGCCCACGGGACCCGGCGGCTTCATCAGCTGGCGCAGGCTGAGGGCCCAGGCGGCCGAGCTCCTCGACACCTGGGACGTGCGCGTCGACCCGGAGGCGCGTACCCGTGAACTCAAGGTCGAGGACCGGCAGATGGTGGAGATCGCCCGTGCGCTGAGCTTCGGCGCGCGCTTCATCGTCCTCGACGAACCCACCGCCCAGCTCGACAACCGGGAGATCGAGCGGCTGTTCACCCGTATGCGGGCCCTTCAGGAGTCCGGTGTCACCTTCCTGTTCATCTCGCACCACCTCCAGGAGGTCTACGAGGTCTGCCAGACCGTCACCGTGCTGCGCGACGCCCGCTGGATCACCACCGCCCCCGTCGCCGACCTGCCGCGGGCCGCGCTGGTGGAGGCGATGGCGGGGGAGTCGGTCGCGGAGCACGAGAGCAGGTACGTCCGCGACGCGGCGGCCGCCGACGCCCCCGTCGTGCTCACCGCGCACGGGCTGACCTCCGAGGCGTACGAGAACGCCGACCTCACCGTGCGCGGTGGTGAGGTCGTCGGGCTCGCCGGCTCCAGCGGCAGCGGCAAGATCGAGCTCGCCGAGTCCTTCGCCGGACTGCACACCCCCACCGGCGGAACCGCCGAACTCGGCGGCGCGGAGCTTCCGTTCGGCGACGTGCAGGCCGCACTGCGGGCCGGGGTCGGGTGCGTGCCGCGCGACCGGCACGAGCAGGGCCTGGTCGCCGCCATGACCGTGGGCGACAACGCCGTCATGAGTGTGCTGAACCGGCTCGGCCGCTTCGGCTTCGTCGCCACCGAGACCCGGCGCGCCGTCGCCCGCGAGCTGATCGAGCGCCTCGACATCCACACCGAGGGCCCCGAGCAGCCGGTGTCCGACCTGTCCGGCGGCAACGCGCAGAAGGTCGTCATGGCCCGCGCCCTCGCCTCCGACCCGCGTCTGCTCGTCCTCATCAACCCCACCGCGGGCGTCGACGTGAAGTCCAAGGAGTCCCTGCTGGCGCGGGTGGACAGCGCCCGCGAGGACGGCACCGCCGTCCTCGTCGTCTCCGACGAACTCGACGACCTCAGGCGCTGCGACCGCGTCCTCGTCCTGTTCCACGGCCGGATCGTCGCCGAGCACCGGGCGGGCTGGCGCGACCACGAGCTGATCGCCTCCATCGAAGGAGTGGACCATGGCTGACACCAAGGCGGCCCGGCCGCCTTGGTGTCAGCCAT
>NZ_MUBM01000448.1 GCF_002154505.1 Streptomyces carpinensis | reverse complement strand
AGTTCACCGTCGGTGAACTGCGCCGGGTCTATGAGGCGGTGTGGGGCGTGGCACTCGACCCGCGGAACTTCCACCGGAAGGTCACCGGCACCCCCGGCTTCCTGGTGCCCACCGGCGGCACGACCACCCGCCAGGGCGGTCGGCCCGCCCAGCTCTTCCGGGCCGGCGGCGCCACGCTGCTCAACCCGCCGATGCTGCGCCCGGAGGTCTGACGTCCCGCGGTCCCGGCTGCCGTTTCACCGGCGTCGCAGACGGGCTTGCCCCGCCACGGGCGAACACCAGGTCGGATGATGGTGGCGACGAGGCCGAACGCGCGCCGCGATCCCCTGAAAAACGGACATAACGCGCTATCTTGCTGCGGGTGATCCAGGCCTTCGGACTGACCAGCGACTCCCGTAAGGACCTTCCGCCTGCCGTCGACGATGTCTCCTTCGAAGCGGACGCGGGCCGCGTCACCGCGCTGCTCGGAACCGCCGGCGCGGGCAAGACGACGACCCTCAGACTCATGCTCGAACTGCAACAGGGCCGAGGTATCACCTACTTCAGGGGCCGCCCCCTGCACCGCATCTCCCACCCGGCGCGCGAGGTCGGTGTCCTTCTGGGCGACGTCCCCGGACACCCCTCCCGCACGGTCCGCGGTCACCTGCGCATGCTGTGCGCGGCGTCGGGCCTTCCGGCCCGGCGGGCCGACGAAGTCCTCGAGGTCGTCGGGCTCGTCAGCTTCCGGGAAGAGCGTCTGGGCACCCTGTCACGCGGTATGGACCGGCGCATGGGCCTGGCCTGCGTCCTGCTGTCCGATCCGCACACGCTGGTCCTCGACAATCCGGCCGGTGGACTCTCCGCGCGGGAGAGCCGCTGGCTCCACGCCATGCTGCGGGCCCATGCCACCCAGGGCGGCACGGTCCTGTTCACCACCGCCGACCCCAAGGAGGCGGCCAACACGGCGGACCGCGTCGTCACGCTGTCGCGCGGCACCCTCGTCGCCGACCAGGAGGCCGCGGACTTCGCCCGCAACCGGCTCCGCCCCCGTGTCGCGGTCCGCAGCCCGCACGCCACCCGCCTCGCGGCCATCCTGGCGAAGGAGGCCCGCACCGGCCGCCGCTCCGTCGAGGTCGTGCGCGAGGAGGGCAATCGTCTGTGCGTCTACGGCAGTACGTGCGCCGATGTCGGTGAGGTGGCCTTCCGGCACGGCATCCCCATCCACCAACTCGCCGACGAAGTGGGCGAAACGGGCTCGGGAGCCGGGGCCGGAGCCGGAGCCGCAGCGGGTGCCTGTACCGGCACCGGCACCGGCACTGACACCGCGCAGTCCGTCGTGGCACGGGCTGCCAAGGACGTCCGGGCGGCGGCCACCGCTCCCGCCGCCCTCGCGGCACGTGTCATGGGGGCGGTGAACGGTCGGCGTGCCGCACGCGCCTGTGTCGCGGCCGCTCGCGACGACACCCCCGACGCCGCGGCCTCGGTCTCCGACGCCGGACCCTCCGCCACGAGTCTTGAGGAGCCGCCGGCCGCGGCGTCGGGGGTGTC
>NZ_MUBM01000447.1 GCF_002154505.1 Streptomyces carpinensis | reverse complement strand
CCAGAAGCGTGACGGCCGCGCCGCCGGCGCCCGCTCCTACGCCAGCCGCCTGCTGACCAAGCTCGACGCACGGGACCGCGCCGGTCCTGCCGTGACCGCCTGCGAGACCCCTTCGCCGACCGGCCTGGGCGCGGCAGCGTGCCGTCGTCGAGCACGTCACCGCCGAGCGACCGCTGTGGGGGTCACGGGGTCGGGCGGACCGCGAGGATGGAGGAGGACCGGTGCGGCAGGCCGGGGTTCCGGCCGAGCCGCGCACCGGTCGTGTGAGACTGCCCGTCTCCGAGAGAGAGTGCGCCGATGCCCCTTCCGTACGTCCTGTTGTCCGCCGCCGTCTCCCTCGACGGCTACCTGGACGACACCGGCCCCGANNCGCGATCCTGGTCGGGGCCGGCACCCTGCGTGCCGACAACCCGCGGCTGCTGGTCAACTCGCCCGAGCGGCGCGCCGCCCGGGTCGCCGCCGGGCAGCCGGAGTACCCGCTGAAGGTCACGGTCAGCTCCTCCGGCGAGCTGGACCCGAAGGCACGCTTCTGGCACACGGGCGGCGAGAAGGCCGTCTACACGACCGACAAGGGTGCGCAGCGGCTGCGCGAGGCCGGTGTGGCCGCGCAGGGCATCGCCGTCGTGCCCCTGGGGGACGAACTCGACTGGCGACTGCTGCTGGAGCACCTGCACGACGTGCGCGGAGTGCGCCGGCTCATGGTCGAGGGCGGTGGGACGGTGCACACCCAGCTGCTCCAGCGACAGCTCGCCGACGAGGTGCAGCTCGTCCTGGCCCCGCTGTTCGTGGGGGACCCGCGGGCGCCGCGGCTGTTCGGCCCCGGCGTCTACCAGGGCGGGCGGCTGCGGCTGGTGGAGACGCGCGCCATCGGCGACGTCGTCCTCATGCGCTACGAGCCGACCGCGCCCGGCGCCGGGGCCGAGGCCGCTCCCGCGGACCGGCACTGGCTCCGGATCGCGTGCGAGCTGGCGGAGCGGTGTCCGCCGTCGCGGACCGCGTTCAGCGTGGGCGCGGTGGTGGTCGCCGCGGACGGCACCGAGCTGGCCCGGGGCTACTCGCGGGAGGACGGCGACCCGGTCGTGCACGCGGAGGAGGCGGCGCTGGCCAAGATCGACCCGGCGGATCCGCGGCTGGCGGCTGCCACGGTGTACAGCAGCCTGGAACCGTGCGCCCGACGCGCCTCCCGGCCGCGACCGTGCGCCCGGCTGATTCTGGACGCGGGGGTACGGCGGGTGGTCACGGCCTGGCGGGAACCGGACACGTTCGTCGAGGGCGCCGACGGGGCCGCGGTGCTCCTGGGCGAGGGGGCGGACGTCGTGGTGCTCCCCGAGTTCGAGGGCCTGGCCAAGGAGCCGAACCGGCACCTGGGAGTGGGGCCTGGGCCCAGCCCCGAGTAGGGGCCTGTGATCGGGCCGCGACCGAACCCACCCAGGGGCTTGTGATCAGGCCGCGGCCGGACCCGTGCAGGGGTCTGTGATCAGGCCGCGAACAAAGGGGTGCGCGCACCGCTCCGTGGATGGCGTACACTGGTGTCATACCGACGCGGGGTGGAGCAGCTCGGTAGCTCGCTGGGCTCATAACCCAGAGGTCGCAGGTTCAAATCCTGTCCCCGCTACTGAAGGCTCAGGGCCGGAAATCCCATCAAGGATTCCGGCCCTGAGTGTTTTCCGCCCTCGATTTCCTTTGGGGGCCACGTGGTGTCTGCGGGGCGCCATGTGACGGCGCTCGCTTGCGAACCTTTCTGTTCCCGGATCTCCGAGCGCCGTCACATGATGTGAGCGAGCGATCCCTTTCCGCATAACATCTGAGACACCATCAAAAACTCTGAGACGCCTGTGGCGCAGTCAACTCGCCCGTATTTCGGTATTCCTGCGCCAAAAGTCCACGCCAAGAAGGTGCAACGATCAAGCCGGACGGCTTGGAATCGGAGGCTCCCGTCTATTAACGTTCGATAACGCAGCGCGGTCGTCCCAGCCGTCACAAGAGGCGGCTCCGTGCGCACGCGCCGAATCCCGTCAGGGAACCGGGGAACCACCAACTTGGGGTGAATCGGGCGTCTTCCGCCGTGTAGGTACGGCTGGGCTACGCGCGTAGGAGACCTTCCTGCTCCGAACCCGTCAGCTAACCCGGTAGGCGAGACGGAAGGAAAGGAGTACGCCCGCGTGGCGTCCAACCGGCCTGCACCAGAAGCCCCGATCGTGCCGAACCAGCGCACCGAGACCTTCGGTTACGAAGGTCGGCACCCCGACGAGGGCCCCTGGGAGGAGTGGAACCCCACCGAGGAGTCGCTCCGCCCGGTGCGTGGCCGGCACCGCGTCGCCAAGCAGCGCGGCGGCGGGCTCGCCCGCAGCTCCACGGTGCTCGGCGTGGGTGTCATAGCCGCCGTCGGCGCGGGCGGCATGGCCAGCGCCCACACCGGCAAGCCGCCCGTCTCCATCTCCTTGCCCGACCTGCCCTCGGTGGGTTCGCTGCCCGACCTGCCCTCCGTGGGCTCCCTGTTCGGCGACTCCGGCCACGACGACCACCAGGGCTCCGCGACCGCGCTCAGCAACGCCGGCGTGACCTCCGCCGAGAGCGAGCAGGGCACCTCCGGCGCGGGCGAGGCGCTGCGCAACCGCATCATGGCGCAGGCCGAGCAGCAGCAGGTCCAGGTCGAGGCCGAGGCCGAGGCGGCCGCCGAGGACGCCGCCGCCAAGCAGGCCGGCGAGGCCGCGGCCAAGGCGCAGAAGGAGGCCGAGGCGAAGGCGGCCGAAGCGAAGAAGGAGGCCGAGGCCAAGGCCGCCGCCGCGAAGAAGGCGGCGGAGGAGGAGGCCAGGAAGAAGGCCGAGGCGGAGCGGCTGGCCGCGCTGGCCAAGCAGTACGCGCTGCCGACCTCCTCGTACACCATCACCTCCACCTTCGGTCAGGCCGGCTCCATGTGGTCCTCCGGGTACCACACCGGCCTCGACTTCGCCGCGCCCACCGGCACGCTGATCAAGGCGATCCACAGCGGCACCATCACGGAGGCCGGCTGGGCCGGCTCCTACGGCTACCGCACGGTCCTCACCCTCGACGACGGCACCGAGCTGTGGTTCTGCCACCAGTCGTCGATCAGCGTCTCGGTCGGTCAGAAGGTGACCACGGGCGACGTCATCGGCCGTGTGGGCGCCACCGGCAACGTCACCGGCCCCCACCTGCACCTGGAGGTCCACCCGGGCGGCCAGGCCACCGGCATCGACCCGATGGCGTGGCTGCGGGGCAAGGGCCTCAACCCCTGAGGCCGTCTCCGAACCGATGACGTCAGGCTGAGCCCCGGCGGTCCGCCCGCTCCCCTCCGGGGCCGGCCCGAGCCGCCGGGGCCAGTTTGCGTGATCTTTGCGGTCGGATCCCGCGAGGCGCGGAATGGGCCGCTCCAGCGTGGCCGTTCATGTCGTACATGACTTCCCTATACAAGCTCGGCTCGTCCGACCTCGAGGTCTTCCCGCTCGCTCTCGGCGGCAACGTCTTCGGCTGGACCGCCGACCAGGCGCAGTCCTTCGCGGTGCTGGACGCCTACGCCGCCGCCGGCGGCAACTTCGTCGACACCGCCGACTCCTACTCCGCGTGGGTGGAGGGCAACAAGGGCGGCGAGTCCGAGACGATCATCGGTAAGTGGATCAAGGAGCGCGGCAACCGCTCCGACGTCGTCATCGCCACCAAGGTCAGCCAGCACCCGGACTTCCAGGGCCTGTCCGCCGCCAACATCAAGGCCGCGGCCGACGCGTCCCTCAAGCGGCTGGGCACCGACTACATCGACCTGTACTACACCCACTTCGACAAGCCCGAGGTGCCGGTCGAGGAGATCATCGGCGCACTCGACGAGCTGGTGAAGGCGGGCAAGGTGCGGCACATCGCCGCCTCCAACATCTCCGCCGAGCGGCTGAAGGCGTCCCTGGAATTCTCCGAGCGTGAGGGCCTGGCCCGGTACGTGGCGCTCCAGCCGCACTACAACCTCGTCTCGCGTGACACCTACGAGGGCGAGCTGCGGGACGTCGCCGAGCGGTCCGGTCTGGCCGCCGTGCCGTACTACGCGCTGGCCTCCGGCTTCCTGACCGGCAAGTACCGGCCCGGTGCGACGGTGGACAGCGCGCGGGCGCAGGGGGCCGCCAAGCACCTGGACACCGAGCGCGGGCGGAAGGTCCTCGCCGCCCTCGACGAGGTCGCCCGTGCCCACGGCGCCGAGGTCGCCACGGTGGCCCTGGCCTGGCTCGCGGCCCAGCCGACGGTGGCCGCCCCGATCGCCTCGGCTCGGACGGTGGACCAGCTCCCGGCGCTGCTGGGAGTGGCGGAGCTGCGCCTGACGGACGACGAGGTCGCGCAGCTGACGCGGGCGTCTGCCTGAGCCTGCCGGCCTCGCCCGGGCCGTGTCCGAGGCTCCCGCCCCAGGACCGCGCCCTAGGACTGCGTCCAATAGGGGTTGTACGGGCCGGCGGGGTACGGCGCCACCGGCCCGGGCAGGCCGTGGCCGTGCGGGCCGTGCCCGTGCGGCTGCCCGTACACCCCGTACACCGGCCAGGGCGGTGCGACGACCCGCACCGGCGGCGCGGTCATCCGGGCCGCGTAGTCGAGTGCGGGCTGCGCCACCTCCCGCCGGCGCCACAGCTCGTGGAGCAGTTCACGCTCCCGTACGACGAAGTCGGCCCCGGCCCGTCCGAGGCGTCCCCGGCGGCGCAGGAAGGCCAGCGAGGTCGCGTACGCCTCGTACTGGGCGACGGTCCGCGCCGCCGGCTTGCCGAGGTGGTGTCCGGCGTAGTCACGGGCCAGCCGGCGGGCTCGCATCGACCCGAGGGCGAAAGGCTCGGCGGGCGTCAGCCACCCGGCGGCGGCGTACGCGGGCAGTTCCTCGCGGATGGCCCGCAGCTCGCGCTGCCGGGTCCAGATGACCAGCCAGGTCAGCAGCCCGAACGCGGGCACCATGAAGGCACCGTAGACCGCGAAGAAGCCGTACTCGCCGAAGGTGGACGAGCCGTTCCAGAACGCGTGCATGCCCATCGCGAGCAGCAGCCCGGCCGGCGGCAGCAGGAGGCGCCGCAGCGGCCGGCGCTCCCCGGACAGTGCGGCGATGCCGAAGCCGATGCCGGTGAGGACGGTGAACAACGGGTGCGCGAACGGTGACATGACCACGCGCACGAAGAAGGTGGCCGCGGTGACGGAGGCGATGCCCCGGCCGCCGGTCATCTGGTCGGTGCCGAAGGCGGTGCCCAGGTAGAGGATGTTCTCGGTGAACGCGAAGCCGGTCGCGGTCACCCCGGCGATGACCACCCCGTCGACGATGCCGGTGAAGTCGCGTCTGCGGAAGAGGAAGATCAGCAGCACGGCGGCGGCCTTCGCGGACTCCTCCACCACCGGCGCGATCACGGTCGCGCCGAGCGTGTCCGCGCTGGTCGGGTCGGCGGTCGCCGTCGCTATCCACTTCGTCGCGAAGCTGTTGGCGACGATCGCTATCAGTGCCGCCGCGCAGGCGCCCCAGGCGAAGGCGAACAGCATGTTCCGCCAGGGGCTGGGGTCGACCCGGTCCAGCCAGCGGAAGGCGGCTATCAGCAGCGGTACCGGAAGCACGGCCAGCCCGAGCCCCACCAGGAATCCTTCTGTGCCGGTCTGGCGGCGGACCAGGGCGAGGATGACGAGTCCGGACAGCGCGAGCAGGGCGGCGACGGCGCCGTAGCGCACCCGTCGCCTCTGCCACCAGTGCGCGTGTCGCGGGCGGCCGCCGACGGGTGCCGGGCCGCTGGGCTGCGTCGGGTACGGGGGACAGGTGGCCACGTCATTGACCCTAACGAGGGAGGGCGCCGCCGCGCGACGGGGCCTCGCTGCCAACGGGGAGTGTGAACAGGCTCGTCAGCCGAGGCCGGGGCGCTCGGTGGGGAGCCGGTCGCCGCGCCGATCACCTTCGTGCTGATCACCGTGCTGTACGCGACGGAAGAGGAGATCGTTCACCACGTGTCCCTTGACCAGTCCCTGCCCCTCGAAGCGGGTCAGCGGCCGGAACTCGGGACGGGCTGCGAAACCGCCGCCGGGCTGCGTGTTCTCGTAGTCCGGGTGCGCGGTCAGCACCTCGAGCATCTGCTCGGCGTACGGCTCCCAGTCGGTCGCGCAGTGCAGGACCGCCCCGGGCTTCAGCCGGGTGGCGGCCAGCGTCAGGAACTCCGGCTGGATCAGCCGCCGCTTGTGGTGCCGCTTCTTGGGCCAGGGGTCGGGGAAGTAGACGCGCAGCCCGTCGAGGGAGTCGGGGGTGAGCATCTCGCGCAGCAGGATGATCGCGTCGCCGTTGGCGACCCGGACGTTGGTGAGCCCGTGGCGTTCGGCGAGGGCCAGCAGATTGCCCTGGCCGGGGGTGTGCACGTCGACGGCGAGCACGTTCGTGGCCGGGTCGGCGGCGGCCATCTGCGCGGTGGCCTCGCCCATGCCGAACCCGATCTCCAGCACGACGGGGCGGGAGCTGCCGAACAGCTCGGCGAGGTCGAGCACTCGCTGTCCGTCGATGTCCAGCCCCCACTTGGGCCACAGCCGTTGCAGGGCGTCCGCCTGCCCGGCGGTCACCCGGCTGCGCCGCGGCTGGAAGCTGCGGATCCGCCGCTCGAAGTGCGACCCGGCCGGATCGGCCTTGGGCCCGTCGGGAAACCTCGGCTCCCCCTTGGCCCGGGTGTGCCGAACGGGCACACCCGGGACGCGCGGGGACCCGGGAGCTGGAGGCAGGTTCAGGGAGTCAGACACAGTGCCATCGAGTTTACGGGGCCCGTCGTCGTCATCCCCGGTCCCGCCGGGCCCGCCCGCCGTCACCGCGCCGAAGCCAGCACCTCCAGCGCCCTCCTCGCCACCTCCCGTCCGATCGGCAGCGAGGCCGTCGCGGCCGGGGAGGGCGCGTTGAGCACGTGCACGGCCCGCGCCCCCTCCCGGATCAGGAAGTCGTCCACCAGCGTCCCGTCCCTGAGGACGGCCTGCGCCCGCACACCCGCGGCCGCCGGCACGAGATCGTCCTCCGCCACGCCCGGCAGAAGCCTGCGCACCGCCTCCGTGAACGCCGCCTTGGACACCGAACGCCGCAGCTCACCGGCCCCGTACCGCCAGTGCTGCCGTGCCAGTCGCCATGCGCCTGGCCAGCCCAGCGTCCGCGCCAGCTCCCGGGGACGTACGACCCCCCAGCCGTACCCCTCCCGGGCCAGGGCGGGCACCGCGTTGGGCCCGATGTGGACACCCCCGTCGATCCCCTTGGTCAGATGCACCCCGAGGAACGGGAACGCCGGATCCGGCACCGGATACACCAGCCCGCGCACCAGCTCCGGGCGGGCCAGCTCGTAGTACTCCCCCCGGAACGGCACGATCCGCACGTCCGGCTCGTCTCCGGTCAGCCGCGCCACCTCGTCGCACTGCAGGCCGGCGCAGTTGACCAGCACGCGCGCGCGTACGACGTCCCCGCGCGCCGTGCGGACCGCCACACCCAGCTCGGGCCGCCGGTCCACCCGCACGACCTGTGCCCCGTAGCGGATCTCCGCGCCGGACGCGTCCGCCAGCCGCCGCGCCACGCCCACGTAGTCGCAGACGCCCGTCGTTCCCACATGGATCGCGGCCAGTCCGCGCACCTCCGGCTCGTACTCCCCGATCTGGGCCGTGCCCAGCTCCCGCACCGGAATGCCGTTCTCCCGGCCGCGCTGCACCAGCGCGTGCAGCCGGGGCAGTTCCTCGCGCTCCGTCGCGACGATCAGCTTGCCGGTGACGGCGTGCGCGATGCCGTACTCCGCGCAGAACTTCACCATCTCGGCGGCGCCCCGCACCGCGTACCGCGCCTTCAGCGAGCCCGGCCGGTAGTAGATCCCGCTGTGGATCACGCCGCTGTTGCGCCCCGTCTGGTGCCGGGCCGGGCCCGGTTCCTTCTCCAGCACGGTCACGCGTGTGCCCGGCGCGGCGCGCGTGATCGCGTACGCCGTCGCCAGGCCGACGATCCCGCCTCCGATCACCAGCACGTCACAGTCGTAAGCGATGTCCGGCCGCACCCGCTCCACCTCCCGGTTTCGATAGTGCACTGCGCCACTGACAACGCCTTCAAACCGGGCGCGCGGCTCGGGCCTCCGCCGCTCGTCCGGCTCAGGCCGGGGTCATCAGCAGCGGTCGCGCCCGCTCCCGCAGCTCGGCCACGCGAGGCTCGTCGCCGTACGGCTCCAGCCGGTGGAGGAGGTCCTTGACGTACTCCGTGGTGCGCGCGGAGGAGATGCGCCCGGCCACCTCCACGGCCCGTACGCCCTGCTCGCAGGCCGCGTCCAGGTTGCCCGACTCCAGTTCGGCGACCGCGGAGACGACCAGCCGCAGGCCGTGCGAGCGCACGAACTCCTCCGTCGGCTTCGACAGCGCCTGCTCGGTGAAGCGGCGGACCTGGCGCGGTGCCTTCAGGTCGCGGTAGCACTCGGCGGCGTCGGCGGCGAACCGGTCGTAGCCGTAGAAGCCGAGCCAGGTCGGGTCGTTGTCGCCCTCCCGGGACCGCTCCAGCCAGCCCTCGGCGGCCTTCAGGGCCGCGCCGGCGGCCTGTGCGTCCCCCGCGCGCGCGTGGGCGCGGGCCTCGACGAGGCGGAAGAAGCTCATGGTGCGGGCCGTGGCCAGGCCGCGGTTGCGCTCCAGGGCGGCCTGCGCCAGGTCGACGCCCTCGTCGCCGAAGCCGCGGTAGGTCGCCTGGAGCGACATCGAGGCCAGGACGTATCCCCCCAGAGGCACGTCGGCAGCCGCCCGGGCCAGACGCAGCGCCTGGATGTAGTACCGCTGCGCGGCCTCCTGCTGGCCGGTGTCGAAGGCCATCCAGCCCGCCAGCCGGGTCAGCTCGGCGGACGCGCCGAACAGGGCGCGGCCGACCTCGTCGGAGTACGAGCCGAGGAGCAGCGGTGCCGCCTCCACCCGTAAACACTCGGGGACCATCGACGAACGCCAGTCGCCGCCCCCGTACTTGGAGTCCCAGCGCCTGGCGTCCTCGGCGGCCTCCCGCAGCTTCCGCACATCGCTGTGGCCGACTTTGATCGGTGCGCCGGGGCCCTCCGTCCCTGCCGCCTCGCGCGCCACCGAGCTGTCGGCCGGGGTTATCAGCCACCGGGAGGCGGGCGTTGCGTATGCGGTCACTGCGAACGATCCGGCGAGCGACTGCCAGATGCCGCCGGAGCCGGCCCGGCGGCCGGCGAGGTCGAGCCGGTACAGCTCCGTCGCAGACTTCACCGCCTGGCTGACGTCCCTGGGGAAGGCGAGGCCCACTTCGGGTGCGGGGTCCGCGTCCGCGAGGCCGATCTCGTGGAGCGGCACCGGGCGGCCGAGTTTCTGGCCGATGGCGGCCGCGATGAGGTGCGGCGCCGCTCCCTGCGGCACCATCCCCTTCGACACCCAGCGCGCCACCGAGGTCTTGTCGTAGCGAAGAGTCAACCCGCGTTGTGCGCCGAGGTCGTTGACCCGTCGCGCGAGTCCTGCGTTGCTGATTCCCGCGAGGGCGAGAACGGCGCCGAGCTTTTCGTTCGGCCCGCGTTGCTCCCTGGACATGCGCCACCCCTCGACACAGACGGCTGCCGCGCTGGCATAACCAGGCGGCATTCGTAAACCCAGCGTAGTTCGCCGCATCCCAAGCGTTAAGGGGCATTCTTCCGGATGGCGGGATTGTGGCCCGCACGGAAGTACGGGCCCTGCACGGACTGTTGCCGCGTGCTCCCACTGTGTGGCCGTGCGCCCGTCCGTGCGCTCTTCTCCGGCCATCGGGGGAGCGGTTCCATGGTCACGCGTGGGTCGGCCCGCTGTACTGGATCCAGTGGGCTGGGGGACACCGCCGCCTTCATCCCCGCGGGTGGCGGAACGGTCCGGGAGGCGAACTCCGCCTCCCGGACTGTGCGTTGCCGGCGCGCTGCGCAGAGCGTGTACGGAGCGTGCGCGGACCCGTATCCGCGGCGCCGAATTGGCCGAAAATCGATTCCGCTTTCTGCCACCAATTATGGCTTCTACCACGGCACTTGACGGCGCGCGGGGTATTGCGGAGAGCGCATCAGGGGGCGCATTCAGGTCGCAGTGACCTTGCCCGGTACGGGCGTTCGCCATCTTCGGGCAGGCGCGCGGGGGCCCGCACGATGGATCAAAGGCGGCTCCGCCTCCCCTCCGGCGCGCCTCCTTCGTGGCAGCATGGTGACCCGGTTGATTCGGTGCACTGGTTGTCCACAGTCCGTGGAGGCGTCGATGCGGTGGTTGGTGGGTTGGAGCAGCACCGCCGCGGGCCCCGACCGGATCGGCTCGGCGGGCGCCACCGGATACGACGGGGAGACCGTGCACCCGGTGGGTTCCCAGCTCCTGTGGAGCGATCCCGACCCGTTGTGGGCGGTCGGCGACTGGCGTCCGGACGAGGTCCGGCTGGTGCGGATCGACGCGCAGACCAGGATCGCCGTGCTCGGCCTCTGCGGGGCCTCCGACGAGCAGCTGCGGGTCGGCCTGCTCGCCGCGCGCGGGGGCGCCCTGCGCCATCTGACCGCCTGGCCCGGCAGCTACACGGCGGTGGTCCAGGTGGGCCGCCGCATCACCGTCTGCGGCGACCTCGCGGGCGCCCGCCCGGTCTTCCACACCCCCTGGGCCGGTGGCACGGCGTACGCGACCGCCGCGCTGCCGCTGGCCGACCTCGTCGAGGCCAACCTCGACTTCGGGCACCTCGCCGCCCTGCTCGCCGCCCCCGACGTACCGGCGGCGCTGCACGACTCCACGCCGTACGAGGGCGTACGGCGCATTCCGCCGGGGCACGCGCTGATCCTGCGGGCCGGGGCGCGCGAGGTCGCCGGGTACGAGCCGGTCGCCTCGCTCGCGGTGGCGGCACCCCCGGCCGACCCCGACAGCGCGGTCGGCGCGGTGCGCGACGCCCTGGTCGAGGCCGTGCGCGTCCGGCTCTCCGCGCCCCGCCACGTGCCCGAGATCGACCCCGGCCCGGTGCCCGGCATGGGACCCGCCGCGCGCCGCGCGGCGCGCGGGATGCCGGTGCCGGGCATCGGCGCGGACCTGTCCGGCGGCCCGGCGTCCGGGACGCTCGCGCTGCTGGCGGCGGGGCTGCCGGGCAACCCCGGCACGCTCC
Source organism: Streptomyces carpinensis (assembly GCF_002154505.1). Taxonomy (GTDB): domain Bacteria; phylum Actinomycetota; class Actinomycetes; order Streptomycetales; family Streptomycetaceae; genus Streptomyces; species Streptomyces carpinensis. The sequence continues at coordinate 1,983 of NZ_MUBM01000447.1, read as the reverse complement.
TGGGCCACGGCACGGGCGCCGGCGAGCGTCTGCTCGCGGTCACCTTCAACGACCTCGCCGTCGGCGGGCGGGAGGCCGAGCTGGAGCGGGCCGGCGCGATCGCCGCCAATCCGCGCCTGCACCACGTGGTGGTGACGGGCGGCGAGGAGGTGCTGCCCTACGCCGACCTGGAAGGGCCGCTGACCGACGAACCCGGGCCGTCGTTGGTCACGGCCGCGCGCCACCGCGCGCGCCTGGTCTCGGGCAGCGCGGACCACTTCACGGGCCACGGCGCCCGGCAGGTGCTGGACGCCCATCCCGCGCGGCTGGCCGACCTGCTGATGGACCGCAGGCGACGCCACCTGGTGCGGCCCGTCGCCGCGCTCGCCAAGGCCGACGGATCGGTGATGGTCCCCGCGCGCGTGTACGGCGCCGCCCGGCGACTGGCGCGGACCCCCTACCGCGCGGGGCTGGAGGGGCTCGCCGAGCGGCTGCTGCACCGCCGCTTCGACGAACCCACGGGCGCGGTGGGGGCCTCGCTGGCCGCGCTCACCTGGGCCGGACCCGGGCCCGCGGCGCGCTGGCTGACCGGCGAGGCACTGGCTGAAGTATCGGTTCGCCTGCAGGGCGCCACGGGCCGTTCGGCGGTCGGTCCGGGCCAGAGACCGGGGGACTATCGCGCGCGTGCGGCCCTGGCGAGGCACGCCGCGGACCTACGGGTCCTGGAGCAGGCCGCGGAGATCCGCTCCCAGAGGCTGCACGCCCCGTTCCTCGACAACCAGGTGGTCCGCGCCTGCCGGGTCCTCCCGGAGGCACTGCGGGTGCGGCCGGGGGCGCGGGCGGCCATTCTGCGTACGGTCCTGGAGGGCGCCGGAGTGCGCGAACTGCCACCCGGCTGGGGCGCGCCCTCGCACGCGCCGTCGGCGGTCGCGGCCCGCGCGGGACTGCGCGTGGCCGTGGACGAGCTGATGGCGCTGTTCGCGACCCCCCTGCTCGCGGAAGCGGGCCTGGTGGAGGCGCGGGTGGTCCGCAAGGCGCTGCGGGCGGCGGCGGAGGGGGAGCCGCTGCCGCTGGACGGGCTCGCGGACCTGGTGTCCCTGGAGGTGTGGCTACGGCGGCTGCTGGCGCGCCGGGGGACCTGCTGGACCGGCACGCCCGCACGCGCACGCGCGGTACCCGCGGGGATCGCGCCGCAGAGGGGGGCACTCGCGTCGGGGGCATGAACCTCCGCGCGGCCCGCGGCGCATGGGGTCGGACCGTGCGGTCCCGGCCGGGGCACGCACCCCCAGCGGCAAATCCCGTGCCCCGCTCTCCGGGCCCGGCGACAATGAGCCGGTGCGGTACAGAATCCTGGGCGTCACCCAGGCGGAGGACGACCAGGGCACCCGCGTGTCCGAGGGAACCGGCATGCCCGAGGGCGCCGTCGTGCCCGTCGGCGGCCCCCGCCTGCGCGCCCTGCTCACCGCTCTCGCTCTGCGGCCCGGCCGGGTCACCGCCCCTGGCGCCCTGATCGACGAGGTGTGGGGCGACGACCCGCCCCAGGACGCCCCGGCGGCGCTCCAGGCTCTCGTGGGCCGCCTGCGTCGTGCCCTCGGCAAGGACGCGATCCGCTCCGAGGCGGGCGGGTACCGGCTCGCGGCCGACCGCGAGGACGTCGACCTCTTCCTCTTCGAACGGCTCGTACGGGACGGCACCACCGCCCTGGACGACGGCGATGCCGGCACCGCGGCCCGTACGCTCGACACCGCCCTCGCCCTGTGGCGCGGCCCCGCCCTCGCCGACCTGCCCGACCGCACCGCCGCCGCCCGCCCCGAGGCCCTGCGCCTGGAGGCGGCCCGCGCCCGCGCCGCCGCGAGGCTGCGACTCGGCCGCGCCCCCGAGGCAGTACCGGAGCTGACGGCGCTGACCGCGGCGCACCCGTACGACGAACCGCTGCACGCCCTTCTCATCCGGGCCCTGCGCGACAACGGCCGCGGCGCCGACGCCCTCGCCGCCTACGAGGCC
>NZ_MUBM01000446.1 GCF_002154505.1 Streptomyces carpinensis | reverse complement strand
GCTGACGGCGTACACCGCGCTGCAGGCGGGCGTGGTGCCGCCACCGCCGCCGCCACCGAGGCGTCGGCCGAGATCACCACGCCGGCCATACCGCCTGCCGAGTCCGCCGAACTCGCGGAGCAGGTGGAGCAGAAGGAGCCGGTGGCGCAGTCGGAGGGCGAGGCCGTCGAGGCGGCCGCCCTCGTCGAGGAGCCCGCGCCCGCGCGCCGCACGCGCCGTAGGGCCTCCGCACCGTCCGGGGCGCCCAAGGCCACTCGGACGGCCCCCGCCGCCGAGACCGTCGTGCCGGCGGCCCCCGCCGCCGCGACGCCGGCCGCCGAGGCCGCGGACGAGACGTCCGGCGGAACCGTGGAGACCGGCGAGGCCGCCGCGCCCCGGCGTACCCGCCGCCGCGCCACGCGCAGCGTCGCCGCGCCCGCCGCGGCCACGGCGTCCACCGGAACGGCCGAGACGGTCGCGCCCGCCGAGGCCACCGAGCCGGCTGTCCTTGCGGAGCAGGCCGCGGCCGAAGCGGCCCCGGAGACGCCCGCCGAGGCGCCCGCGCCCGCCCGTCGCACCCGCCGCCGCGCATCCGCGCCGACCGGAGCGCCGCAGCCCGGCGAGGCCGAGGCACTGGCCGAGACCGCCGTCGCCGAGACCCCCGCCGAGGAGGCGCCCGCCCCCGCCGAGGAGGAGGCCGCTCCGCGACGGACCCGCCGTCGTGCCACGCGTCGCGTGTCCGCGCCCGCGGGCGACACGGACGAGGCGGTGACCGAGGCCTCGCAGGTGCCCGCCGTCGAGCCCTCGGCCGCCGAGGCCGCCGACCAGCAGCCCGCTCCTGCCGCACAGGCCGCCGAAGAGGCGGAGGAGGCGGCACCCCGGCGGACCCGCCGTCGTGCCACGCGTCGTGTGTCCGCGCCCGCCGGTGCGCCGGCGGACGAGGTGAGCGAGCCGGTGCCGCAGACCGCTGCGGCCGTCGCCACCGCCGAAGCCGCCGTGACCAGCGAGGCTTCCGCGGCCGCTGAGACCGCTGAGGCGAAGCCCGCCGAGGCCCCGCAGGCCCCCGTCGCCGAGGAGGCCGGGCCGCGTCGTGGCCGGCGCCGGGTCGTGCGGCGTGCCGCGACCGGGTTCTCGGAGCCCGCCGCGCAGCCGGCCGCCCCGGAGGCCCAGGTCGCCGAGGCCGAGTCGCCGCGCCGCCGCGCGCGGCCGGCCGTCGCCGTGTTCCAGCCGCCGGTCTTCACCGAGCCGAAGTTCCAGACCCCGCAGCGGGCCGCCGCCGAAGCGGCCGCCGAGGCCGCCGAGACCGAGGACGGCGAGGAGACCGAGGAGTTCCCGGAGGAGCGGGCCGAGCAGGCCGAGCAGGCCGAGCAGGCCGGGACGCGCCGCCGTCGCCGTCGCCGGGGCGCCGGCTCCGGCGAGGAGCCCGAGGCCGCCGAGGCCACCGCCGAGGAAGAGGGCGAGGAGCCTGAGTCGGCCGAGGAGGCCGCCGAGGAAGAGGGCGAGGAGACCGGTTCCCGGCGCCGCCGTCGCCGCGGAGGCCGTCGCCGCCGCAGGGGCGATGCCGCGGAGACCGGCGGGGACGAGGAGGCGGAGGAGGGCGCGGAGCTCGCCGCCGCCCAGGCCGCGCAGGACGCCGAGGACACCGCCGAGCAGATCGAGGAAGACACCGAGGAGGAGGCGGAGGCCGACACGGGCGACGAGGACGAGGAGTCCGCGGGCGGCGCCACCGGCGGCAGCACCAGCAGCCGTCGCCGCCGTCGGCGCCGTCGCCGGGCCGGTGACAGCGGCGTGGACGGCGAGCCGTCCGCCGACGACCCCGAGCGCACCGTCGTCAAGGTCCGCGAGCCGCGCAAGAAGGAGAAGGACGAGCACCCGGCCGACGAGGTGCAGTCCATCAAGGGCTCGACCCGCCTGGAGGCCAAGAAGCAGCGCCGCCGCGAGGGCCGCGAGCAGGGCCGCCGCCGCGTCCCGATCATCACCGAGGCCGAGTTCCTGGCCCGCCGCGAGGCCGTCGAGCGCGTGATGGTCGTGCGCCAGCACGGCGACCGCACGCAGATCGGCGTCCTGGAGGACGGCGTGCTCGTCGAGCACTACGTCAACAAGGAGCAGTCGACCTCGTACGTCGGCAACGTGTACCTGGGCAAGGTGCAGAACGTCCTGCCGTCGATGGAGGCCGCCTTCATCGACATCGGCAAGGGCCGCAACGCCGTCCTGTACGCCGGCGAGGTCAACTTCGAGGCGCTGGGCATGGCCAACGGCCCGCGCCGGATCGAGTCCGCCCTGAAGTCCGGGCAGTCGGTGCTCGTCCAGGTCACCAAGGACCCGATCGGGCACAAGGGCGCCCGCCTGACCAGCCAGGTCTCCCTCCCGGGCCGCTACCTCGTGTACGTCCCCGAGGGCTCGATGACCGGCATCAGCCGCAAGCTGCCCGACACCGAGCGGGCCCGGCTGAAGACCATCCTCAAGAAGATCGTCCCCGAGGACGCGGGCGTCATCGTGCGCACCGCCGCCGAGGGCGCGAGCGAGGAGGAGCTGCGCCGGGACGTCGAGCGGCTGCAGGCGCAGTGGGAGGAGATCCAGAAGAAGGCCAAGAACGGCTCGAGCGCGCCGTCGCTGCTGTACGGCGAGCCGGACATGACCGTCCGGGTCGTGCGCGACATCTTCAACGAGGACTTCTCCAAGGTCATCGTCAGCGGTGACGAGGCCTGGGAGACCATCCACGGCTACGTCTCGCACGTCGCGCCGGACCTCGCCCCGCGGCTGTCGCTCTGGACCAGCGAGGTCGACGTCTTCGCCACCTACCGGATCGACGAGCAGCTCGCCAAGGCGCTGGACCGCAAGGTCTGGCTGCCCAGCGGCGGCTCGCTGGTGATCGACCGGACCGAGGCGATGGTCGTCATCGACGTCAACACCGGCAAGTTCACCGGCCAGGGCGGCAACCTGGAGGAGACGGTCACCAGGAACAACCTGGAGGCGGCCGAGGAGATCGTGCGCCAGCTGCGGCTGCGCGACCTCGGCGGCATCATCGTGATCGACTTCATCGACATGGTCCTGGAGTCCAACCGCGACCTGGTGCTGCGCCGTCTGCTGGAGTGCCTGGGCCGCGACCGTACGAAGCACCAGGTGGCCGAGGTGACCTCGCTGGGCCTGGTGCAGATGACCCGCAAGCGGGTCGGCCAGGGTCTGCTGGAGTCCTTCTCCGAGACCTGTGTCCACTGCAACGGCCGCGGTGTCATCGTCCACATGGAGCAGGCCCAGGCCGCCGCCGGTGCGGGCAAGCGCCGCAAGCGCGCCCGCGCAGGCGCCGAGCAGCCGCACGAGCACGAGGCCGTGGCCACCGAGGCCGCCGCCCAGACCGCCGAGGAGGAGGCGGAGACCGAGGCCGAGGTCGCCGCCGAGGTCTCCGAGCCGGTGGCGCTCCCCGCGCCCGAGATCGCCCCGGACGAGGAGCTGTACAGCAGCGTCGCCGAGGCGGAGGCCGCGGTGGGTCGCGGCCGCGGCCGGCGCCGGGCGAGCCGCCGGGCGTCCGCTCCCGCGGGTGCGCCGAAGGCGATGGCCGACGGCGGCCGCCCGGCCGCCACGGCTCCCACGGCCCAGGAGGTCACCGCCGCGGAGGAGGCCGAGCGCCCGGTGCGCCCGGAGCCGGCCGCCGAGGCGCAGGCCGAGCCCGTGGCCGTGGAGGACCCGGTCGTCGAGGCCGCTGCGGCGACCGAGGCACCGGCCGCCGAGGAGGCCGCGCCCAAGGGCCGTACGCGCCGCCGCGCGACCCGCAAGGTGTCTGCGCCGGCCGGTTCCCCCGCCGGGGCCGAGGCGGCCGTGGTGACGGTGCCGGAGGCCGCGCAGACGGCCCCCGAGCCGCAGCCCGCCGCCCCCGCCGAGGAGACCCCGGCGGCCGAGCAGGCCGAGGTGCCCGCCGAGGCCGCCGCCCCGGCCCGTCCGCGCCGTCGCGCCGTGCGCAAGGCCACCGCGCCGACCACGTCCGAGGAGGCGGCAGTCGTGGTCGTCCCGTCGGCTCCGGCTGAGGAGGAGGCCGCCGAGGCGCCCACCGTCGAAGCCGCGGCGGCCACCGAGCCGGTGGAGCCGGCGGCCGAGAGCGCGGAGCCGGCCGAGGAGGCCGCTCCGGCCAAGAAGACGGCCCGCAAGGCCGCCAAGAAGGCCACGGCGAAGAAGGCCGCCACGAAGAAGACGGCGGCCAAGAAGACCGCCGCCAAGAAGGCGACGGCCAAGAAGGCGGCGAAGACCGCCAAGACGGCCACGGCGGCGAAGAAGTCGGCGTCGAAGAAGACCGCGGCGGCGCAGCAGTCGCTGCCGTCCGTCTCGGCGGCGACCGACGAGGGCTGATCCCCTCGACCGATGCGGTGTGGTCCCGTCCCTTCGGGGGCGGGACCACACCGTTTTGCGCGGCCTTCACCAAAGGCCGCGACCTGCGACATAAGGAGAGAACCGCGGATGATAGGCCTCGTGCTGGCGGCCGGCGCCGGACGGCGTCTGCGCCCCTACACCGACACCCTGCCCAAGGCGCTGGTGCCGGTGGGGCCGGAGGACGCACCCGACAGCCTGACGGTCCTGGACCTGACCCTGGGCAACTTCGCCGAGGTGGGTCTGACCGAGGTCGGGGTCATCGTGGGCTACCGCAAGGAGGCCGTGTACGAGCGCAAGGCGGCGCTGGAACAGAAGTACGGCCTGAAGCTCACCCTCATCGACAACGACAAGGCCGAGGAGTGGAACAACGCCTACTCCCTGTGGTGCGGCCGTGAGGCACTGAAGGACGGCGTGATCCTCGCCAACGGCGACACCGTCCACCCGGTCTCCGTGGAGAAGACCCTGCTGGCCGCCCGCGGCGACGGCAAGCGGATCATCCTCGCCCTGGACACGGCGAAGTCCCTGGCCGAGGAGGAGATGAAGGTCGTCGTCGACCCCGACAAGGGCGTGCGGCGGATCACCAAGCTGATGGACCCGGCGGAGGCGACCGGCGAGTACATCGGTGTCACGCTGATCGAGGGCGAGGCGTCGGCCGAGCTGGCCGACGCGCTGCGGACGACCTTCGAGCGGGACCCGCAGCTGTACTACGAGGACGGCTACCAGGAGCTGGTCGACCGCGGCTTCCAGATCGACGTGGCGCCGATCGGCGACGTGAAGTGGGTGGAGATCGACAACCACGACGACCTCGCCAAGGGCCGGGAGATCGCGTGCCAGTACTGACCCGGCTCATCCCCTCGCCGGTCGCCGTCGACATCCGCCCCGGTGCGCTGAACGACCTGGCGAGCGTGCTCGCCGACGAGCGGATCTCGCACTCGGGGCGGCTGGCCGTCGCGGTCAGCAACGGCTCCGGGGCCCTGCTGCGCGAGCGGATCGCGCCCCTGCTGCCCGGTGCCACCTGGTACGAGGTGGGCGGCGGCACCCTCGACGACGCGATCCGGCTGGCCGACGAGATGAAGTCCGGCCGCTACGACGCGGTGGTCGGCCTCGGCGGCGGCAAGGTCATCGACTGCGCGAAGTACTCGGCGGCGCGCCTCGGGCTGCCCATGGTGGCCGTCGCCACCAACCTCTCCCACGACGGCATCTGCTCGCCGGTGTCCATCCTGGACAACGATGCCGGACGCGGCTCGTACGGCGTGCCCGCCCCCATCGCGCTGGTGATCGACCTCGCGGTGATACGCGAGGCACCGCTGCGGTACGTGCGCTCGGGGGTCGGCGACGCCCTGTCGAACATCTCGGCCGTCGCGGACTGGGAGCTGTCCCACCGCGTCAACGGCGAGAAGGTGGACGGCCTGGCCGCCGCCATGGCCCGGCAGGCCGGCGAGGCGGTGCTGCGGCACCCGGGCGGCTGCGGCGACGACGCGTTCCTGAGCGTGCTCGCCGAAGGGCTGATGCTGTCGGGCATCGCCATGTCGATCGCCGGCCACACCCGCCCCTCCTCCGGCGCCTGCCACGAGATCAGCCACGCGCTGGACCTGCTGTACCCCACGCGGGCGGCCAGCCACGGCGAGCAGGTGGGGATCGGCGCGGCCTTCGCGACGCATCTGCGCGGGGAGCACGACCAGGCCCGGCTGATGGCCGACGGGCTGCGCCGGCACGGGCTGCCGGTGGTGGCCGAGGAGATCGGGTTCAGCGACGAGGAGTTCGCCCGGGCGGTGGAGTTCGCCCCGGAGACCCGGCCCGGCCGGTACACGATCCTGGAGCACCTCGACCTGTCACCGGAGCGCGTCAAGGCGGCGTACGCGGAATACGTCGCGGCTGTCGCCGGGTGACACGGTGGCCCGGTTTGACCCCTGCCGGGCAGGCCCCGTAACCTAGACCGTCGGCGTGTCCATTGAGCACGCCACATCCCCGTAAACCTCTTCCTCCCGGGCACTGGGTTGGCCGGGAGAGGTCGCCCGCTGTGCCGGGTGGCTGGCCTGCGGGGGTGCCGTTTCCCGAGCGAGAGAGTGAGATCCGCGTGTACGCCATCGTGCGCAGCGGCGGTCGCCAGCACAAGGTTGCTGTCGGCGACATCGTCGAGGTTGACAAGATTTCCACTGCCAAGGTTGGCGACACGGTCGAGCTCTCGACCCTGCTCGTTGTCGACGGCGACTCCGTGACCAGCGACCCGTGGGTGCTGGCCGGCATCAAGGTCCAGGCCGAGGTCGTGGACCACCACAAGGGCCAGAAGATCGACATTCTGCGCTACAAGAACAAGACCGGCTACCGCCGTCGGCAGGGCCACCGCCAGCAGTACACGGCGATCAAGGTCACGTCGATCCCCACGGCTGCGAAGTAAGGGACTGAAGAGACATGGCACACAAGAAGGGCGCATCGTCCACCCGGAACGGTCGCGACTCCAACGCCCAGCGGCTCGGCGTGAAGCGCTTCGGCGGTCAGGTCGTCAACGCGGGTGAGATCCTGGTCCGCCAGCGCGGCACCCACTTCCACCCCGGTGCGGGCGTCGGCCGTGGCGGCGACGACACGCTGTTCGCGCTCGAGGCCGGTGCGGTGGAGTTCGGTACCCACCGTGGCCGCAAGGTCGTGAACGTCGTTCCGGTCGCCTGAGTCATCTGAATCGCCTGATCAGCTGATTCATCGGTTCCGACCGAACTTTCGTCGCGCGAGGCGGACCTCACTTCCCGGTCGGGAAGGCGGGTCCGCCTTTCGCGTGTTGACGTAGAGACATTTCGTACTCCTCCGGTCTTCGGCCGGGGGGACCCCCAGGAGGCACTGCACCATGACCACCTTCGTGGACCGCGTCGAGCTCCATGTCGCCGCGGGTAACGGGGGCCACGGCTGTGCCTCCGTGCACCGTGAGAAGTTCAAGCCGCTGGGCGGCCCCGACGGGGGCAACGGCGGGCGCGGCGGCGATGTGATCCTCACCGTCGACCAGTCCGTCACCACGCTGCTCGACTACCACCACTCCCCGCACCGCAAGGCCACCAACGGCAAGCCCGGCGAGGGCGGCAACCGCTCCGGCAAGGACGGTGAGGACCTCGTGCTGCCGGTGCCGGACGGCACGGTCGTCCTCGACAAGGCGGGCAACGTGCTCGCCGACCTGGTCGGCCACGGCACCTCGTACGTCGCCGCGCAGGGCGGCCGGGGCGGCCTCGGCAACGCGGCGCTGGCCTCGGCGCGGCGCAAGGCGCCCGGCTTCGCGCTGCTCGGCGAGCCCGGGGACCTCGGCGACATCGTCCTGGAGCTGAAGACCGTCGCCGACGTGGCGCTGGTCGGTTACCCGAGCGCCGGCAAGTCCTCGCTGATCTCCGTGCTCAGCGCGGCCAAGCCGAAGATCGCGGACTACCCGTTCACGACTCTCGTCCCCAACCTCGGTGTGGTGACGGCCGGTTCGACCGTCTACACGATCGCCGACGTGCCCGGGCTGATCCCGGGCGCCAGCCAGGGCAAGGGCCTGGGCCTGGAGTTCCTGCGGCACGTGGAGCGGTGCAGCGTCCTCGTCCACGTCCTGGACACCGCGACGTTGGAGTCCGACCGCGACCCGGTCTCCGACCTCGACGTCATCGAGGAGGAGCTGCGGCAGTACGGCGGCCTGGACAACCGTCCGCGCATCGTCGTCCTGAACAAGATCGACGTGCCCGACGGCAAGGACCTCGCCGACATGGTCCGGCCGGACCTCGAGGAGCGCGGCTACCGGGTCTTCGAGGTGTCGGCGGTGGCGCACACCGGGCTGAAGGACCTGTCGTACGCGCTCGCCGACCTGGTGGCGAGGGCACGTGCCGCCCGGCCGAAGGAGGAGGCGACGCGCATCGTCATCCGCCCGAAGGCCGTCGACGAGGCCGGTTTCACGGTCTCCCGCGAGGAGGACGGTCTGTTCCGGGTGCGCGGCGAGAAGCCCGAACGCTGGGTGCGCCAGACCGACTTCAACAACGACGAGGCCGTCGGCTACCTCGCCGACCGGCTGGGCCGCCTCGGTGTCGAGGAGGAGCTGATGAAGGCGGGCGCCCGGGCGGGCGACGGCGTCGCCATCGGCCCCGAGGACAATGCGGTCGTCTTCGACTGGGAGCCGTCGGTGATGGCGGGTGCGGAGATGCTCGGCCGCCGTGGCGAGGACCACCGCTTCGAGGGCGTACGCCCGGCCGCGCAGCGCCGCCGCGAACGCCAGGCCGAACGTGACGAGGCCGAGCGGGATTACGACGACTTCGAGCCGTTCTGAGGTTCGCTGAGCCCCGTCGCCCCGGATGAGCGGCTGACGGGGCGTCGGCGGTCGTACCGGCCGTACCGGTCGAGCCGATACGCAGCCGCGGGCGGTACAACGCCCGAGCCCGCGGCTCGGAGACCGTGAGTCAGCGCTGCGCCGCCAGTTGCCGCAAGCCGTTCTCCAGCAGCGCGAACGCGTGTTCCGTGTCGGCCACGGCACCCGCGTAGCGCGTGTCGGCCGGCTCTCCGTGCGCCAGGCGGTCGGCGTTGTCCTGGGCCAGCGCCCAGTGGACCGCGACGATCTGGACGGCGGCCAACCGGGCGGTGAGTTCCGGCGTGTCCGCCGTTTCCCGCAGCGCCCGGGCCAGTGCGCGTTCCGCGCCGGCCTTGAACCGTTCCATCCGGGCCACCAGCGAGGGCGCGTCGAGGATCATCCGGGTGAGCCTGAGCACCTGGGGATGGTCGTTGAGCCCGGTGATGGGGTCCCGCTCGCGCAGCCCCTCGAGGAAGTGCTCGCGCACCGCGGTCAGCGGGGCGGTGCGCGGCGGGCGGGCCCGTACGACGCGTGCGATCTCGGTCTCGTGGTCGGCCAGGCGATGCACCACGAGGTCTTCCTTCGTGGGGAAGTAGGCGAAGAGCGTCCGTTTGGACACCTCGGCCGCCTCGGCCACCTGGGCCACCGACACCTGGTTGAAGCCGTGTTCGAGGAACAGCGTGATCGCCGCATCCGAGATCGCCGCGTGGGTCTGCCGCTTCTTTCGTTCCCTCAGCCCTGGCTTGCCGTCCACGGCGCCCACCGTAGCAGAGGGTTCACTCAGGATATTTCTGCACCTGGTATACCTTTGCCCCGAGGCGAGAAATGAGACGGAGTGAAGGTGTTGGGAGAGACCGAGATCGAGACCGAGGTCGTCATCGCGGGCGCAGGCCCGACCGGACTGATGCTGGCGTGCGAACTGACCCTGGCAGGGGTGGAGACCCTGGTGCTGGAGAAGCTGCCCCGGCGGATCGAGCAGGTGAAGGGCGGCGGGATCCAGCCCCGTACCGCCGAGTTGCTGGAGCTGCGCGGGCTGCTGGAGCCGTTGCTGGAGCGGGCCACGTCGCGTGAACCGGTGGGCGGGCATTTCGCGGCCCTGCCCGTGCCCTTGGACTGCACCCCCTGGCGGACCAGGCACCCCTTCCCGATCGCGATCCCTCAGTGGGAGATCGAGGAAGTGCTCGAGGAGCGGGCGACCGCCGCCGGCGCGCGGGTGCTGCGCGGCACAGCCGTCTGCGGGGTCGAGTCCGACGACGACGGTGTGAACGTGACGGCGGACGGTCTGCGGGCGCGGGCACGCTACCTCGTGGCGTGCGACGGCGGCCACAGCACGGTGCGCAAGCTGCTCGGGCTGCCCTTTCCCGGCAGGCCCGGGACCCATCAGGCGGCGCTGGCCGACATCCGTCTGTCCGCTGTCTCGTCGCTGGTGCCGCGGCAGGCGGGGCACATGAGCACCCTGATCCGTCATGCGGGCGGTTACTGGGGCATGCTGGTCCCGCTCGGCGGCGACCGGTACCGGTTCACCTTCGGGCGCGCGGAGCAGGCGGACAGCGACCGCGACACCCCGGTCGGCCACGAGGAGATCGCCGCCGCGCTGCAGGCCGTGTACGGCCCTGAGACCACCCTCGGCGCCGTGGACAACTCCTCGCGGTTCAGCGACGCCACCCGGCAACTGGAGCACTACCGCACGGGCCGTGTCCTGTTCGGGGGCGACGCCGCACACATCCACCCGCCGCTGGGCGGCCAGGGGCTCAACCTCGGCATCCAGGACGCCTTCAACCTCGGCTGGAAACTGGCCGCCACCGTCCAGGACCGGGCGCCGAGCGGCCTCCTGGACAGCTACCACGCCGAACGGCATCCGGTCGGGGCACAGGTCCTGCACCACACGTCGGCGCAGCGCGTCCTGGCGGATCCGAACCCGAGCGAGGACGTGGCCGCTCTGCGCGACATCTTCATCGACCTGCTGCGCCTGCCCGACACCAACCGCCATCTCGCAGGACTGATGTCGGGCCTCTCGCTGGGCTACCCGCTGCCCGGCGATCACCCGCTCACCGGGCAGCGCCTGCCGGATACGGAGCTGGTCACCGAAGTCGGCCCCACCCGGCTGTCGTCGCTGTTCGGCGCGGGGCACGCGGTCCTGCTCGATCTGGCCGGAACCGTCCCGGCCGACCTCGGGCTGCCGTCCCGGGTCGATCTCGTCCGCGCCACATGCACCGAGGACGTCGGCGCCGCCGCCCTGCTCATCCGTCCCGACGGCTACGTCTGCTGGGCCGCGGGCACCTCCGCCTCCTGCGGCGACACCCTGCTCGCCGCCATCGAAGGCAGTCTCACCACGAGTTGACGCGTCGCCGGACCGCACACCCCGGCCGGTCGCGCGCTCGACGCCGGCCCGGCCCTGCGAAGGCCGACGGCACCGACCCGCGAAGGGGCCGACGCCACCTCACCGCACGCACGACCGCGGCGCCGTCGGCAGACGATCCGCGGCGTCGCGGACGATGACGACGGCGCCGATGCCGGGCGTCGTGCTGTGGCGCCGGACTCGCGGCGGATGTCGCCTCCGGCTCAGACGGACACCGGATCGGCCGCGGGGGCGCCCGGTCCGGCGGTGGCGCCCGGTCGGGTCGGCGGGGCCGGCACGCGCTCGGCCAGCGGCACGACCGGCGGGAGTTCCGCGATCGGCTCGCCCAGGAAGACGTGCCGCACGACACGCTCGGCCGCGCGACCGTCGTCGAACTCACAGAAGCGCTGCCGGAACCGGGCCCGCGCCTCGGCGGCCCGCTCGCCGCGCCACTCGTCGGAGGAGAGCAGTTCGGTCAGCTCCTCCTGCGTCGTGGCGACCGCTCCCGGGCCCTCCCGCAGCACGTCGAAGTACGTGCCGCGCACCATGGAGTACGTGTCCCAGTCGTCCGCGAAGATCACGATGGGGCGGTCGAGGTTGGCGTAGTCGAACATCGCCGACGAGTAGTCGGTGATCAGGGCGTCGGCGGCGAGGTACAGCTCCTCCACCGACGGGTGCTCGGACACGTCGATGATCCGCCCGGCGGCCTGCAGCGTCTCGAGCCGGGCCGAACCGCCGTAGAAGTAGTGGCCGCGGACCAGCAGGGTGACGTCGGAGCCCAGCTGCTCGGCCAGTCGCTCCAGGTCGAGGCGGGGCACGAAGCCCCGCTGGTACTCGCGGTGCGTGGGCATGTAGAGGAACACCGTGCTGTTCGCGCTCAGACCCAGCTCCTCGCGGGCCTTGCGCACGTCGTCGGCGGTGGCGTTCACGAGGGCGTCGTTGCGCGGGTAGCCGGTCTCCAGGGACACGTACGAGGAGGGGTAGACCCGCTCCCAGATGGCGGTGGTGAACCGGTTGGAGGTGATGCTGAAGTCCCAGCGGTCGCAGCGCTTGAGGAGCTTGGCGAAGCTCATGTTCGTCGAAGCGGGGTAGTTGCGCTGGTCCAGGCCCATGCTCTTCAGCGGCGTGCCGTGGTGGGTCTGCACGTGGATCTGACCCTCGCGCTTGACCACGGTGTCGGGGTAGTTGACGTTGTTGACCAGGTACTTGGCGCGGGCGACGGCCGCCCAGTACTCCTTGGAGCCGATCGGGACGTAGTCCACGCCGTTGGGCACCCGGTCCACCGCGTCCGGCCGGACGGCCCACACACGGCGCATCTGCGGGGCCCTGCGGGCCAGCTCTGCGTCGATGGCCGCCGGGTTGCAGGAGACACTGCGGCCCCAGTAGGCCGAGAACACCGCCAGGTTCTCGTCCAGCGGCAGGCGCAGCTGCGACCGGTAGAAGACGCCCATCGCGCTGCGCTTGGACCGGTTGACCGCCTTGCGGGTGCGGGTCCGCACCGTCTGACGCAGCTTCACCACGGCCGTGGCGGAGGCCATCGCGGCGTATGCGTCCCGTTCCAGCATCGCGTACTTGCGGCCCTGGCCGTCGGTCGGCCGCTGGAAGCCCTTGGGCAGGCGGGCCCGGTAGTCGGCGGCGGCACGGTGGAAGAACTCCGCCCGCGCGTCGTTCGGCAGGCGCTCGGGGCGCTCCAGGACGGTCAGGTAGTGGTCGACCATCTTGCAGAACAACGGTGCGCGCCAGCGGTCGAGTTCCGGGTGGGCGTCGACGAACTCGAAGACCCGGCGGTACTGGTCGAAGACGTCGAAGTGCTTGCGGGAGACGGTCTTGAGGATGTTGCCGCCCTCGCGCCGCTGGCGGTACATGACGCAGACCTTGTCGAGCACGGCGATGCTCTCGGCGCTGATCATGGAACAGAACGTCCAGGGGGCGTCCTCGTAGTACCCCGGCGGGAAGGTGAGGCCGTGGCGGGCGACGAAGTCTCGGCGGTAGGCCTTGTTCCAGACGATCTGGAGCAGGTCCAGCAGCTCCGGCCGGTCGGCGAGGGAGAAGACGTCCGGGCCCTCGTGCTGCAGCAGGTCCGCCCGCTGGTTGCGGCTGACCCGCCCGTACCAATAGGTGCGGGCGTAGTCGAAGATCAGTATTTCGGGATCCCCGGTGTCGTCGAGGCGCTCGGATATAGCCCGCAGCGCTCCGTCCGCCAACGTGTCGTCACTGTCCAGAAACAGGACGTAATCGCCTTGGACCTTTTCCATTCCGGCGTTGCGCGCGCGGCCAAGTCCCACGTTTTCCGTGAGGTGAATCACATGAACACGGGGATCCTGTGCCGCGTACTCGTCGAGGATTGCACCCGAGCCATCCGGCGAGCAGTCGTCGACCGCGATGACCTCGAAGTCCCGGTAGTCCTGCCCGAGGACCGAGTCCATGCACTCGGCGAGGTAGCCCTGAACCTTGTACACAGGGACGACGAGAGAGAGTCTGGGCATCCTTACAACCTGTTCCGAGAACTGATCACGCGTGTGTGGGCGGGGCCGGCGCGCTCCGATTGTCGATGGACGGCGAAGCGTGGCGGCCGCATCAGCGTAAAGGATTCACTTGAAGTTGGTGTGGGCGCCGTTGCGGGATGCTGTAACACCCCTGGTGGCCCGAAGTCCTACGCGGCGACGGAAATTACCTTTTGCCCGTCCACGGTAAGAATCCCCTCATGGCCGACCGGGTTCGTTTTGACCGTTGTTGTGCCGACGTGCCGGACTCGGTTTTCCCTACGGCATCGACGGAGGTGCTCCCCTGTGAGGCGGTCGACCTCTGGACCGGCAGCGCCGAACGGGTCCCCGAGGGGGTGCCCCTCGTCGAGAGCAGTGTGCTGGACGCCTCACTCCTGGAGCGCGCGCTACTTCGACGTGGCCGGAGCGGCCGCGCCCGAACTGTCCGACTCGGGCGTCTTCGACCTCGTGCCCCTGGTGTTCGAACCGCTCGAGACGCTCAGGCGCCCCGCATCTTCGGCGACGACCACGCAACGCCCGACGGCACCTGCGTCGTGACCACATTCACGTCCAGGACATCGCCTCCGCCCGTCTCGCGGCGGCCCGGCGCCTGATCGAGGCGCCGAAGGGCGCCTCCCTCGTCCTCGACATCGGGCGCGGCGAGGAGGGTTCCCTGGCGCGGATGGTGGACCGCGTCCTCGGGGCCACGGGCAACGAGGATGTCAGGCCGGCGGTGACCGCCCGCCGTCCCGGCGCCCCGGCCCGCGCCGTCGCCTCCCGTGCACCGCATCCGCGCGGAGCCGGGCTGGACCGCCCGCCACGGCTCGACGAGATGGTCGAATCCGCCTGGCCGGGATGGCGCCGCCGGCACGGCCGAGCCCGGGGCCGGTGATCGCGACGAGAGCGCCAGCCGCACCGCCCCCGCCCCGCCGGACCACGGCCACCCTGTCCGTGTCCTGGACGAATGCGCGCTTCCCGACCCGCTTCACGTAGATTTTCGGGCAGGGAGTTCCGGGCAGGGAGCCGAGCCGACGCGAGGGGACGGAGAACGACGTGGCTGGGGCAAGGCAGGCCGTGCACGAGGCCCGCAGGATCGTCGTCAAGGTGGGTTCCTCGTCGCTGACCACAGCAGCGGGCGGCCTGGACGCCGACCGGGTGGACGCGCTCGTCGACGTCCTGGCCAAGAGTCGCGGCACGGGGGAGAAGGAGATCGTCCTCGTTTCCTCCGGCGCGATCGCAGCCGGGCTGGCCCCGCTGGGCCTGCGCCGCCGCCCCAAGGACCTGGCCCGCCAGCAGGCCGCGGCCAGCGTCGGCCAGGGACTGCTCGTGGCCCGCTACACCGCCTCCTTCGCCCGCTACGGCATCCGTGTCGGCCAGGTCCTGCTGACCGGCGACGACACCAGTCGCCGCGCCCACCACCGCAACGCCTCCCGCACGCTCGACAAGCTGCTCGCGATGGGCGCCCTCCCGATCGTCAACGAGAACGACACCGTCGCCACCGACGAGATCCGCTTCGGGGACAACGACCGGCTCGCCGCCCTCGTCGCCCATCTCGTCCACGCCGACCTGCTCGTGCTCCTCTCCGACGTGGACGGCGTCTACGACGGCGACCCGAGCAGGCCCGGCACCTCCCGGATAGCCGAGGTGCACGGACCGGCCGACCTCGCGGACGTCGAGATCGGCAGCGCCGGCAAGGCCGGCGTCGGCACCGGCGGCATGGTCACCAAGGTCGAGGCGGCCCGCATCGCGGCCGCCGCCGGCATCCCCGTGGTGCTCACCAGCGCGGTCCATGCGGCCGACGCCCTGAACGGCGGGGACACCGGCACCTACTTCCACCCCACGGGCAAGCGCTCCGCCGACCGGCTGCTGTGGCTGCAGCACGCCTCCACCCCGCAGGGCTCCCTCACCCTCGACGACGGCGCGGTCCGCGCTGTCGTCGAGGGCCGCAAGTCACTGCTGCCCGCCGGCATCGCGGCCGTCGAGGGCGAGTTCACCGCCGGCGACCCGGTCGAACTGCGCGACGGCCGGGGCCGGCCGGTGGCCCGAGGGCTCGTCAACTTCGACGCCAAGGAGATCCCCCGGCTGATCGGCCGCTCCACGCGGGAACTCGCCCGCGAGCTCGGACCTGCGTACGAACGCGAGGTCGTACACAGGGACGACCTGGTGCTCCTGCAGGCGTAATGGGCCGAAACGTCCGGGGGCCCGTGGCCTGAAGGTGGGGGACGTTCCGTAAAACCGCCCCACGGAGCCGCGCGGCCTGCTGCACTTTGTCTCAGGGACACCAACCGCACGAGCACTGGGTAAAGGAGGCCGTCGTGAGACGAGTGCGCCCTGGGGCGGCGGCGTCCCGCGGTGGTACCGGCGGGTCCCCGTCCCGTGCGGCCGGCGAGAAGCGCACCCTGACCAGCGTGGCGGCCGGTGACCGCTACGAGAAGGAACGTGCGGGGCACGCGGGGCTTGCGGGGCGCGACGCGGGTCCGGACGGGAGGGCGCGCCGGCCGGGCGAGAAGCCCGACACGGACGGGGAGCCGGCGGACCTTCCCCGGCTGTGGCACATCACCCTCCGGGTCTCCGGCGTCGAGGCCCCGCTCCAGGAGGTGCGGCGCGGCCTGGAACAGCTCGCCCACGACCATCCCTTCCTGCTGACCAGCCGCTACGCGAACGACCACGCCGAGATCCGCTACTGGGAGGAGGCCCGGGACCTGCACGACGCCGCGGCCGTCGCCCTGCGGCTGTGGGGCGAGCACCGGCAGAGCGCGAAACTGCCGCCCTGGGAGATCGTCGGCCTGGAGGTCGTCGACCGCGACACCTACCACCAGCGTCTCGCCGAGGGCTACGGCCCACCCCCGGCGACCCCGGTGGGGGTCCACCCCTTCTGAGCCCTCAACCGGAGCCCGGAGCGACGAACGCGGCGGTCCCGGGGCGAGGGGACGGCGCCGGGGGTTTGCCGGGGAGGCGTGCGAGGCGTGCCGGGACGACGCCAGGGCGTGCCGGGCCGAGCCGGGGGCGTCGCCCGGGGTGGTGTGCCGGGCCTGCGCCGGGGTGTGCCAGGACGGCGTGCGAGCTCGCCGGGGCGGTGTCCGAGGCGTGCCGGTGTACCGGTCCGGCGGCCGAGTATCGAGACGGCGCCGGGATGTCGCCGGGGCGTGCGGGGCCGGCGCCGGGGCGGCCCGTCCCGCGACCGCTTCCGGCGACGCCCCCGGAGCCTGCGGGCCCCCTTGGGGGCCACGGCGGGCGCCCCTGCGGGGAGCCGCGGCGCGTCGTGTCTCGGGTGCCGGGACAATTGCCGCTTCCGTCCTCGGGCCGCACTACCCTGCCCTCATGACCACGCTCTCGCCGTACGACTCGATGTCCCCGGTCGCCCAGGCCGCCTACCGGGCCAAGGCCGCCGCCGCCGACCTCGCGCCGCTGCCGCGCGCCGAGAAGGACGACGCGCTGCTCGCCGTCGCGGACGCCCTGGAGGTCCGTACCAGCGAGATCGTCGAGGCCAACGCCAAGGACGTCGCCAAGGCCCGCGCGGCCGGCACCAGCGAGGCCATCGTCGACCGGCTCACCCTCACCCCGGAGCGGGTGCGTGCCATCGCCGCCGACGTGCGCGACGTGGTGGCGCTGCCCGACCCGGTCGGCGAGGTGGTCCGCGGCTCCACCCTCCCCAACGGCTTGGACCTGCGCCAGGTCCGCGTCCCGCTCGGCGTGGTCGGCATCATCTACGAGGCCCGGCCCAACGTCACCGTGGACGCCGCCGCGCTGTGCCTGAAGTCCGGCAACGCGGTCCTGCTGCGCGGCTCGGCCTCGGCCTACGAGTCGAACACCGCTCTGGTCCGGGTGATCCGGGACGCGGTCGGCGGGGCCGGGCTGCCCGCCGACGCCGTGCAGCTCGTGCCCGGCGAGAGCCGCGAGAGCGTGCGCGAGCTGATGCGCGCCCGCGGCCTGGTCGACGTGCTGATCCCGCGCGGTGGCGCCTCCCTGATCCGGACGGTCGTGAACGAGTCCACCGTCCCGGTGATCGAGACCGGCACCGGCAACTGCCACGTCTACGTCGACGCGCGCGCCGACCTCGGCATGGCCGTCGACATCCTCGTCAACTCCAAGGCGCAGCGGCCCAGCGTGTGCAACGCCGCCGAGACCCTCCTCGTCCACCAGGACATCGCCGCCGAGTTCCTGCCGCGCGCCCTGGACGCCCTCGCCGAGGCCGGGGTCACCGTGCACGCCGACGAGCGGGTGATGGCCTACGCCAAGGACTCCCGGGCCACGGTCGTCGAGGCCACCCCGGACGACTGGGACACCGAGTACCTGTCGTACGACATCGCCGCAGCCGTCGTCGACTCGCTGGACAAGGCCGTGGCGCACATCCGGCTGTGGTCCTCCGGCCACACCGAGGCCATCGTCACCACTTCGCAGCAGGCGGCCCGCCGGTTCACCCAACTGGTCGACTCCACCACCGTCGCCGTGAACGCCTCCACCCGCTTCACCGACGGCGGACAGTTCGGCTTCGGCGCGGAGATCGGCATCTCCACGCAGAAGCTGCACGCCCGCGGCCCGATGGGCCTCCCGGAGCTGACCAGCACGAAGTACATCGTCACGGGCGACGGGCACATCCGGCGCTGAGCGAAGCCGGGCGGCGGCCGAGCGGAGGCTGGGCCGGGGGCCCGTCGGAACGGCGTCTCAGCAGGCGGATGAATTCCCATACCGTCTGCCCAAATTGACCCCCCAGGTCTACTCTGGATCCGTGCCGGAGGACGTGGGGGGCACGCCGTTCCCTGACGGCTGGGAGCCCGACGACGACCACGACCGCGGGGTGTCGGACGAAGAGTTCGCCTCCGTGGTGTTCGACGAGGCCTTCGTACGGGCGGCCGTGATCCACGAGCCGACCGCCGTCGAACGCCTTCTGGCCGCGGCCCAGGCCAGAGCCGAGGCCTCCGAGGCCGAGGCCCGCCGCGCCCACGCGAGAGGCGAGCACTACGACGACGGCTACGGCCCCGACCGGCGCGGCTTCGCCCATGACGGCGACCTCGACGACGAGCTGGACGACTCAGACCTCCTCGACGGCCGCTACGGCTCACTCGGCACGTTCGGCAAGCAGGTGCGCTGGCACCGCCCCGTCGCCTGGGTGCTCGCCCTGGTGATGGGGATCGGCATGGTCGCGCTGGCCTTCGCGGCGGTCTACCGGGGCGGTTCCTCCGGCAGCCGCGACCAGGTGCCGCCACCGGCCTCCACGGGCCTGGAACAGGGCAGCCCCGGCGGCCCCTCCGCGTCCGTCGACTCCTCCCCGCCGCCCGTCTCGGCGGTTCCCCGCACACCCTGACAGCACGGCGCCGACCTTGGTGAGAACCTGTCAGAACTTGGCGGACAGCAGGGCGTTTACCGGCGCTCCGCGAGACCTACCCTGAATATATGGGAGGGCCTGGAGACCCGCCTGAAGGGACACCCGAGGGCGCCCCCGGAGGTGCGGAGGACGAATACCGATCCGTCGTCTTCGACGAGTCGTTCGTCCGTGCTGCCCGGCTGCAGGAGTACTCCGCGCGGGAGCGGATGACCGACCACACGCCCGCCGTGCGCCGCCGCCCGCAGCTGCACCGCGGACTGCCCCGGCAGGCGATGGCACTCGTCCTGCTGATAGCCCTCGCCTTCGGCACCGCCGTCTACATGAGCGTACGCAGCCCCACCCGACCCGCGCAGATCCAGCAGACCGCCGTACCTCTGCGGACGGCCGTCGTACCGCTGGCCCCCCAGGGCAAGGTGCCGGGGTCCACCGACCCCGAGTACCTGTACGCGCACAGCCCCGCCGCCCACTTCGCCGTCGGTGCCGAGGGCATCCCGCTGCCCGCCCACCGGCGCACCGCCCACTTCTCGGACGGCCAGGTCGCCTCCGCCCTGATCGCCGTCAGGGACTACATCGTCGCGTCCTCCCTCGACCCGGCGGTGCTCACCGGCGGTGAGATCAACACCGTCCGCGCCATGCTCGCCCCGAGCCAGCTCGACCAGTTCGACCAGAGCTTCGACCACCCCGCCGCCGACGGCCGGCACGCGTCGACCGGTTGGCTGGTCCGCTTCGACCCCGCCCGGGCCGAGCTGGCCGACTCCCAGATCCGCGTCCAGGGCAGCCTGCAGGCCGTCGAGGCCGACTCGGCCACGCTGGAGGTCACGGCGGACCCCACCCTCGTCTACGCGCTCAAGCCGGCCGGCTCCGCCACCCAGGCCCAGGCCTCGCTGTTCACCGTCCGGCGCGAGATGCAGTTCCGCTTCGACCGCGACGACCTGCGGCTGCGCCAGGTGCAGCTGGTCACCTCCTCCGTCCAGGCCGGCCCGCTGTCCTGCACCGTGGACTCCGCGGTCCGCTTCCACCCCTTGTTGGCCGGCCAGACCGTGAAGCCGGGGGCCCCGCCCGGCACGGACCCGTACGCACCGGGCGGCTCGATCGCCGTGTGCGGCACCCTCGCCTCCGCCGCTCAGCCGAAGGTATGACGAGCGGCTGAGGAACGGGCAGGTGCGGCCCGGGACAGTCCGGCCGCGGCCCGGGCCCAGGTCAGTCCTCGTCGCGGGGCGGGGTGTCCGTGGGAGGCTCGTCCTTGGGGCTGTCACTGTCCTTCGAGCCGCTGCCCTCCTTCGAGTCGCTGCTCGATCCACCCTTCGCCCCGTTCCTGGGCGAGCTCGAGCCCGTGAAGCCGCCGAAGCCGCGCCGGACCCGGTCGCCCAGGTCGCCGGCCCCGCCCGCGAGGTCGCTGACCAGCTTCATCAGCGGATCCTTGGAGTTCCTCACCTCGTTGGCGTAGTGCGTCGCCGACTCGCGGAAGGAGTCGCTGACCGAGGTGTCCCCGTCGTCGGTGCGCCGCGGGTAGTGACCGTCCATGATCCGCTGGTAGTCGCGGGACTCGGCCCACTTCTTCAGCTCGGCCGCCCGCACGGTGGCGAAGGGATGCGTACGCGGCAGCACGTTGAGGATCTTCAGCACCGAGTCGCGCAGGTCGCCCGACTCCTCGTACTCCTCGGCCTGCTTCAGGAACGCGTCCACGTTCATCTCGTGGAGGTGGTTGCCGCCCGCGATCTTCATCAGACCGCGCATGGACGCCCGCACGTCCTGCCCGACCAGCAGCCCCGCCCGGTCCGCCGACAGCTCCGACTTGCGGAACCACTCGCGCAGCGCCGTGACGATCGCCATGATCGCTATGCTGCCGAGCGGGATCCAGGCCACCCGCACGGCCAGGTTGGTCAGGAACAGCAGGATCGTGCGGTACACCGCGTGGCCGGACAGGGCGTGGCCCACCTCGTGGCCGACGACCGCCCGCATCTCCTCCTCGTCGAGCAGCTCGACCAGGCCCGTGGTCACCACGATGATCGGCTCGTCCAGGCCGATGCACATCGCGTTGGGCTGCGGGTCCTGGTTGACGTACATCGGCGGGACCTTCTCCAGGTCCAGGATGTAGCAGGCGTCCCGCAGCATGTCGTTGAGGTGCGCGAACTGCTGGTCCGAGACGCGCACCGAGTCGGACAGGAACAGCAGCCGCAGACTGCGCTCGGGCAGCAGGCCGCTGAGGGCCTTGAAAACCGTGTCGAAGCCGCTCAGCTTGCGCAGCGCGACCAGGGCGGAACGGTCGGCCGGGTGCTCGTACGCCCGCGTGGAGATCCCCGGGAAGCGTGTGCGGCGCCGGCTCGGCACACGCTCCTGCCGGTTGTGCTCGCGGCCTTCGTCGGACATGTGATCCCCCATGTGCGTCTTGTCGCCCAATGTGCCCCCGAAGCAGGAGCCAGCCTAGGCGGAGATACCTTGGACGGGCAGCACAGCGAAGGAGTCCGCCATGGAGCACCACCCCGCAGTCGCCCGGCTCGCCGAGGCCGCCGGGACCACCACCCAGCATCAGGGATCCGGTGACCTGCTCCGGGTCGTACTGATCGTGATGATCCTGGGCTGTGTCCTCACCGGCTGGTTCCTGCTGCGCGGCTACAAGCGGAACGACGACTGAGCGTCCCGGAAGGTTCCCCGTCCGTGCCCGCCGGGGCGGGCCCGGCCGCGGCGCGCGGGGCCCGGGCCCGGTCGGCCGCCGTCCGCAACGGTGGAGTCGGCGTGAGGGACGGTGAGGCGGGCGCTTACGATGGGCGGAAATCTTTATCCCGCCCACACCCGGATAGGTCTGCCGAAGATGAGCTATCACAACGCCGCTGCCCAGCTGGTCAACCTCGCCGAGGCCGAGGGCGGTCACCACGAGAGCCTCAACCCGGCGGTGACGGGCGGAGCCGCGCTCATCATCCTGCTGCTCCTGCTGTGGGTCACCACTCGGTTCAACCGCGACCGCTGAACCCCCCCCAGTCCCTGTCGGCCCGCCCCGGGGGCTTGCCGCCGGGGCGGGGAACCGCACCAGGTGATCTCCCGGCCGGTGCTCTCGGACCGGGCGGTAGGGTCTGCACGCATGGGAGAGCAGGACATGCCTACCGGTCCGGCGAGTGACACGGTGAAGCACCCCGAGAACGGGCCCGGCAACGGCCCCTCGTCGTCGGGCAAGCGCCGCCTGGGCGTCATGGGCGGAACGTTCGACCCGATCCACCACGGGCACCTCGTGGCGGCCAGCGAGGTCGCCGCGCAGTTCCACCTGGACGAGGTGGTCTTCGTCCCCACCGGTCAGCCCTGGCAGAAGAGCCACCGCCGTGTCTCCCCGGCCGAGGACCGCTACCTGATGACGGTCATCGCGACCGCCGAGAACCCGCAGTTCTCCGTCAGCCGCATCGACATCGACCGCGGCGGCCCCACCTACACCGTGGACACCCTGCGCGACCTGCGCGCCCTCAACCCCGACACCGATCTGTTCTTCATCACCGGCGCCGACGCGCTCGGCCAGATCCTCACCTGGCGGGATTCCGAGGAACTCTTCTCCCTCGCGCACTTCATCGGCGTCACCCGGCCCGGCCACCACCTGAGCGACCCCGGCCTCCCCGAAGGCGGTGTCTCACTCGTCGAGGTCCCCGCCCTCGCCATCTCCTCGACGGACTGCCGGGCGAGAGTCGCCACGGGCGACCCCATCTGGTACATGGTGCCGGACGGAGTCGTGCGCTACATCGCCAAACGCGAGCTGTACCGCGGCGAGTGAGCCGAGAGGGGCACCGGTGAACGACCGATACGACGCTGGGTACGGGGGCGACAGCTACGAACTCGTCGGCTACGACGAGTACGGCCGGCCTGTGTACCAGCAGGTCCCGGCCCAGCAGACCCCGCAGCAGTCCTACGACGCCTACGGCCGCCAGGACCACCAGGGCTACGGCTACGACCCGTACGCGACCGGAGGACAGCAGCAGCAGCCCGGCCCCTCCGCCTACGGCAGCGGCTACGACACCGGCCGGCAGGCCCCCGCTCCGTCCCCCTACGAGCAGTACGAGTCCTACGACCCCCACCGTCCCCACGGCTCCCAGGGTTCCGACGGCTCCCACGGCTCCCACGGCCGCCCCGCCACCTACGACCCCTACGGCTCCGGCGCGCCCGGCTCCGGCGCGACGGCCGCGAAGTACGACCCCTACGGCCGGACCGCGACCAGCGGCCAGCAGCCCCGGGTCGGCGAGCAGACCGCGTACATCCCGCAGCAGGCCGGCCCGCAGCAGGCCGGATCCGCGCAGACCACACCCACGGCGGCCGACCGGGCGGCGGACGCGCCGGATGAGGCGGACGGGGACGAACGGGAGTACCGCACCGAGCAGTTCGCCTTCGTCGAGGAGCCGAACGACAACTCCGAAGACGTCATCGACTGGCTGAAGTTCACCGAGAACCGCACCGAGCGCCGCGAGGAGGCCCGGCGCCGTGCCCGCAGCCGGGTCATCGCCCTGGCCGTGGTCCTGGCCCTGGTCGCGGTCGGCGGTGTCGGCTACCTCTGGTACGCAGGGAAACTGCCCGGCCTGTCCTCCTCCGACAAGAAGACCGGCACCGCGACCGCCGCGGGCGCGCAGAAGCGCGACGTGATCGTCGTCCACCTGCACAACACGGCCAAGGGCGGCACCTCCACGGCGCTGCTCGTCGACAACGCCACCACCAAGCAGGGCACCACCGTCCTGCTGCCGAACACCCTCGCCCTGACCTCGGACGACGGCACCACGACCACCCTCGCCAAGTCGGTCCAGGACGACGGCTCCTCCGGCACACGCGACCAGCTCGACACCGTTCTCGGCACCGACATCCAGGGCACCTGGCGCCTGGACACCCCCTACCTGCAGAACCTCGTCGACCTGGTCGGCAACATCGACGTCGACACCAACACCGACGTCCCCGACCCGGCCGGGAAGAAGAAGGGCACCGCGCCCCTGGTCCACCAGGGCAAGGACCAGACCCTCAGCGGAAAGATGGCCGTCGCCTACGCCACCTACCGCGCCTCCGGGGAGGCCCAGAACGCCCAGCTGGAGCGGTTCGGCCAGGTGATGCAGGGCGTGCTGCGCAAGCTGTCCTCCGACCCGCAGGGCGCGACCACGACCGTCCAGACGCTGGCGCAGATCCTCGACCCCTCGCTCACCGACAAGGACCTCGGCACCTTCCTGGCCAAGCTCGCCGACCTCGCCAAGGGCGGCGACTACCGGACGGCCCTGCTGCCCGTGGGCAGCGACGGCACGCTGAGCGCGAAGACCAGCGACAGCGTGGTCAAGGACATCCTGGGCGGCACCGCGAAGAGCCCCGACCAGGGGGCGTCCGTCCGGGTCTCGGTCCAGAACGCCTCCGGCACCAAGGGCAACACCGACAAGGCCCGCGTCGTCCTCCTCAACGGCGGCTTCACCTTCCTGGAGGCCGGCACGGCGCCCGCCGTCCGGTCGACCTCCAAGGTCGTCTACGCCGACGCCGGCGACAAGGACAACGCGACAGAGGTGGCCAAGACCCTGGGTCTGCCCGCCGGCTCCGTGACGAAGGGCACGGTCACCTCCGGCGCCGACGTCTCGGTGGTCCTCGGCCAGGACTACAAGCCCTCGTCAGCCCAGTGATCCCTTAATCACGTGGGGTGTCGTCGGCGGTCCGTGAGACCCTTGGTCTCAAGTGACCGCCGACGGAAAGCCCTGTAGTGACCGCAACCGACCGTTCCATCGAGCTCGTCAGCACCGCCGCCCAGGCGGCCGCGGACAAGCTCGCGCACGACATCATCGCCTACGACGTCAGCGACGTGCTGTCGATCACGGACGCCTTCGTCCTGGCGTCCGCACCCAGCGACCGCCAGGTCAAGTCGATCGTCGACGAGATCGAGGAGCGGCTCCTGAAGGAGCTCGGCGCCAAGCCGGTGCGCCGTGAGGGCGACCGCGAGGCCCGCTGGGTCCTGCTCGACTACGTCGACATCGTCGTCCACGTCCAGCACAGCGAGGAGCGGGTCTTCTACGCCCTGGAGCGGCTGTGGAAGGACTGCCCCGAGATCGAGCTGCCCGCCGACGCCCGGGCGACCCGCGGCAAGGCCGAGGAGCACGCCAGGCTGAAGGCCGCCGAGGAGTCGGCGGAGCCGGGCGGTGAGTGGCGGTGAGCGGCGCCGGTGACCCGGCCGGCGGGACACCGGGCCGCGGCCGCCGCATCATCCTGTGGCGGCACGGCCAGACGTCCTGGAACGTGGAGCGCCGCTTCCAGGGCTCCACGGACGTCGAGCTCACCGAGACCGGCATCGGGCAGGCGCGGCGCGCCGCCCGGCTGCTGGCCTCCCTGGGGCCCGACGCGATCATCTCCTCGGACCTGAAGCGGGCCGCCCGGACGGCCGACGAGCTCGCTGCCCTCACCGGCCTCGACGTCACCCGGGACGAGGCCCTGCGCGAGACCTACGCGGGCGTCTGGCAGGGGCTGACGCACGAGGAGATCATCGCCCGGTACGGCGAGGAGTACACCGCGTGGAAGCGCGGTGAGCCGGTGCGCCGCGGCGGCGGTGAGCTGGAGACCGAGGTCGCCGAACGTGCCGCCCCCGTGGTGCTGCGGCACGTCGAGAAGCTGCCCGAGGACGGCACGCTCGTGGTGGTCAGCCACGGCGGCACCATCCGGACCACCATCGGGCGCCTCATCGGCCTGGAGGCCCACCACTGGGAGAGCCTGGCCGGGCTCGCCAACTGCTGCTGGTCCGTCCTCAGCGAGGGCGTCCGCGGCTGGCGACTGCTGGAGCACAACGCCGGCACCCTGCCCGAGCCCGTCCTCGGCGACGACGACTGAGGCCCCACCGGAGAACGGGGCCCACCGGACGGAGGCCCGTCGGGGGCGCCCCGGCGGGCCCGCGGACCCCGGATTTCACTTTCCGGCAGGTCACAGGCTAAAGTTCTTCTTGTTCGCCCCGCCGAGCGGGGCGAGACACCAGGCGGCTGAGCCGCGTGGCACAAGGGGCTATAGCTCAGTTGGTAGAGCGCCTGCATGGCATGCAGGAGGTCAGGAGTTCAATTCTCCTTAGCTCCACGGATCGGCAATCTGTCGAGTTGTCAAAGATCGGTGATGAGAATCCCGTCCCGTCAGGGGGCGGGATTCTTGCTTTCCGGCGTGTACGTCACGATCCGGCACTCCGGCATGCCGTCGATCGACAGCGACACCACCGTGGTCCGCAGCTCCTCTCCCGATGTGCGGCGCAACATCTTCACGCGCGGTCCCGGGGGTGTCACCTCGCCGCTCGCCCAGAGACCGGCGAAGTACGGGCTGGCGGCCGACAGAGCGCGTATGAAGTCCTCCCAGACGGGCTCGCCGACATGTCTGCCGTAATTGGACCGCAGCGTGGCCACCATCACAGGCAGCTCACGCTCCCGGTGGACCACGGGACAGGCGTCCGCGGAGAGCGTGAACATCGTCCACAGCACATTCGGCACGGCACTCACGGGCATCAGCGGCACGAGGAACAGGTCGCGTCCTCGACGTGTTCATCGTCAACGTCGCCGCCCCCGCCATCGGCTCCGACCTGCACGCCTCCGGCTCCGACCTCCAGCTGGTCATCGCGGGCTACGCCATCACCTACTCGGTCCTGCTGATCACGGGAGCACGGCTGGGAGACCGGCTCGGGCACGGCCGGACGCACCTCGCCGGACTGGCCCTGTTCACAGCCGCCTCGCTCGCCTGCGGCCTGGCCGGGGGAGCGGGCGCGCTGATCGTCTTCCGGCTGAGCCAGGGCGCCGGCTCGGCGCTGATGATCCCGCAGGTGCTCAGCCTCATCCAGCGCACCTTCACCGGCGAGGCCCGGGTACGGGCGCTCGGCGCGTACTCGGCGGTGATCGCCGTCGGCGCGGCGGCCGGGCAGATCGTCGGCGGCGTCCTGGTCGGCGCGGACCTGTTCGGCACCGGCTGGCATCCGGTGTTCCTCGTCAACGTCCCCGTGGGCGCCGTCCTCCTGGTCGTCGGGCGGCGGGTGCTGCCACGGCAGGGCGGGACGGAGCGGCCGCAGGCGTCCGCCACCGACGCGCATGCCCGACCACGGAGCCTGGACCTGCCCGGCCCGGTGCTGCTGGGCGCGGCGGTCTCGTCGCTGACGGTGCCGCTGGTGCTCGGGCAGGAGGAGGGCTGGCCGCTGTGGTCCCGGCTGTCCCTGGCCGCGGCGGCGGTGCTGTTCGGACTGTTCTGCGGGTACGAGTCCCGGCTCGCCGGGCGCGGCGGAGCCCCGCTGATCACACCCCGGGTGCTGCGCCACCCCGGCATGGGCCTCGCCGTCTTCCGGGTCCTCGCCGTCATGGCCGTCAACGGCGGCTTCCTCTTCGCGCTCACTCTGCACGTCCAGGGCGGCCTCGGTTACACCCCGCTGCGGGCGGGTCTGACCTTCGCGCCGACCGCGGTGGTCTTCGGCCTGGTCGGGCTGACCTGGCGCAGGTGGCCGGCGTCCTGGCAGCGGTGGCTGACCGCGTCCGGGTTCGTGCTCACGGCGCTGTCCGTGTCCTGTGTCGCACTGGCGTTCAGGGGCGGCGGCAGCGGCGGGGCCCTTCTCCTCGTCGCGTACGCCGGCGTGGGCGCGGGGCTCGCGCTCGGCTTCAGCCCGACGCTCACCGGCGCGCTGGCCGCCGTACGGCCCGAGGACGCGGCGGACGCCAGCGGGCTGCTCGCCACCGTCGCGCAGCTCGGTCAGCTGATCGGCGTCGCGGCCTTCGGCACACTCTTCCTGAACCGGCTTGAGTCACTCGGGGCCTCCGGGGCGTATACCTCTGCGGAGGCGCTCTCGGCATGCATGTACGCGCTGGCCGGGGCGGCCGCGGCGGGCGCCGTGGCCGGACTGGTACCGAGGCGTCGCTGACCGTATTGGCCCGGCCGTGGCAGAATCAAACGGCCGAAGGGGGCGCGGCCTGACGGGAGGGAGTAGCGATGCCTGCGAGCATCCTCGAGGAGGTCGGTCACCTCCTCGATGCGGCGTTGATACAGGACACGGCCACCCGCCTCGTCTGCCCCTCCTGCGGCTCCCTCCACGTGGCGCAAGTCCTCGGCGACAACGGCGGGATCTCGTACGTGTGCACGGCCTGCGGCCACAGCTGGAGCTGATCGATGGGTGCACACAGGCGAAAGTGCGACTGGTGTGGCAGCGGTACGCCGATCGTCCGTGACATGGAACCGATCAACCCCGACTACCAGTACTGGTGCGAGGAGTGCGCTCGGGCGCTGATCATAAAGGGCGACCCCATCGAGACGTACCGCGAACTGGAGGGCGAGCCGATCTACGGGCGGCTCCTGGAGGAGCACTGCACTCTCAAGCGGTTCTACTCCTTCGTCACCGCATGACCGCCAGGGCCTGCCGCCCAGGCGCGACCCGGCCGGGGCCCGCGCGGGACCCCGGCCGAGTCGTGAACACCGGTCATATCGGGCGGAGCGGAAACCGATTTGGTGAAGCACCCCCTGGACCGTGTAATGTTGGCGTCGCCGCCGGGGAAACCGGGCGGAACAGGGCAAGGGGCTATAGCTCAGTTGGTAGAGCGCCTGCATGGCATGCAGGAGGTCAGGAGTTCAATTCTCCTTAGCTCCACAGAAGTCGAGGGCGGGTCATCCGAATGGGTGGCCCGCCCTCGGCGTTCAGGGTGCACCCGGCGAAACGGCGGGCCACCTCCTGAGAGTGTGACCCGCCGGCGGTGTGCTCAGCGGCCCAGGGCGCGGCGGCCGCGGCCCTGCGAGAGGACCGGGAGGTTGCGCGGCGGGGCCTGCGAGCGCGTGTCCTCCTCGATGCGCAGGGCCAGCGCCGGACAGCGGCGCACCGCGCGCAGCGCCTTGGCCTCCGCATAGCGCGGCACCGCCGCCTGGGCGACGGTCGGGAACCCGTCGGCACCCAGTTCGAACACCTCCGGGAGGATGTCCGCGCACAGGCCGTGGCCCCGGCACAGGGTCCAGTCGACGTGGATCTTCTGGCGGCTGGGGCCGGTCTCCTCGGCCGCGCCGCCCCCGGGGACGCCCGTCGGGGCCCTGCCGCCCTCGAAGAGCGGCAGCACGCCCTCCACCGGCCGTCCGCAGCCGTTACCGAGGACATGGGCGGCCAGGTCGTCCGTGAACGCCTTGACGGTGGACTCCAGGAACATCGCCGAGCCGTCCGGGTGCGAGCACGCGCCGCGCCGCTTGACGTTCTTGGCGACCTGCTTGAGCGCCTCCAGGGCCGCCGGTCCGCCGCCGTTCAGGATGTCCTCCATGCCGCGCGCGGCGGCCGGCAGCCCGAGGTAGCACGGGCCGCACTGGCCCGCGCTCTCCTCGGCCAGCCACTTCGCCACCTGGAGCGACTCGCCCAGTGGGCAGGTGTTCTGACTGATCGGCAGGATCGCCCCGGCGCCGAGCGAGCCGCCGACCGCGTCCAGGGAGTTGCGCGAGACGATCGCCTCGTCGACGGTCGCCGCGTCGATCCACTTGCCGTGGTAGCCGCCGGTCAGCACACCCTGCGGCACCGGCGGGGCGCCGGCCAGCTGCAGGATGTAGCGCAACGGCACGCCCGTGGGGACCTCGATCACCATGGGGCGGGCCACGGCGCCGGAGACCGTCAGCATGACGGTGCCCGGCTCGTCGTACAGGCCGGTGTTGCCGTAGCGCTCGGGTCCGATGCGGGCGGCGATCGCCAGCTGCGCGAACGTCTCCGCGTTGGACAGCAGCGTGGGTGCGCCGCCCACGCCGCTCTGCGAGGCACTGATCTTGCGGCCGGGCGGGATCGCCGGACCGCCGTCGATGGAGCGGATGAGCGACGCCGCCGCACCCGTGACCATGCGCACCGGATTGCGCTGCACGCGCGCGCGTAGTGCCGACCTGCGGCCGTTGCTCAGTCCCCGTTCGGCCAGGGCGGCCTCCATGGAGCGCTGGGTGGACTCCCGGGTGACACCCACCACGAGCGTGCGGGCACCGAGGGCCTCCGCGCACAGCAGGGCACCGTCCAGGATGAGGTGCGGGGCACGGTTGATGAGCACCGTGTCCTTGCGGCAGGCCGGCTCGTCCTCGCTGCCGTTGACGACGACGACCGGCCGTACGCCGCGGCGGATCGCCGACTCGGCGACCGACCGCAGCTTCTTGTGGAAGGGGAAGCCCGCGCCGCCGCGGCCCCTGAGGTTGATCGCCTCGGCGAGCTGCGCCAGCTGCTCGCCGCCCAGCGGTTCGAGCGGCCCGTGCACCTTCAGGTGCATGGGCAGATCGAGTCGTTCGACAAGGTCGAAGCCCGACGTGAGCTGGGGAAGTCCGACCACGCGGACTTCCGGGACGTCGGGCAGGGCCTCGTTCACCTATGGCCTCCGAAAGGCGTGTTCCAGGATTCCCCCGAACCCGGCGCGTCGAAGGGAGCGCCGGGGCGTGTTTCAGTGGCGGGACCGCTCATGTACGTGTCGTTCGAGTTGTACGTGCCGTAGAGGGTGTTCGTCTCACCGGTGTCGTACACATCACGTCCGCCGTACCCGTTCGTGCCCGGATCGCTGTAGGTCGGGATGGTGTGTCCCGTGTCGTTCAGCGGGTCGTAGGCCGACGGGGGCGCCTCGCCGACGGGCGGCGGCGAGGGGATCGGCCAGCTGCCCGGGGCGCCCCCGGCGGCCTCCACGCGCGGCATCGCCTCGGTGGCCTGCGGGTCGAAGGACAGATCCCGGTACGCGGCTCCGTCGGCCGCGAAGGGCTGCTGCGCCCGCGGTCTCGAGACGGCCCGGTAGGCGGCCGCGAAGCCCGCGGCGCCCTCGTGGGCGGCCCCGGCCGCGGGGGCCTCGTGCAGCGGCGCGGAGGAGGCCGGGACGCGCGGCAGGGACCCGGTCGTGCCGGAGCGCGAGGGCCACTCGGCCCGCGCGTTCTCGTAGCCCGGCAGCGTGGCCTCCGCCGCCCTGGCCCGGCTCGTGTCCAGGTCGGCCGGCTCCGGCCGCTCCCCACCGCCCAGCATCGTCACCAGCCGGTCGGCGACTTTGCGCTTGAACGGGCGCGGCGCCGAGCGCAGCGCCAGGGCCCCCATGACGCCGAGCAGGGACAGGCTGTAGAGGATCACGAAGACCGGCTTGGCCTGGCGGCCGGCGTACAGGCCGTGGACCAGCGCGGCGCACCAGGCCGGGTAGGCCAGCATGTGCATGGCCCGCCAGCGCGCCGCGACCGGGGCGGGCGTGGCGAAGTTGCTGCGCAGCGCGCCGGTGACGCCCACGAAGATCATCAACAGGCCGGCCACGGAGCCCAGACCGATCAGGCCGGCGCTCCCGGTGACGCCGAGCGAGAACGGAACGACCGCGGCGATCAGCTGTGTGTGGTCGAGGGCGATCTTGGTGGTGATGTGCAGCAGGAGGAACGCGATCGAGGCGACCGCAGTGGTCCGGTGCACCGCCTGGCCCACGATCCGCTGGCGCGTGTTGAGGAAGATCCGGTCCTGGGCGACCAGGCCCCAGATCACCGAGCAGCTGAGGGAGACCAGGGAGAGGACGCCCGCGCCGAAGTTCAGGAACTCGCGGAACTGGCTGCCTCCCACCAGCACGACCACGGGTATCAGGACCAGGACGGCGGCGGACGCCACCCCGTAGGCCGACCGGCCCGGTTTGGGGAGCGAGCTGTTACTGCGACGAGGGTTCATGGGGGCGACTCCGAGCGGTTCGGGTGAGCGGTCCCGAGCACGAACTCTAAGTGGCTCCAAACCGGGCAGTACGCCGTTTGAGTTATTGCGTTGTTATCAACGGAACACTTGGGGCTCCTGTTGCCCCGATAGCGTCCGTTACGCCGGGTAATATTTGAACTTTGGTCAACTTCCCGGGATGTTCGCAACCGGATCGATGCCTTCCTGTCGGGTTCGGCAGGTGTCGGCGGCGGGCTCGGTGGAAGCTCGTCGCGGCGCACTCGACGGCTGCGGTACCCTGACGCCATGCGTGCCGTACGCCTTCTGCTTAGCGAGCCGCGCTGATCAGTCCCGACCGCCGACGAATCGGGTGGTCGGAATCGGCGCGGCGTCCCCTCCTGTGCGAGGGGATTTTTCGTTTCTGAAAGTCGCAGCCGTTGGCAGAGACGATCGATGGAGCTTTGAGGATCATGAGCGAGACGAACTCCGCTGCCACCGCCGCCGCGTCGGCGGAGGTGGCGCAGCACCGCTACACGGCCGCCCTGGCGGCCGAGATCGAGGCACGCTGGCAGGACTTCTGGGACGCCGAGGGCACCTACGCGGCCGCGAACCCCAAGGGTGACCTGGCCGGCGACCCAGAGCTGGCCGCCCGGCCCAAGAAGTTCATCATGGACATGTTCCCGTACCCGTCCGGTGCGGGCCTGCACGTCGGCCACCCCCTGGGCTACATCGCCACCGACGTATACGCCCGGTTCCAGCGGATGACCGGCCACAACGTCCTGCACACTCTGGGCTTCGACGCCTTCGGGCTGCCCGCCGAGCAGTACGCCGTGCAGACGGGTACGCACCCGCGCGTGTCCACCGAGGCCAACATCGAGAACATGAAGGTCCAGCTGCGCCGGCTGGGCCTGGGCCACGACAAGCGCCGGTCGTTCGCCACGATCGACCCGGACTACTACAAGTGGACCCAGTGGATCTTCCTGCAGATCTTCAACTCCTGGTACGACGGCGAGGCCGGGAGGGCCCGCCCGATCTCGGAGCTGATCGCCCGGTTCGAGTCCGGTGAGCGTGCCGTACCGGGACACACGCGCGGATGGCACGAGCTGAACCACGCCGAGCGCGCCGACGTCCTGGGCGAGTTCCGCCTGGCCTACGCCTCCGACGCGCCGGTCAACTGGTGCCCCGGCCTGGGTACGGTGCTGGCCAACGAGGAGGTCACCGCCGAGGGCCGCTCCGAGCGCGGCAACTTCCCGGTCTTCAAGGCCAAGCTGCGCCAGTGGAACATGCGCATCACCGCCTACGCCGACCGGCTGCTGGAGGACCTGGAGGAGCTGGACTGGCCCGAGGCCATCAAGCTGCAGCAGCGCAACTGGATCGGCCGCAGCGAGGGCGCCCGCGTCGACTTCCCGATCGACGGCGAGCACATCACCGTCTTCACCACGCGTCCGGACACCCTGTTCGGCGCCACCTACATGGTGCTGGCCCCCGAGCACCCGCTGGTGGAGAAGTTCACCCCGGGCGCCTGGCCGGAGGGCACCCACGAGGTGTGGACCGGCGGCCACGCCACGCCCGCCGAGGCCGTCGCCGCCTACCGCGCGCAGGCCGCCTCCAAGTCCGACGTCGAGCGCCAGGCCGAGGCCAAGGACAAGACCGGTGTCTTCACCGGCGCCTTCGCGACCAACCCGGTCAACGGCGAGAAGATCCCCGTCTTCATCGCCGACTACGTCCTGATGGGCTACGGCACCGGCGCCATCATGGCCGTTCCGGCGCACGACAGCCGCGACTTCGCCTTCGCGCGCGCCTTCGAACTGCCGATGCGCTGCGTCGTCGAGCCGAGCGACGGCCGCGGCACCGACCCGTCGGCCTGGGACGACGCCTTCGCGTCCTACGACGCGAAGATCGTCAACTCCTCCGGTGCGGACGTGACGCTGGACGGACTGGGCGTCGTCGAGGCCAAGACGCGCATCACCGAGTGGCTGGAGCGCGAGGGCACCGGCGAGGGCACCGTCAACTTCCGGCTGCGCGACTGGCTGTTCAGCCGCCAGCGCTACTGGGGCGAGCCCTTCCCGATCGTCTACGACGAGGACGGCGTCGCCCATGCGCTGCCCGAGTCGATGCTGCCGCTGGAGCTGCCCGAGGTCGAGGACTACTCGCCGCGCACCTTCGACCCGGACGACGCCGACACCCAGCCCGAGACGCCGCTGTCGCGCAACGAGGACTGGGTCAACGTCACCCTGGACCTGGGCGACGGCCCCAAGAAGTACCGCCGTGAGACCAACACCATGCCCAACTGGGCCGGTTCCTGCTGGTACGAGCTGCGCTACCTGGACCCGCACAACAGCGAGCAGCTGGTCGACCCGGAGATCGAGCGCTACTGGATGGGCCCGCGCGAGGGCCTGCCGCACGGCGGCGTCGACCTGTACGTCGGCGGCGCCGAGCACGCCGTGCTGCACCTGCTGTACGCGCGCTTCTGGTCCAAGGTCCTGTACGACCTGGGCCACGTCTCCTCCGCGGAGCCGTTCCACAAGCTGTTCAACCAGGGCATGATCCAGGCCTACGTCTACCGCGACAGCCGTGGCATCGCGGTGCCGGCCGCCGAGGTGGAGGAGCGCGACGGCGCCTACTACTACCAGGGCGAGAAGGTCACCCGCCTGCTGGGCAAGATGGGCAAGTCGCTGAAGAACGCCGTCACTCCGGACGAGATCTGCGCCGAGTACGGCGCCGACACGCTGCGTCTGTACGAGATGGCGATGGGCCCGCTGGACGTCTCCCGTCCGTGGGACACGCGCGCGGTGGTGGGCCAGTTCCGGCTGCTGCAGCGGCTGTGGCGCAACATCGTCGACGAGGCCACCGGTGAGGTCACCGTCTCGGAAGCCGAGCCGGACGAGGAGACGCTGCGCGCCCTGCACAAGGCGATCGACGGCGTGCGCCAGGACCTGGAGGGCCTGCGCTTCAACACCGCCATCGCCAAGGTCACCGAGCTGAACAACCACCTGACCAAGGCCGGTGGGGCGGTGCCGCGGCCGGTCGCCGAGCCGCTGGTGCTGATGGTCGCGCCGCTGGCCCCGCACATCGCCGAGGAGCTGTGGCACAAGCTGGGCCACACCGACTCGGTCGTCCACCAGGACTTCCCGGTCGCCGACCCGGCGTACGTCGTGGACGAATCCGTGACCTGCGTCGTCCAGGTCAAGGGCAAGGTCAAGGCGCGCCTGGAGGTCCCGCCGACGATCTCCGAGGAGGAGCTGGAGAAGGTCGCGCTGGCCGACGAGAAGGTCGTCGCCGCGCTGGGCGGCGCGGGCATCCGCAAGGTGATCGTGCGGGCGCCGAAGCTGGTGAACATCGTCCCGGCCTGAGCGCCTCCGGGTAGTCCCCTACGGGCAGGTTCGGGGTTTTTCTGGAACCCCGGGCCTGCCCGTTGCGTTTACCGTTGAAGAGCGGCGCGGCCTGTGCCGCCCCAGCCGAGGAGGAGCGCCGTGGAAGCAGTCGTAGCAGTCCTCGCCGTGCTCTTCGTGCTCTGCCTGGTGCTCGGCGCCTACGCCACGGTCAAGGCCGTCGGCGCCGCCAAGCGCGGCGTGGACCGCACGATCAGCCAGGCCCGCCGCGCGGTGGAGGACCAGACCCTGCGAGCCAAGTCCTTCGCCCAGCCCGGCCCGGCCGGCGAGCTCGCCGAGCTCCGGCTCACTCTGCGCACCTCGATGCGCGCCACACAGGACGCCCTGTACGCGGGCGCGACAGAGGACGAGTCCCTGAAGGAGTCCGTCGCGCTGTTCGAGCGTCTCAGCACGTACGGACACCAACTGGACGCCGAACTCAAGCGCCTGGAGGGCGAGCCGAACCGGGCGACGCTCACCGAGCGGCTTCCGGGCCTGCGCGAGCGGACCCGGCGCATCACACAGTCGGCCGACTCCCTGCGCTGGGCCGCCCACGACCGTGCCCGCCGCTTCGCCGAGGACGACCTGGACATGCTGAGCGCCCAGATCGACGTGGAGGCCGACGCCCTGCGCCACTGGACCAGGCCGCAGACCACGGCCGCACCCCCGCCGTGGCCCGAAACCCCGGCCGCCGACGAGGACCGGCCGACCGCGCCGAAGACCCGACGGCCGGGCGCCGCAGCGGAGCCGGGCCGGCCCGCCATCACTCCGCCGGGCCGTCGCACCGCCTACTCGTGGCAGAAGAAGCCCCGCCCCGAGAGCACCACTTGATGCGGTGGATCCGGCCACAGGCACACCCGGTCAGCGGGGCTGGGCTGCGGCCCGGGCGCTACGGCAGGTAACCTCCAGCTCATGTCCCGCCATGTCGCGATCGTCACCGATTCAACGGCCTACCTGCCGCCGCGGACGATGGAGCGCCACGGCATCACCGCGGTCCCGCTGACCGTGGTCCTCGGCGACCGGGCGCTCGAAGAGGGCACCGAGATCTCCACCCGCTCCCTGGCCCAGGCACTGCAGAAGCGCCGGCCCGTCACCACCTCACGCCCCAGTCCCCAACTCTTCGCCCAGACCTACCGCAGAGTGGCCGAATCCGGCGCGTCCGGCATCGTCTCCCTGCATCTGTCCGCGGAACTGTCGGGTACGTACGACGCCGCCATGCTCGCGGCGCGCGAGGCACCGGTACCGGTCCGGGTGGTGGACACCGGAATGGTCGCGATGGCACTCGGCTTCTGCGCCCTGGCCGCCGCGGAGACGGCCGAGTCAGGCGGCACCGTGGACGACGCGGTCACCGCCGCGGAGAAGCGAGCCGGTGGAACCTCCGCCTACTTCTACGTCGACACGCTCGACTATCTGCGCCGCGGCGGCCGCATCGGCGCCGCGCAGGCCCTGCTCGGTTCCGCGCTCGCCGTGAAGCCGCTGCTCCAGTTGGACGGGGGCCGCATCGAGCTCCTGGAGAAGGTACGGACGGCCTCCAGGGCCATCGCCCGCCTGGAGGAGATCGCGGCCGAGCGCGCGAGCGGCGCCGGCACCGACATCGCCGTCCACCATCTCGCCGCCCCGGAGCGGGCGTCGGCCCTCGCGGACCGGCTGCGGGCGCGTGTGCCCGGGCTGGCCGACCTGCATGTGAGCGAGGTCGGGGCAGTGATCGGGGCGCACACCGGACCGGGGCTGCTGGGGGTTGTGGTCTCCCCTCGGTAAGTCCGGTCCTGCGTCGGTGAGTGAGTCCGGTATCCCTCCCGATCACCCGTGTGGGTGGCGGAGTTGTCCACAACCAGGCAGTAGTCCCCGGAGATCCAGCAAGATCATCGCGAATCCGCCGAGCTGTCCGATGCTCCTCGCATGGCACTTCGAGCACACTCACGCACAGCTACGGCCACGAGCGGTCCGGGCCGTGGCCCCGACTCGGACGGCCGCACCCGCCACCGCCGCCCGGCGAGCCGGCGCGGCCCCCGCCACCGCGAAGCGCCGGCCGAGGATCTGCGCCGACGCGCTCAGTCACTGTTCGGCGAACACACCCCGCGACTGGGGGAGTCGGACCACACCGGGCGGTTCGAGGAGCAGAACTCCGTTCTGCGCGATGCGAGCCCGACCGGCGCTCTCGATGCGAACCCGACCATCCCGCGCACTGCGACCCCGACCATCCCGCGCACTGCGAGTCCGACCGCCGTTCGCCATGCGGCGGCGACTGCCCTGCCCGATCCGAAGGGCGCGACTTCCCTGACCGACGAGGCACCGGCTGCCGTGAGCGAGGCGGGGGCAGTGGCTGGAGCCGAGCGTGACGCCGGTGGGACCGTCGCGGGGGTGGGGCAGGACTGGCGGGACAGGGCTCGGCTCGCGCTGCGTGAACGGATGCCGATGTGGGTGCAGACGCGGTGCGGCCTCGAACGCAGAAGTGTGATCGCCCTCACGGTCGTGTTCGCCGTCGCCGCGGTCTTCGCCCTTCAGCACTTCTGGACCGGCCGCACGGAGGAGGTTCGGGCGCCCGCGGTGGTGCGGGCCGTGGCGCCCGCCCAGAGCGGGGGAGAGAACAAGGACACCGCGTTCGGCACACCGGCACCTTCACCGGGTGCCGTCGCCACCGCCTCGGCCGCCCCGGAGATCGTCGTGGACGTCAGCGGCAAGGTCCGTCACCCCGGGATCCACCGTCTCCCGGCGGGTTCACGGGTCGCCGACGCGCTACGGGCGGCGGGCGGAGTGCGCCCCGGCACCGACCTCGGCGGTCTCAACCGGGCCAGGTTCCTCGTGGACGGCGAACAGGTGGTCGTCGGCGGACCCGCCCCGGCGGCCGGGGGCGCGGGCGGAGCGG
>NZ_MUBM01000445.1 GCF_002154505.1 Streptomyces carpinensis | reverse complement strand
AGATGTGTATAGGAGGCAGGGGGTGGGGGCGAGCGGGCGGCGGGAGCGCAGTTCCTTGGCGAGCAGCTTGGCGCGGTACTCGCGGGGCATGTCGGCGTAGCACCAGGACTCCTCGCCGAGCCGGTCGAAGAGCTGGCCGAGGGCGTGGTGGTGGGCATCGGCGTGTTCGCGGACGTCCATGGTGGCCAGTTGGAGGCCGAAGGCGGCGAGGGTGCGGATGGTGCGGGCGAGGCGTCCGTCGGCGAACAGGCCGCCGCGGTGCCGGCGCAGGGAGTCCTGCAGGAGGCGGAGGTCGGCGAGGAGCTCGGCGGTGCCGAGGTAGTCGTGGCCGGCCTCGTGGGGGGTGCCCTTGGCGAGGCGCTGCTTGGTGTTGACGAGCTTCTGC
The DNA here is from genome assembly GCF_002154505.1 of Streptomyces carpinensis. GTDB lineage: Bacteria > Actinomycetota > Actinomycetes > Streptomycetales > Streptomycetaceae > Streptomyces > Streptomyces carpinensis. Next base: position 14,570 of record NZ_MUBM01000445.1, on the reverse strand, counting down.
CGGATGCAGGTGGCCTTGAGCCGGTAGGGCTCCTCGGCGTTGAGGCGCTTGTAGCGGGGGCTGATCTCCGGCAGGGCTTCCAGGTCGGCCTGGAGGGAGGTCAGCAGTTCCTCGGTGGCGCCGGTGTAGCGGATGGAGTTGGACAGGAAGCCCCGCAGTTCGTCGACCATGTCGAGAGCGTCGTTGATGCCGTGCTCGTGCTGGAGGATCAGCACGTCCCAGGTGACGGCGGGGGTGACGTTGGGGTTGCCGTCGCGGTCGCCGCCGATCCAGGTGCCGAAGGTGAGGGGGCGGGTGTCGTCGGGGAGCTTGACGCCGACGCGTTCGAGTTCCGCGGTGAGGTCCTCCAGGACGTCGCCGACGGCGCCGGCGTGGAGCTCGTCGAGGTAGTAGATGGCGTTGCGGGCCTCGTCGGTGGGTTCGGGGCGGACGACGCGGAGTTCGTCGGTCTGCCAGACGAGGTCGATGTTCTCGGCCAGCCGGGTGTCGAGGCGGCGGCGGTCGGTCTCGATGACCGGGGTCTCCAGGAGGGCGGCGATGCGCCGGAGCTTGTTGAGGACGGAGCGGCGCGCGGCCTCGGTGGGGTGGGCGGTGAACACCGGGCGGACGTTGAGGTGCTGGACGGTCTCGCGCAGGTGTTCGGGGTCGGCGTCCTTGAGCCGGTCCGCGGTGCGGGCGATGAGGCCGCCCTCGGCGGCGCGGCGGGCGCGCAGCTCGCGTCCCCGGTGGACCTGCTCGGTGACGTTGGCCAGGTGGAAGTAGGTGGAGAAGGCGCGGACCAGCTTGGCCGCGGTCTCCAGTTCGGTGCCGCGCAGCAGTTCGGCGGCGGCTTCGCCGTCCTCGCGGGTGAGGCGGCGAACCCTCTCGACCAGGTCGAGGAGCTCGGGGCCCTCCTGCCTCACCAGGGTCTCCCCCAGGAGGTCACCCAGTCGGCGGATGTCGGCGCGCAGCTCGCTGCTGGTCGTCGTCTGGTCGTCGGCACTGCTCACAGGTGCGGCTCCTTGCAGTGTTGAAGCTCGTCTGGGAGGGAACCCGGACGGGTGCCGCGCGGCGGGCGCCGCATACGGGCCGGGCATCCGGGAAGGAATCTTCAGAGCGGACCGCGCTGTCCGACCGACTCCAAGTCTAGGTGTCGGGCGGGACGCGCAGGCCAGGGGCTCTTGCCGCGCGGCGACACGCTGCCATACTTACGTCGCCGTAGGTTACGGAACCGTAGGGAGCTGGTCGTTTCCGAAACCCGTCGGCACCTGTCTCAACCCTCGACCCCACAGGGGACGCCCATGACCACAAGCTCCTCCGATGTGATCGACGACGCCCCGGAGGCGGCCGGCGGCGCGCTGCCCTCGGCCACTCTGGGCGGCGAGCAGAAGCGTTCGATCGAACAGATCACGCTGCTGCTCTTCATCACCGTGCCGTTCCTCGCGCTGATCGCGGCGGTGCCGCTGGCGTGGGGCTGGGGGGTGAGCTGGCTGGACCTCGGTCTGCTGGTCTTCTTCTACTTCCTCGGCTGCCACGGCATCACGATCGGTTTCCACCGGCACTTCACGCACGGTTCCTTCAAGGCCAAGCGGCCCTTGAAGATCGCGCTGGCGATCGCGGGGTCGATGGCGGTGGAGGGCCCACTGGTGCGGTGGGTGGCCGACCACCGCCGGCACCACAAGTTCTCCGACCACGAGGGCGACCCCCACTCGCCGTGGCGGTACGGCGAGACCGTCCCGGCCCTGATGAAGGGCCTGTGGTGGGCGCACGTGGGCTGGATGTTCGACGAGGAACAGACCCCGCAGGACAAGTACGCGCCGGACCTGATCAAGGATCCGGCCATGCGGCGGATCTCCCGTCAGTTCGTGCTGTGGACGATCATGTCGCTCGGGCTGCCGCCCCTGATCGGCGGCCTGGTGACGATGTCGTGGTGGGGGGCGTTCACCGGGTTCTTCTGGGGTTCGCTCGTCCGGGTGGCCCTGCTGCACCACGTCACCTGGTCGATCAACTCGATCTGCCACGCGGTGGGCAAGCGCCCGTTCAAGTCGCGAGACCGCTCGGGCAACGTGTGGTGGCTGGCGATCCTGTCGTGCGGCGAGTCCTGGCACAACCTGCACCACGCCGACCCCACCTCCGCGCGGCACGGTGTGGAGCGCGGTCAGCTGGACTCCTCGGCGCGGATCATCCGCTGGTTCGAGCAGCTCGGCTGGGCGTACGACGTGCGCTGGCCGTCACGCTCGCGTATCGATTCCCGCCGCAACACCGACGAACGCGGCTCCCGCCGCCGGAAGGACACCGCTGAGGCGGCATGATTGACGCCGTGGCGACCGACTCCAGCACCCCCAGCAACGACAAGCCGCGGCGCACCCGCCGCACCCGGATGACCGGTGCCGAGCGCCGCCAGCAACTGCTGGAGATCGGTCGCACCCTGTTCGCGGCGAAGGGCTTCGAGGGCACCTCGGTGGAGGAGATCGCGGCGAAGGCCGGGGTGTCCAAGCCGGTGGTGTACGAGCACTTCGGCGGCAAGGAGGGCCTGTACGCGGTGGTGGTGGACCGCGAGATGCGGCGCCTGCTGGACATGGTGACCAGCAGCCTGACCGCCGGCCACCCCCGTGAGCTGTGCGAACAGGCGGCGTTCGCGCTCCTGGACTACATCGAGGAGTACACGGACGGTTTCCGCATCCTGGTCCGCGACTCCCCGATCCCCCAGTCCACGGGCTCCTTCGCGTCCCTGATCTCCGACATCGCCACCCAGGTGGAGGACATCCTGGGCCGCGAGTTCAAGTCCCGCGGCTTCGACCCGAAGCTGGCCCCGCTGTACGCGCAGGCGCTGGTCGGCATGGTCGCCCTGACCGGCCAGTGGTGGCTGGACGTCCGCCGCCCGAAGAAGGCGGAGGTCGCGGCCCACCTGGTGAACCTGGCCTGGCACGGCCTGGACGGGCTGGAGCCGAAGCCGAGGCTGATAGGGCACCGCAAGGCATAGGTGCTGTGGACCTCGGTCTTGCTGGTGACGGTGACCGTCCGCTCGTTCGGACCATGCCGGGCTCGCGGGGCCTGACGCCCTGGCCTGCTGCGGCCCGATCCGGCCTGATCGGCCCGGCCCGATCCGGCCTGTTCCGGCCTGTTCCGGACGGAAGACCCTAGGCGCCGGTCTGCCGGATCGGCTCGAGGAACTCCAGCCGGTTGCCCACCGGGTCCTCGGAGTAGAAGCGCCGGTGGCCCGGCAGGTTGTCGTCCCAGGTGACCGGTGCGCCGTGGTCGGTCAGCCGGGCGGCGTACGCCTCGATGGCCGTCACCCCGAGGCCCGGGTGGGCCTTCCTCGCCGGGCGGAAGTCCTCCTCGATGCCCAGGTGGAGCTGGACGGGGCCGGCCTGGAACCAGCAGCCTCCGCGCGCGGCCAGCACGGGCGGCTTGGGGATCTCCGTCATGCCGAGGACGTCGACGTAGTACGCCCGCAGAGCGCCCTCCGAACCGGGCGGGGCGGCGAGCTGGACATGGTCGATGGCGGTGAGCATGGCCTAGGCCTCCTTGGTGGCGACCGCGAAGATGCGGCGGAAGGGGAACGGGGTGCCGTGCGGGCCCGCCGGGTAGGCCTCGCGCAGGGCGGCCCGGTACTCGGTGAGGAACGCCTCGGCCTCCCGGGGCTCGTCGGCGAGCGCGGTCAGCACCGGCCGCAGCCCGGTGCCCTTCACCCAGTCCAGGACGGGGTCCTCACCCGTCAGCAGGTGGACGTACGTCGTCTCCCACACGTCCGCCGCGCAGCCCAGGGAGGTCAGCCGCTCCAGGTACGCCTCGGGGGCCAGCACCGCGTCCTCGTGCCGCAGCACGCCACCGAGGCGCTCGCGCCAGTGGGCGGAGCCCGCGAGGTCGCGCATCAGCCGGTGGCTGGGGGCGGAGAAGTTGCCGGGCACCTGGAAGGCGAAGGTGCCGCCGGGCCGCAGTCCCGCCGTCCAGTCGGCGAAGCGGTCCACGTGCCCCGGCACCCACTGGAGGGTGGCGTTGCTGACGATCAGGTCGTACGGCTCGGTGGGCGTCCATGTGCGGGCGTCCGCGGTCAGGAAGTCGAGGCGGCCACCGCCGGGCGTGGGGCCCGCGTGATCCACCACGGCCTTGTCGAGCATCTCCTGCGAGTTGTCGTAGCCGGTGATGTCCGCGGTGGGCCAGCGGCCCGCGAGGAGGACGGTGACGTTGCCGGGACCGCAGCCGAGGTCGGCGATGCGGGGCGGGTCTGCGGGCAGGTCCGGGACACGGGCGAGGAGGTCGGCGAAGGGGCGGGCCCGGTGGCCGGCGTGACGCAGGTACTGGCCGGGGTCCCAGGTGGGGCTGTGGGCGCTGTGGGCGGGCATGGCGGCCTCCTTGGAGTCCGAGCTCGGTCTCTCGACGACGAAGCTACTCGCGATTATCTCTCGATTCCAAGATAGTTGATATCAAGAGACTTCACATCGACACAACCACTACACTGATCGCATGGAGGACGAGGTCGATCGGCTGGTCGCGGCGTGGCGGCGGGAGCGCCCGGACCTCGACGTGGAACCGCTCGAGGTGCTCAGCCGGGTGAGCCGGCTGGCTCGGCACCTGGACCGCGCGCGTCGGCTGGCCTTCTCCGAGCACAGCCTGGAGCCCTGGGAGTTCGACGTGCTGACCGCGCTCAGGCGCGCCGGAGCGCCGTACCAGCTCTCCCCCGGACAGCTGCTGACGCAGACCCTGGTCACCTCGGGCACCATGACGAACCGCATCGACCGGCTGGCCAAGAAGGGCCTGGTGGAGCGGCTGCCCGACCCCAGCGACCGGCGCGGCGTGCTGGTCCGCCTCACCGACGAGGGCCGCGACCGCGCCGACCAGTCGCTCGCGGGCCTGCTGGACCAGGAGCGCGCGATCCTGGCCGAACTGTCCTCCGCCCAGCGCGCCGAACTCGCCGGTCTGCTACGCCAGCTGACCGCCCCGTTCGACAACATCCCCGGCTAGGTCGTCCCCGGTCAGGTCGACGGGCCCCACCCCGGCCCGGCGGGCCAGGGCGACGGCGGCGAGCGTGGAGTGCACACCGAGCTTGCCCAGGACGTTCTGCATATGGGTGCGCACGGTGTGCGGGGACAAGTACAGCCGCTCGGCGACGGCCTTGCGCCCCAGGCCCGCGACCATGCAGCGCAGCACCTCCCGTTCACGTGGCGTCAGCGACTCCACCAGCCGCTCGCTCTCGGTGCGGTGCTTGCGCGCGGCGGTCAACTCCCGCAGGACGCCCGTGAGGAGGGCGGGCGGCAGATGGGTCTCGTCGCGCAGCACGCCGCGGATGACGGTGAGCAGCCGGGACAGCGAGCAGTCCTTGGCCACCCAGCCGCAGGCTCCGGCCTGCAGGGCGAGCGCGGCCCGCCGCGGGTCGTCCTTCTCGGCCAGCACGACGGTCCGCACCCCGGGCTGCGCGCCACGCACCCCGGCGACCAGGGAGATCCCGTCCACCAGTCCGTCGGCGTTGCCCTCCTGGACGGGCACGGCGGCCCGCCCCGCGGGCACGTTCCCGCCGAGATCGGCGTCGACGAGCAGCACGTCGAAGCGGCGGCCCTCGGCCGCGGCCCGTTCCATGCAGCGCAGCGCCGCCGGTCCGGACCCGGCCGCGGAGACGTCGACGTCCGGCTCGGCGGCCAGGGCGGCGGCGAGTGACTCGGCGAAGATACGGTGGTCGTCGACGACCAGAACGCGGATACGCACCACTGAAACCCCCTTCCCCAAACTCCTGACAGAGCAGGGGATTCCCATCGTCATCAGACGCCGGCGCCGCCCGCAGCGCTGACCGCGTGCATCTGCGCGGGCACGACGCCCGGAGTGGGCGCCACCGCCGCACGGCCGCCGCCATGCGGAACTGTTACCCCACTTCGGGCGTCGTACCCGGCTGTCTCGCCCCCTGATCGGCACCGGCCCCCACCGGTACCGCTCCTCAGAGTACGGCCGGGGGCCGGAAGGGGAAGGCAATTCGCGGAACTGACCGGCCGACGCGTTTAGGGTGTGCCGCATGTTTCGTATTGAGGCAGAAGTCGACAGAGAGCGCCGTGATCTGCTCCGCTCCCGCCTCCGCGACACGAACACGGCGGCGTCCCCCGTCCTGGCCGCCCTGCGCGGAACCCCCGCGGCCCGCGAAGTCCCGCTGCACGTCTGGGCGCTGGACGAGTCGGGCACTGTGGCCGGCGGCCTGGTCGGCCACACCTGGACGACCTGGCTGCACGTGGCCTACCTGTGGGTCGACGCGCCCCACCGCGGCGCGGGCCTCGGCTCCCGCCTCCTGGCCCGCGCCGAACGCATCGCCCGCGACCAGCGCGACTGCACCGCCGTGCGCCTGGAGACCTGGGACTTCCAGGCCCCGGAGTTCTACCGCAGACACGGCTACAAGGTGGTGTGCGCGATCCCCGACTATCCGCCGGGGATCACGGAGTACACGCTGGTGAAGGGGTTGCGGTAAGTCAGGCCAGCCGTCGTGCCCCCGCCGAGGGCACTGCCTCGAAGACGCGGGGGGTCTTGAAGCCGGCCGTGGCGAAGGCCTTCTCGACGGCCTTGGTGATCGTGTCGACGTCGGCCTCCTCGGCGAGGACGATCGCCGAGCCGCCGAAGCCGCCGCCGGTCATCCTCGCTCCCAGCGCACCCGCGCTCAGGGACGTGTCGACGATGGTGTCCAACTCCGGGCAGGAGATGCGGAAGTCGTCGCGCAGGGAGGCGTGGCCCTCGGTCAGGACCGGGCCGATCGCCCGGGTGTCGCCGGACTCCAGGAGGGAGACGACCCGTTCGACCCGCTGGTTCTCCGTGACGATGTGGCGGACCAGGCGGCGGACCTCCTCCTCGTCGCCCAGCCGCTCCAGCGCCGCCTCCAGGTCCGCGTAGGGCACGTCCCGCAGGGCGTCCACGCCGAGCAGGGCCGCGCCCTTCTCGCAGCCGGCGCGGCGCTTGCCGTACTCGCCGTCGCTGTGCGCGTGCTTGACCCGGGTGTCGACGACGAGCAGGCGCATGCCCTCGGCGGCCAGGTCGAAGGGGATCTGGCGCTGGGAGAGGTCACGGGTGTCGAGGAACAGGGCGTGGCCGGCCTCACAGCAGGCGGAGGCCGTCTGGTCCATGATGCCGGTGGGGGCGCCCACGTAGACGTTCTCGGCGCGCTGGCACAGGCGGGCCAGTTGCCAGCCCTTCAGGCCCAGTGCGCACAGGTCGTTCAGGGCCAGCGCCACGACGACCTCGAGCGCCGCCGAGGAGGACAGGCCCGCGCCCGAGGGGACCGTCGAGGTCAGGTGCACGTCCGCGCCCGTCACCGCGTGGCCGGCCTCGCGCAGGGCCCAGACCACGCCCGCCGGGTAGGCCGTCCAGTCCTTGTCGGACCCGGGCGTCAGGTCGTCGACGCGCAGCTCGACGGGGCCGCCCGGCACGTCCGCCGAGTGCAGGCGCAGCACGCCGTCCTCGCGCCGGGCCACCGCCGCGACGGTGACGTGCGGCAGCGCGAAGGGCATCACGAAGCCGTCGTTGTAGTCGGTGTGCTCGCCGATCAGGTTGACGCGGCCCGGTGCCGCCCAGCCCCCCTCCGGCTCGGCGCCGTACAGCGCGGTGAAGCCTTCCCGGATCCGCCGGATCGCTTCTTCCTCCACTACTGCTCCCTCGCGGTGTGCTGCGCGAACTCCCAGGCGTCCGCGACGATGCCCGCGAGGTCCGCGCGGGACGGGTTCCAGCCGAGCTTCTCGCGGGCGGTTGCGGCCGAGGCGACCAGGACCGCCGGGTCGCCGGCCCGGCGCGGGGCCACGACCTCCGGGATCGGGTGGCCGGTGACCTGCCGTACGGTCTCGATCACCTCGCGGACGGAGAAGCCGTTGCCGTTGCCGAGGTTGCAGATCAGGTGCTCGCCCGGGACGGCGGCCTGCACGGCGAGGAGGTGGGCCTCGGCCAGGTCCGCCACGTGGATGTAGTCACGGACGCAGGTGCCGTCCGGGGTCGGGTAGTCGTCGCCGAAGACCGAGATCGCGTCCCTGCGGCCCTGGGCCACCTGGAGCACCAGGGGGATCAGGTGCGACTCGGGGTCGTGGCGCTCGCCGTACGTGCCGTAGGCGCCGGCCACGTTGAAGTAGCGCAGCGAGACCGCGCCCAGGCCGTGGGCCGCCGCCTCACCGGTGATCATGTGGTCGACGGCGAGCTTGGACGCGCCGTACGGCGAGGTCGGGGCCGTCGGGTCGGTCTCGGTGATCGGCGTGTTCACCGGCTCGCCGTAGGTCGCCGCCGTGGAGGAGAAGACCAGCTTGCGCACGCCGGCCTCGCGCATCGCGCCGAGCAGCGCCATGGTGCCGCCGACGTTGTTGTCCCAGTACTTCTCCGGCTTCACCACCGACTCGCCGACCTGCGAGAACGCCGCGAAGTGCAGCACCGCGTCGAACGAGGAGTCCAGCCACTTGCCGGCGTCGCGGATGTCGCCCTCGACGAAGACGGCGCCCGCGGGCACGCCCTCGCGGAAGCCCGTCGAGAGGTTGTCGAGGACGACGACCTCGTGCCCGGCCTCCAGCAGGTGCTGGGCCACCACGCTCCCGACGTAACCCGCGCCGCCGGTCACCAGGTACTTCCCGCTCATGAACTCGCTACCTCTCGCAGTCGCTCGGCCGCGCGCTCCGGAGGCACGTCGTTGATGAACACGCTCATGCCGGACTCGGAGCCCGCAAGGAACTTCAGCTTGCCGGAAGTACGGCGGATGGTGAAAAGCTCGAGGTGGAGGGCGAAGTCCTCACGGACGACGCCGTCGAACTCCTCCAGCGCGCCGAACGGGGCCTGGTGCCAGGCCGCGATGTACGGCGTCGGAGGCTCACCTTCGCCGAACAGCCGGTCGAAGCGCCTCAACAATTCCAGATAGACCTCGGGGAACTCCGAGCGGGTCGGCTCGTCCAGCGCGAGCAGGTCCGGGACGCGGCGCCTGGGGTACAGGTGGACCTCGTAGGGCCAGTGCGCGGCGTACGGCACGAAGGCCACCCAGTGGTCGGTCTCCAGGACGACCCGCTCACCGGCCAGTTCCCGGCGCAGGACGTCGTCGAAGAGGTTCTCCCCGCCGGTCGCCTCCTTGTGGGCGGCCAGTGAGCGGAGCATCAGCGCGGTGCGCGGGGTGGTGAAGGGGTAGGCGTAGATCTGGCCGTGCGGATGTCCCAGCGTCACGCCGATCTCGGCGCCTCGGTTCTCGAAGCAGAACACCTGCCGGACGGAGGGCAGATGCGACAGTTCGGACGTGCGGTCGGTCCACGCGTCCAGCACCAGCCGCGCCTGCTCCTCGGTCAGGTCGGCGAACGAGGAGTCGTGGTCGGAGGTGAAGCAGACGACCTCGCAGCGTCCGGAGTCGCCGGCCAGCGACGGGAAGCGGTTCTCGAACACCACCACGTCGTACGCGGAGTCCGGGATCTCGGTCAGGCGCTCACCCCGGGTCGGGCACAGGGGGCACTCGTCGGCCGGCGGGTGGTAGGTGCGGCCCTGGCGGTGGGAGGCCACGGCCACCGCGTCGCCGAGCAGCTCGTCCCGGCGGATCTCGGAGGTGGTGACGGTCCGCTCCAGCGGGCGGCGGTCGACGGCGTCGCGCACGGTGTCGTCACGCAGGTCGTAGTAGACGAGCTCACGACCGTCGGCCAGCCGGGTCGAGGTCTTCTTCACTGCCGGACTCCCTACTGGAACCTAGGTCCGCTCCACGCTCCATCACCCAACACAATCAAACATAACACATCACAACCAACCATCAAAGAGTTACATCACAATCAAACAAAGACCACCAATAAAAGTGTTCAATTTCTGAACGCGAAGGCGTAGGTTCCCCGCTGGATCCGTTCGCGCAACGAAGCGAGTTCTTATGCAAACCCCCACATACGCACCCGCGTACCTGGCAGCGGAGCTACGTCTCCCCACCAATGGCCTGGACTACACGATCCTCGGCATCTACTTCGTCGTCGTCCTCGGCATCGGCTTCGCCGCGCGCCGCTCGGTCAAGACCAGCCTCGACTTCTTCCTCTCCGGGCGCTCCCTGCCGGCCTGGATCACCGGTCTGGCGTTCATCTCCGCGAACCTGGCCGCCACCGAGATACTCGGCATGGCCGCCAACAGCGCCCAGTACGGCGCGTACACCGTGCACTGGTACTGGATCGGCGCCATCCCGGCCATGGTCTTCCTCGGCCTGGTGATGATGCCGTTCTACTACGGCAGCAAAGTGCGCTCGGTGCCCGAGTTCCTGCTGCTGCGCTTCGACAGAGGCGCACATCTGCTCAGTTCGATCCTGTTCGCCTTCGCCGCCATCCTGATCGCCGGGGTGAACCTGTACGCCCTCGCGATCGTCGTCGAGGCGCTGCTGGGCTGGCCGCAGTGGGTGGCCATCGTCGTCGCGGGCTTCTTCGTCCTCGCCTACATCACCCTCGGCGGACTGTCCTCCGCGATCTACAACGAGGTTCTGCAGTTCTTCGTGATCCTCGCGGCCCTCATCCCGCTCGTGGTGCTCAGCCTGAAGAAGGTGGGCGGCTGGGACGGCCTGACCCACAAGCTCACCCAGGCCCACGGCGCGAACTTCACCACCGCCTGGGGCGGCACCGGGATCGGCCACGCCAACCCGCTCGGCGCCAACTGGCTCACCATCGTCCTCGGCCTCGGCTTCGTGCTGTCCTTCGGCTACTGGACGACCAACTTCGCCGAGGTGCAGCGCGCGCTGTCCGCGAAGAACCTCTCCGCCGCCCAGCGCACCCCGCTGATCGCCGCGTTCCCGAAGATCTTCATCGTCTTCCTGGTGATGATCCCGGGCCTGGTCGCCGCCGCCCTGGTGCCGAAGATCGGTACCTCCGGCTCCGGACTGCAGTACAACGACGCCATCCCGTACCTGATGCAGGAGCTGCTGCCCAACGGCGTGCTCGGCATCGCGGTGACCGGTCTGCTCGCCGCCTTCATGGCCGGCATGGCCGCCAACGTGTCGTCGTTCAACACCGTGTTCACCAACGACATCTGGGCCAAGTACGTCGTCAAGGACCGCGAGGACGCCTACTACGTGCGGTTCGGACGGCTGATCACCGCGATCGGCGTGCTCGCCTCCATCGGCACGGCGTTCCTGGCCTCGTCGTTCTCGAACATCATGAGCTACCTGCAGACGCTGTTCTCCTTCTTCAACGTGCCGATGTTCGTGGTGTTCATCGTCGGCATGTTCTGGAAGCGGGCGTCGAAGAAGTCCGGCTTCTGGGGGCTGCTCGCCGGCACGACCGCGGCGATGGTGAACTACTTCGTCCTCTACAAGCAGGGCGTCATCGACATCCCCACCGACCAGGGCGCCAACTTCGTCTCCGCGATCGCCGGTTTCGTCGCCGGCGCGGTGGTCATGGTGGCGGTGTCGCTGTTCACCAGGCCCCGCCCGGAGCAGGAACTCCGGGGCCTGGTCTACGGCACCCGCTCGCCGGGCATGACCGAACCGGCCGCCCCCGGCGACGAGGCCTGGTACCGCAGGCCCGCACTGCTCGGCTGGGGCGCCGTCGTCCTCGCCGCCATCTGCTACATCCCGTTCTCGTTCTGATCGCGGGAGGATTGAGAGACCATGTCAGACTCCGAGAACTCCGCACGTTCCCCGCACGCCGGGTACTCCGAACAGGACGTCCAGCGGCAAGTCACCGAGCTGGAGGGCAAGTCCGCGACCGCCGCGCGCATCTTCGACCTGCGGCGGATCATCGGCGGGTTGTTCGTGCTCTACGGGATCATCGTGACGGTCACCGGGATCACCGACTCGCAGGCGGCCATCGACAAGGCGCAGGGCGTCAACATCAACCTCTGGACCGGCATCGGGATGCTGGTCCTCGGGGTGTTCTTCCTGGTGTGGCTGAAGCTGCGGCCGGCCGCGCCGCCTGTGCCGTCGACGGAGGAGCCGGGGGCCGAGTGACGTAGCCGCGGTGGGCGTGCGTCTGCGGGCGCCCGGCGGTGCGCTGGGCCGGCTGCGTCCCTGCGCGTCCCTAAGGCCGGCCCGCGCGGTCCAGCAGGCCCGTGCGGGCGGCCAGGGCCGCCGCTTCCAGGCGGGAGCCCACGCCCAGCTTCATCAGCACGCGCTGCACGTGGGTGCGGGCCGTGCTGGGGGCGATGCCCATGCCCGCCGCGATGACCCGGGTGTCCTCGCCCTCGGCGACCCGGACCAGGACCTCCACCTCCCGTGGGGTGAGCATCCGCAGCAGGCGCTGGCCCTCGTCGTCCGGCTGGGCGGCCGGGTTCAGCAGCTCGCCGAAGGCTCCCTGCAACAGCTGCGGGGCCACCGCGGCCTCCCCGGCGCGCGCCTTCATGATCGCGCGCTCCACGCCCTCTATGCGCTCGTCGTGGCGTACGTAGCCGGAGGCGCCCGCGGCGAAGGCCGCCGCGATGCCGCGCGGGGAGGGGACCGGGCCGAGGACGACCACCGCCACCTGCGGACGCTCCCGCTTGATCTTCGCCACGGGGTCGAACGCCCCCGGCTCGGCCGGCGCAGCCGTGCCCAGCAGGCACACCTCCGGCGCACGGCTGATCACCAGGTCGGCCGCCCCGGCGGCCGGCGCCGCCGCGGCCAGCACGCGGTGTCCACGCAGCTTCAGCGCCGAGGCCAGCGCCTCGGCGAGCAGTCGGTGGTCGTCGACCACCATGAGCCGCACTCCCATCGAGCAACCCCCCAGTCCCCCAACGGATGCCCACTCCGGCCGTCCACGCTCCGACGGGCTCGATCGGGCGGGAAGCCCCCCGGCAGTCCCACCCTGCATGTCCCCGGAAGCTACACGCTAGTTCGACGTCGCGCTGCCCCAACCGGACAGAAGCCCCCGGATCGGCGGACTTTTTGGCACCCAACGCACACGCGGGTGACGAGTGGCGGCCACGCGGGGTGGTACGGCAACGGCCTCGCCCCGGGGTCAGGGGCGAGACCGTCCGCGTCACCGTCAGGCCGTGCCGAAGGCGATGGCCAGATAGCGCTCGCTCGAGCCGGACCAGTCCGAGGCGTAGACCTGGGACATGAACAGGTGGCCGTCGTGGTACAGGATCTCGGCGTAATCCGTCGAGAAGCTGGACTCCGCGTCGTGGACCGCCTGGTCCGACGGGTTCTCCAGGAGCTTGGTCTCCTTGAAGGAGGCGCCGTCGATGCTCACGATCTGACCGCCCTTGTCGTAGGGCGGCTCCTTGTAGGCGATGATGTTCCCGCCGTCCATGCGCAGTGGAGTGATCGTGTAGCCCTCGCCCGCGTCCGCGCGCTGGCCGGTCTGCTTGCCGCTGCCGAGGTCGAAGGCGACGACCTCGTTGGTGTCGCGGAAGCTGCCCTTGCTGCCGTCGTGTTCGGCGGTGGCGATGTAGGCCCGGTCGTTGCCGACGACGAGGCCGCTGCACCCCTCGATCCGGGTGATCCCGTCGCACTTGGCCGCGTACCTGTCGGCGGGCACCGAGATCCTGTTGCGCAGGGCGCCCGTCTTGTTGTCGATGCTGAAGATGTCGGAGATGCCCCTGCCCTTGGCGGAGTCGCCGACGTCGGCCGCGACCACGAGCGGGTTGGTCGAGACCACGCTCGCGTACTCGACGCCGGCCGCCATCTTGTACTCGGAGAGCACCTTCCCGGACTTCGGGTCGATGTTCTGGATGTGCAGTTGCTGGTTGCCGTAGTCACCGCACTTGCGCATCGCGACCAGCTTGTCGCCGCCCGCGTAGCCGGCGTCGTAGCAGGTGTCGCCGGGCTTCGGCGTCCACAGGGCCCTGCCGCCGGCGAGGTCGAAGGCGCCGCCGCCGCTGGTGCTGCCCACGGCGACCGTGCTCCCGCCGATGGTGACGTTGTCGAGGTTGATCGCCTCGTCACCGGACTTCACCGTCCGCGTCCACAGCCGCTTGCCCGCGTCGAGGTCGAGCGCCGCGACCTGGCTGCAGCCGTGGGAGCGCTTGTCCTTGGTCGGCATGGCGGGCTCGAAGACGATCGCCGTCCTGTCGTCCGGCGTGACCCGGCGGGTGGCCTGGCACACCGGACCGGGCAGCTTGATGGTCCACAGCTTGGTGCCCTTGTCGGGGTCGTAGCCGACGATCTCGGCGACACCGCTCTTGGCGTACACCTTGTCCGTGAGCCAGGAGCCCGAGACGGTGGTGGTGTCGTCCACCTTCGGCAGCGGCAACTGGAACAGCACCTTGGCGCTGGTGTCGGACGGCACCTTCTCCTCGCCGCGCGCCGCCGTGCCGCCGCTGCCGCCGTTCTCACCGCTCTTGCCCCCGGTCCCGCCGCTGGAGGCCGCGGTGTCCTTCGTACCGCCGCCGTCGCCCGAGGAGTTCGCGTACCAGACGCCGCCGCCGATGATCAGCGCGATCGCGACGACGGCCGCGGCGATGATCATCAGCTGCGTCCTTCTCGCCCCGCCGCCGCCCGGCTGCCCGGCCTGCGGCTGCAGAGGCACGGTGGGTTGCTGTCCCGGCCCGCCCGGGTAGCCGTAGCCCGGCTGACCGGGGTAGCCGTAACCGGGCTGCGGGGTGCCGTACGCGCCGGGCTGCTGGGCGTACGGGTTCGGCTCCGGGGCAGGGGTGGCCGGCCCACCCGGGTAGCCGTGGCCTGCGGGCTGCTGCGGGGGCTGCGGGCTCTGGGGCGCCTGCGGGTAGCCGTAGCCGGG
>NZ_MUBM01000444.1 GCF_002154505.1 Streptomyces carpinensis | reverse complement strand
CCGTTTGTGGGTGGGTCGGGGCCGTGGGGATGCGTCCAGCCCGCCGCACACGGGCATACGGCCCGGAGTCGATACGGCTGGACGAGGAGAGACCGCAGAACGGGGCGGGCGGGCTGTGACGCACCCCCACGACCCGCTCCCGCCGTCTTGCGGGTGCGGATTCGCCCGGCTGTCCGCGTAGCTGCGGGCGGTCGTGCCGCTGGGGCGGCACGGGGGGCGCAGCCACCTCATGGCATCCCCTCCTGGGCGTGGGCCGCCCGGTGGGGATTGCCACGGCGGGTGCCGGCTCGGCTCAGTGGCGCAGTGCCTCCGCCGTCTCCGGTACGTGGCTCGCGACCACGCGGCCCGGGTGGGCGGTGATCGCCGCGCGGCGGCGGTCCACCGTGTACGCGGCGGTCGCGACCACGAGGCCGAGGACGGCCAGGGCGGCGCCGGCGAGGGCCGGGGACGTCGCTCCGAAGCCGGCGGCCAGGGACAGGCCGCCGATCCAGGCGCCGCCCGCGTTGGCCAGGTTGAAGGCCGCCTGGTTGGCGGAGGAGGCGAGGGACGGGGCCGCCGACGCCTTCTCCATGACCATGAGCTGCAGCGGTGATCCGGTGACGAAGGCGGCCATGCCGAGGAGGGTCACCCCCAGGGCCGCGCTCCACTCGGCCCGCATCAGCAGCGGGAAGAGGACGAGCACCGCCGCCAGGGAAGCCAGACCGCCGAACAGGGCGCCCCGCATGGAGTGGTCGGCCAGGCGGCCGCCGAGCAGGTTGCCCGCGGTTGCGCCCACGCCGAACAGCGCCAGCAGCATCGTCACGCTGGACTCGGCGTAGCCGGCGGATTCGGTGAGCATCGGGGTGATGTAGCTGTAGGCGGCGAACAGGGCGCCGAAGCCCGCCACCGTCGTCAGCAGGGCCAGCCAGACGGGGAGCGAGCGCAGCGCGGCCAGTTCGCCGCGCAGGCCGGTGGCCGGGGCGTGGCCGTGTCCGGGGGTGTGGTGCCGGGGGACGAGCAGGGCCAGCGAGGCGATGGCGGCCACGCCGATGACGCTCACCGCCAGGAAGGTCGCCCGCCACCCCAGGTGCTGGCCCATCAGGGTGGCGACCGGGACGCCGGCGACGTTGGCCACGGTCAGGCCGAGGAACATCAGGGACACCGAGCGGGCCTTGCGCTCCGGCGGCACCAGGCTGGTCGCGACCACCGCGCCCACGCCGAAGAAGGCACCGTGCGGCAGGCCGCTGAGGAACCGGGCGGCCAGGAGGGAGTCGTAGCCGGGGGCGAGTGCGGACAGCGCGTTGCCGGCCACGAACAGGGCCATCAGGCCGATCAGGACGTGCCGGCGGGCCAGCCGCGAGGTGAGCGCGGCCAGCAGCGGGGCGCCGATGACGACGCCCAGCGCGTACGCCGAGACCAGGTGCCCGGCGGTGGGGATCGAGATGTGCAGGTCGTCCGCGACGTCGGGCAGCAGGCCCATCATCACGAACTCGGTCGTGCCGATACCGAAAGCGCCGACGGCCAGTGCGAGCAGGGCCAGGGGCATGAAGGGCCTTTCGAGGGTGAGTTCCGTACAGCGTGCGACTTGCTATGTTCAGCTGCGGAACAAAGTCTCTCAGGCCGAGTATTCCGGCAGGTTACGAGCCGGTTGCCGATGTGGTGACATTCACACGCGCCGCCACCGGAAGGTGGTCGCTGTCGGTGCGCGGGAGAGTCCAGGAACTCACCGGCTCCACGCCCCTGACCATGATCTGGTCGATCCGCGCCATCGGGAACGACGCCGGCCAGCTGAACCCGAAGCCGTCGCCCACCGCGCCCTGGGTGGAACGCATCTGGGAGGTGACGGCGTTGAGCGAGCGGTCGTTCATCGTGCCGTTCAGGTCACCGAGCAGGATCACCTTCGGCTGCCGCTCGGCGGCGATCGCCTCGCCGAGCGCGTCCGCGCTCTGGTCGCGCTGGGCGGCGGTGAACCCGGCGTTCATCTTCACCCGCACCGAGGGCATGTGGGCGACGTACACCGCGACCGGTCCCTCGGGCGTGGCCACGGTCGCGCGCATGGCCCGCGTCCAGCCCAGCCTGATGTCCACCGGCCGCACCCCGCTGAGCGGGTACTTGCTCCACAGCCCCACCGTGCCCTGCACCGTGTGGTATTTGTACGTCGACGCCAGCGTGCTCTCGTACACCGGCATCGCCGACGCCTTGACCTCCTCCAGGGCGAGCACGTCCGCGCCGGACGCGGCCACCTCGCGGGCGGTGCCGGACGGGTCGGGGTTGTCGGCGTTGACGTTGTGCGTGGCCACCGTCAGATCGCCGCCACCGCCGGTCTTGGCGGTGAGCAGGCCGCCGAACAGGTTCAGCCAGACGATCGCGGGCAGCAGCACCGCGATCAGCGCGGTGGCCGACCTGCGCACCAGCGCCAGTACCAGCAGCACCGGGACCAGCAGACCCAGCCACGGCAGGAAGGTCTCGGTGAGGCTGCCGAGGTTGCCGACGCGGTTGGGGATGCGTGAGTGCATCAGCATCACCAGGGCGAGAACCACCGCGACCGCCGCGAGCACGACGCCGCGGCGCCAGATCCGCGCATCGCCGCGCCGGCCGCCGAAGAAGCGGTTCACCAGGCGCCGAAGCCGGTCCCCCCGGGGCTCGGGCCCCGAGCCACCGCTGCCCGTCTCCGTCATGTACGCCTGCTGCGCCATACCGTCGCCTCACTGCCTGCCGTGCACACCGTTCCCCCGTGGGTTACGACCCTAGGGGATGATCGGCTCCGTTCCGCCGTCCTGCGACGGCCGTACAGGCACGAGGACGAACAAGTCGGCGGGCGGAGTTCCGATTACGGCGCCGGAAGCGTGGTCTGTGACGAAACGCGCACATCAGGACCGGGAACTGACGGGCCGTAGCCCTTCCAGCACCGTGTCCACTATCTGCTCCGACAGCCCCTTGGGCAGGTCGGCGTCGGGGCGCATCACACTGCGCACCAGCATGGGGCCGACGAAGATGTCGTTGAGCAGGTCGACGTCGATGTCCGAGCGCAGCTCGCCGCTCTGCTGCCCGCGCCGCAGGATCTCGCGCTGGAGTCTGCGCCGCGGCTCGACGACGGTGGCGTGGTAGGCGCACCAGATCTTCGGGCTGCTCTTCATCTGGGCGTAGACGTTGTGCAGGATCGCCGACGAGCGGCTCACCAGTCCCCGCCGGCGCAGCTGCTCCAGGAGGGCCACGAGGTCGTCGCGCATGGACGTGCCGGGCAGGTCGGGGTCGGCCGGCTCGGCCGCGCGCACGACGTCGACGAAGAGCTCCTCCTTGCCGCGCCAGCGGCGGTAGATGGTGGCCTTGCCGACGCCCGCCGTACGGGCGATGCGCTCGATGGAGAGCTCGGCGAGCGGCACGCCGTCCTCCAGGAGCTTCATCACGCCCTCGACGATGGCATGTTCCACCGCCTCGCTCCGGGGGCGTCCCCGCGCGGGGGCCTCGGGAGCGGGAGCGGCCTGGCTGTGGGCAAGGCTCACTTGAGACGTCCTTTCGTCGTACCGGGAGATTGTCCTACCCGGTGTCCGGCGGCGCTTGCGCACCGCCGGACCTCCGCCCCCGTCGACCACTCGGCTCCGCCGTCCCCCGACTCCGCCGCGGTCCCGCCGTCGCCCGGCTACTCCACCGCGGCCACCAGCTGCGGCTCCTCCTCGTCCGTCTGCGGCGTCGACGTCTTGCCCGGCAGGAAGACGGCCACCACGACCGCGCCGATCACCGCGACCACGGTCCCGCACAGCGCGGTGACGTGCATGGCGTGCAGGAAGGCGTCGTTGGCCGGGTCCACCAGGGCCTTGCCGCGCGGGCCGAGCTTCGAGGCGACGCCGAGAGTGGCCTCGATGGACTCGCCCGCCGTGTCCCGCAGACCGGCCGGGAGCATCCCGAGCTTGCCCTCGATGTCGTTGCGGTACGTCGTGGAGAGGACCGAGCCGAGGACGGCGATGCCGAGGGCGCCGCCGACCTGGCGGAAGGTGTTGCTCAGCGCGGAGGCCGAACCCGCCTTCTCGCGGGGCAGGGCCTGCATGATGACCACGCTGGTCGGCGTCATGATGTGCGCCATGCCGGCGCCCATGAGGAAGAAGACGACCTCCAGCACCCAGATCGGCGTGTCCGCCTCGAAACCGGCGAAGGCGGCCAGCATGCCGGCCAGTACGACCAGACCGGCCGTGGTGGTCGCCTTGTAGCCGAACCGGTCGACGACCAGCCGGGCGCGCGGCGCGAAGATCATCTGCGCGGCGGCCAGCGGGATCATGAGCAGACCGGACTCCAGCGGGGAGTAGCCGCGCACGCTCTGGGTGTAGAAGACCGAGAAGAACGTCACGCCCATCAGGGCGAAGAAGACCAGGGCGATGGCGGCCATGGCGGCCGAGAAGACCTTGTTCTTGAAGTAGGTCACGTCCAGCGACGGGTGGTCGCTGCGCTTCTCGAACACGACGAAGGCGGTGAGGACGACCACTCCGGCCGCGATGGTCGCGAGCACGGTCCCGTTGGTGAAGTCGGCGAGCTCGCCGCCCTTGATGATGCCGTAGACGAGCAGGACCAGGCCGACCACGGACAGCACGACACCGACGGGGTCGAGGCGGCCGGGGCGCGGGTCGCGCGAGTCGGGCACCAGCCACACCATCAGCACGAGGGCGGCGATCACGATGGGCACGTTGATGAGGAAGACCGAGCCCCACCAGAAGTGGTCCAGGAGCAGACCGCCGGTGATCGGTCCGATGGCGATGGCGAGGCCGACGCCGCCGGCCCAGATGCCGATGGCCTTGGGCTGCTCCTCGCGCTCGAAGACGTTCATGAGCACGGCGAGCGTGGCCGGCATGACGAACGCGGCACCGAGGGCCATCAGGGCGCGGTAGGCGATGAGCTGGCCCGGCGAGCCGGACTCGGCGGCCAGCGCGGAGCCGATGCCGAACACGACGAGGCCGCCGAGCAGCACCTTCTTGCGGCCCACCCGGTCGCCGATCAGGCCGGAGGTGAACAGCAGTCCGGCGAAGACCAGCGTGTAGGCGTTGATCGCCCACTCCAGCTCGCTCTGCGTGGCACCCAGGCCGGTGGGTGCCGGGGTCGAGATCGTCTTGATGGCGACGTTGAGGATCGAGTTGTCGAGCACCACTATCAGCAGGCTCAGCATGAGAACGCCGAGGATCGCCCAGCGGCGGCGGTGCACCGCTTCCGGAACCCGGGAGGCGGGAACGGCAGGAGTAGTCATGGCGTCGAGCCTAGGTCCTTTCCGATACGAGACCGTCTCGTATCGGAAAGGTTTTACCCAGATCTTACGCACGGGGCCCTTGGCAGGCGGCCGAAGGGCCGGTGTCGAGATCTTGCGCACACGGGCGCCCTCTGGCCCCGGCCGACACGAGGTGCCACCATGGAGGGGAGTCCGGGGACGCCGTCAGGGCGCCTCGAGATGACTGAAGGAGCCGTTGCAATGACGCAGCTTTCGGCTGCCCAGACGAAGCCCTCCGACGGCAGCAAGGCGCTGTACGGGGGCAAGGGCACTCGCCGCATCACCGTCCGCGACATCGCTCTCGCCAAGGAACGCGGCGAGAAGTGGCCCATGCTCACCGCCTACGACGCGATGACCGCGTCCGTCTTCGACGAGGCCGGCATCCCGGTGATGCTGGTCGGCGACTCGGCGGGCAACTGCCACCTCGGGTACGAGACGACGGTGCCCGTCACCCTCGACGAGATGACCATGCTCTCCGCCGCCGTGGTCCGCGGCACCAAGCGTGCCCTGATCGTCGGCGACCTCCCCTTCGGGTCCTACCAGGAGGGCCCGGTGCAGGCGCTGCGCTCGGCCACCCGGCTGGTGAAGGAGGCGGGCGTCGGCGCCGTGAAGCTGGAGGGCGGCGAGCGCTCGCACGAGCAGATCCGGCTGCTGGTCGAGTCCGGCATCCCGGTCATGGCCCACATCGGACTGACCCCCCAGTCCGTCAACGCCATGGGCTACCGCGTCCAGGGCCGCGGCGAGGAGGCGGCCCAGCAGCTGCTGCGGGACGCGAAGTCCGTCCAGGACGCGGGCGCGTTCGCCGTCGTGCTGGAGCTGGTCCCGGCGGAGCTGGCGGCCGAGGTGACGCGGGTGCTGCACATCCCGACGGTCGGCATCGGCGCCGGCCCGGAGACGGATGCGCAGGTCCTGGTGTGGACCGACATGCTCGGTCTGACCGGCGGGCGCGTGCCGAAGTTCGTCAAGCAGTACGCGAACCTGCGCGAGGTGATGGGCGACGCGGCGAAGGCGTTCGCGGAGGACGTCGTCGGCGGAACGTTCCCGCTGGAGGAGCACTCCGTCCACTAGGGTCTTTCGCTCGGATCGGGCCGGACCCCGCGAGCCCGGCATGATCCGAACGAGAGAACCAGGGCCCGCCGGACAGGCCCTGGCACTCAGACCACTGCGGTAACACCGAGGACAGCCCCGCCGATCTTCCCCCGTCGGCGGGGCTGTCCCGTGCGGGGCTTCCCGCTACGCCTTCTCGCGCCAGCCGTTGGTGATCGGCAGCCTGCGATCCTTGCCGAAGCCCTTCGCCGAGATCTTGGTGCCCGGCGGGTACTGGCGGCGCTTGTACTCAGCCGTGTCCACCATGCGCAGCGTCTTCACCACCAGCTCGCGGTCGTAGCCGGCGGCGACGATCTCGTCAGCGCCCTTGTCGTGGTCGACGTAGAGGTCGAGGATCGCGTCCAGCACCGGGTAGTCCGGCAGCGAGTCCGTGTCCACCTGGCCCGGGCGCAGCTCCGCGCTCGGCGGCTTGGTGATGGAGTTCTCCGGGATCGGCGGCGTCTCACCACGCTCGGCCGCCGCCCGGTTGCGCCAGTGGGACAGACGGAAGACCGACGTCTTGTACAGGTCCTTGATCGGGCCGTACGCGCCCACCGAGTCGCCGTACAGCGTCGAGTAGCCCACCGCCAGCTCCGACTTGTTGCCAGGGGCGAGGACGATGTGGCCCTCCTGGTTGGAGACCGCCATCAGCAGCGTGCCACGCAGCCGGGACTGCAGGTTCTCCTCCGCCAGACCGGTCAGGCCCAGCGAGTCCATGTACGCGCCGAACATCGGCGCGATGGGAATCGTGCGGAAGTTCAGGCCGGTGCGCCGGGCCAGCTCCGCCGCGTCGTCCTTGGAGTGCTCCGAGGAGTACTTCGACGGCATGGAGATGCCGTACACGTTCTCCGGACCCACCGCGTCGCAGGCGATCGCCGCGACGAGGGAGGAGTCGATGCCACCGGACAGGCCGATGAGCACGGAACGGAAGCCGTTCTTCGCCACGTACGCGCGCAGGCCCACGACCAGCGCCGTGTAGACCTCCTCGTCGTCGTCGAGCCGGTCGGCGTACCCGCCGGTCAGCTCCGCCTCGTACGCCGGCAGCGGTTCTTCGGACAGCACCACGCGGTCGATGCGCAGTCCGTCGTCCACCACGCCCGTCGGGGCGTCCGCCGCGGCGGACGGCAGGTCCAGGTCCAGCACCAGGCAGGTCTCGCCGAACTGGGGCGCCCGCGCGATCACCTCCCCGTCGGCGGCCACGACGATCGAGTCGCCGTCGAAGACCAGCTCGTCCTGGCCGCCGGTCATGGCCAGGTAGGCGGTGGTGCAGCCGGCCTCCTGCGCCCGCTTGCGGACCAGCTCCAGACGGGTGTCGTCCTTCAGGCGCTCGTAGGGGGAGGCGTTGACGGACAGCAGCAGCCCCGCGCGCGCGGTGCGGGCGGCCGGGACGCGGCCGCCGTCCTGCCACAGGTCCTCGCAGATGGCGAGCGCGACGTCGATGCCGTGCACGCGCAGGACCGGCATGGTGTCGCCGGGCACGAAGTAGCGGAACTCGTCGAAGACGCCGTAGTTCGGCAAGTGGTGCTTGGCGAACGTGAGCACCACCTCGCCGCGGTGCAGCACCGCCGCCGCGTTCTGCGGCGCGCCGGCCGGCATGCCGTACTTCGGCTGGGCGGTCTCGCAGCGATCCAGGTAGCCGACGAGCACCGGCAGCTCCCCGAGGCCCTCCTCGGCGAGCCGGGCGGCGAGGCCGCGCAGCGCGGTCCGGGACGCCTCCACGAAGGACGACCTGAGGGCCAGGTCCTCGACGGGATACCCGGTCAGCGCCATCTCCGGGAACGCCACGAGATGCGCTCCCCGCTCGGCGGAGTGCCGGGTCCGGCGGACGATCGCCTCGGTGTTCCCGGCGAGGTCACCGACGCGCGAGTCGATCTGGTTCAGAGCGAGGCGAAGTTGAGGCACGCGCCCAGTGTAATCGTCAGAGCGACGCGATGGGGTGGCACCGGGTGTGGGCCGTCCCACGCGCACACCACGCGCGACGAGCGGCCATGATGCACTCAGGGAACCCAGCGGAGGCGGCCATGACCTTCATCGGCATCGACGGCGTCGTCCACCACGTCGTCGTCGACGGCGGCGGACCGCCCTGTGTCCTCAGCCCCGGCCTCGGGATGTGCTGGTTCGACTGGGACCCCGTGGTGCCGCTGCTCGTCGCGGACCGCACCGTCGTCCGCTTCGACCGCCCCGGGCTCGGTCTGAGCGGGCACACGCGCGAGTGGCCGACGCTCGCCGGGGAGGCGCGGCGCATCGCGGCCGTCCTAGACGCGCTCGGTCTCGGCGGGCCCGTCACGGTGGTGGGGCACTCGCTGGCCGGGTTCCACGCGGAGGCCTTCGCCCGGCTGTTTCCCGGGCGTGCCGCCGGGCTCGTGCTGGTCGACTCCAGCGTGGAGGAGCATCCCCGTCCCCGCAGGGCGCGCACGGTCAGGAACACCGCCACGCGCGCGTACGCCACGCTCGTGAGCGCGGCCGGCCTGCCCCGTGTGGCCGGTCCGCCGCTGCGCCGGGCCGCGGTCCGGGCGGGCCGGGTGGGCGGACAGGACCCCGCGCCGTACGACGCGGTCCGGCGCGCCTACTCCACCAGCCGCTGGCTGTACGCGGCGCTCGCCGAGAACGCCACCTACACCGACCAGGCCGTCGCACTCGCCGAGCTGCGCCGGCGCCGGTCCCTGCCGTCCGGCCTGCCCGTCACCGTGCTCGCAGCGGACGACCCGCGCCGCCCCGCACAGCGGCGGGCGCACTGGCTCACGAGGCAGCGGGACCTCGCCGGCCTGCTGGACGGCACCCTCCGCATCAGCACCCCGTCCGGCCACCTGCTCATGCTCGACCGTCCCGCGGACGTGGCCGACGCCGTGCTGCGCACACACGCGCGCCCGCCCCTCGCCGAGGAGGAGCGGGCGCGCGAGCGCTGAGCGCGAGCGGTCAGGCGTCAGTGGCGACGGTAGGAGTCGACGTAGCCGTTCGCGGGGGAGCCCACGCCGGTGACGTCGTCGTAGCCCTTGACGGCCTTGAGCGAGCTGTCCTTGCCGAGGCTGCGGACGGAGACGCTCAGACCATCGGCGGCGTCGTAGCCGTTGACGTAGTCGACCCGCGCGACGGCCAGGTCCTTGCCGGTCGGCTGGTCCACCACGTCGTGGTACAGCTTCGAGCCGTACTTGGCGTAGATGGTCGGGTTGGCGAAGCCGATCGCCTTGCCGCCGCGGGCCTCCTGGGCGAGGGCCTGCACGGCCGCGATGACCGGCGCGGCCAGCGAGGTGCCGCCGATGCGGTACTCGCTGTACTGCTGCGACCCGTCCGGGAAGCTCTGCGTCTGGCCGACGAGGAAGCCGGTGTTCGGGTCGGCGATCGCCGCGATGTCCGGGACGACGCGGTTGCCCTCGGCGTTGTTGGCCGTGGCCAGCGCCTTCGGGACGACGCCCTGCTGGTAGTACGGCTGCGGCACGGTCTTGCTGGTGCCGCCGCCCGCACCCGAGGTGTACGAGCCGGGGAAGCCCGTCCAGCTCTTGCCGTCCGCGGACAGCGTGGCCTTCTCGGTGCCCCAGCCGGTCTCCCACAGGTACTTGTCGCCCTTGCCGACGGCCAGCGAGGTGCCGCCGACCGCGGTCACCCACGCCGAGTTGGCCGGGGTGTCGACCTGCTTCGTGCCGGTGTTGGCGACCTCGTCGCCGTTGTCACCGGAGGAGAAGTAGAAGCCGATGCCCTCCACCGCGCCGAACTGGAAGACCTGGTCGTAGGCGGCGGCCAGGTCCGGCGTCTGGTTGGCCTCGATGTCGCCCCAGGAGTTGGAGACGATGTCGGCCAGGTGGTTGTCGACGATCTTGCTGAGCGAGTCCAGCAGGTCGTCGTCGTAGCAGGAGGCGGCGCCCACGTACGTGACGTTCGCGGCCGGCGCGACCGCGTGCACGGCCTCGACGTCGAGGGTCTCCTCGCCGTACCAGCCCGCGGCCCCGCACTCCTTGGTCTTCGTGTAGTTCTTCGGCAGCACCTGGGACAGCTGTCCGGTCTTCCAGGCCGCGTCACCCTGCTTCTTCGCGTAGTTCGCCGCGTCGAAGGCGATGGTCGGCGAGGCGTACGCGTCGGTGATCGCGATGCGGACGCCCTTGCCGGTGTACGTGCCGGCACCGTAGGCGGCGCGCAGCTGCTCGCCCGTGTAGCCCTGGACGGCGTACGGGATCTTCTGGCCGTAGGCGGACGGCAGGGTGCTCGCGATGTTCGAGCCGTAGTACGAGGAGAACGGCCCGGCGTTCTTGAACACCGCGTCCGGCGGCGGCAGCTGGTCCTTGTGGTTCGCCTTGTGCGGGGCGTTGTCCAGGCCGGTGACGGTCAGGACGGCGCCCTTGAGGCCCTGAGGCACCGAGGCCGTCTGGGCCGGCGCACGGTAGGTCTTGGAGCCCTTGGCGAAGTCGTGCAGCTGGGTGCCGAACGCCTTCTCGGCGGCGGCGACGTCACCCGAGACCGCGATGTAGTGCGGGGTGACGGAGGTGACCTTCAGGCCCGCCGACTTCAGCCACGACTTGACCTCGGCCACCTGGGCCTTGGTCGCGCCGAAGCGAGCCTGCGCCTGCTTGGCGTTCAGGTACTTGCCGTACATCGGCGAGGACGGGTCGGCGACCGCCTTGGCGTAGGCGGCGAGGCCGGCGGCGTCGCGGCCGGCCAGGTACACCCGGGCGTTGACCTGGGCGCTGTTCGCGGTGGCGCCCTTGTCCGCCTTGGCCGTCGCCCACGCGGGCTTGGTGCCCGCGAGCGCGCCTCGGCCCGAGTGGTCCGCGGCGTGCGCCGCGGGTATGCCGAGCACCAGCGCACCGGTGAGCATGGGCAGCGTGGCCGCCAGGCTCACTCCGGCGCGCACGGTGGCGCGGTTGGATCTCATAGAACCCCCTGCGATGCGGATCGCATGTAACGCAATGAGTGGTTGGGCCTCGTGTGATCCGCGCGGGGGCCGCGGCGGTTCGGCCCGTGCGCCTGAATGGATCACACGATCGAGGGCCACTCTTCCCGATGAACCGGGCATGCCAGGGGAATGGGCAAGCCAAGAGAAACCCAAGGAACCGTCAGGTGCGGGGAGTTACGACCGAATCGCGAGCTTTGCTCCCCGGATTCCGGTGGGTCGGTGTCACGTTCCGGTGGGCTGATGTCGGGTTGCCGGCCGGGCGGTTTCACGTTCGCGGCGGGCAGGTGTCACCTTCGCGGGCGCCCGGTTCCACGCCCGCGGTGTCCCTGGTGGCGCGTCCTCGGTCGGCCGGGCCTCACGAACGGGGCGCGGCGCCGCGCTTCTTGAGCATGTCGGCCATGAGCCGGATCTCGGACTGCTGCGCGTCCACCATGCCCTGTGCGAGCCTCTTCTCCACGTCCACCGTGCACTTGGCGACGCAGCCCTCCGCCATGTGGATGCCGCCCTTGTGATGGGCCGTCATCAGCTGGAGGTAGAAGACCTCGGCCTGCCTGCCGCGGAGTTCGCCCAGCTTCTTCATCTGGGCGTTGGTCGCCATGCCCGGCATCAGCGCGCCGTCCTTGCCGGCGGCCGCGTCCCCCATGCCCATCCATGTCATCGGCGGAGCCGCCGACACCTTCGGCAGCCCCCACAGGTCGAGCCAGCCCAAAAGCATGCCGCGCTGGTTGGCCTGCGTCTGGGCGATGTCGTAGGCGAGACGGCGCACTTCGGCGTCGGACGTACGGTCGCGCACGATGTACGACATCTCGACGGCCTGCTGGTGATGGACCGCCATGTCCCGGGCGAAACCGGCGTCCGCCGAGTCGGCGGACGGTGTGGTCGCCGGCCTCGTGCCGGAGCCCGCGCCGTCCTCGGCGACCGCGTAGGTGATCGCCCCGGCCGCGACCAGGGCGGTCGCGGCCGCGCCCGCGACCAGCCCGGCGAGTCTCACTGGCCCAGGCCGCCCGTGCAGGCGGCTCCCGGCTCCGGTGTCTGGGAGCCCTGGACGAACTCGGCGAGGAACTTGTCGACGTTCGGGTCGCTCGCACCCGTCACCGTGCGCTGGTGCCCCCAGGCGGACAGCACGATCGGGTCCTTCTGGTCCTCGACCGGGCTCATCAGCGTGTACGGGGTCTTGCGCACCTTCGCCGCGAGCGCGGCCACGTCGGCCTTGGGCGCCTTGTCGTTGTACGTCACCCAGACCGCGCCGTGCTCCAGCGAGTGCACGGCGTGCACGTTCTTGACCGGCTTGGTGTAGACGTCGCCGTTGCAGTTCTGCCAGACCGGGTTGTGGTCGCCGCCGACCGGAGGCTCCATCGGGTACGTGACGGCCGCGGTGGTGTGCGTGCGGCCCAGCGTGCCCTGCCACGTACGGACGCCGTCCGGGCCCGTGACGAAGTGACCCGCCCCGCCCTTGCCGCCCTTGCCGTCCTGGGCCGCCTTGGCCTCGGTCGCGGTGCTCGCCGAGGTGCCGTCCCCGGAGCGCGACTGGACGAGCACCACAGCGCCGACGGCGAGGCCCGCCACGACCACCACGCTCGCCGCGATCGCCATGATCCGGTTGCGCCGCTTCCGGGTCCGCTCGGCGCGACGCAGTTCCTGCACATGTGCCTTGCGCTCGTCGGCGCTTGTCTTGCCGGTCCTGGCGGAGGCCATGGGTGCAAGTCCTTCTGGGTGAAGGGACGGTCGGGTGTGCTGATCGTAGTGGGACCGGTGGGGCGTGGGGAGACCGCAGAAAACTTGAAGCGCAGATTCGTATTACCCTACGCTGGCCGTATGCGGCTGCTGCGCTCCACCGACATGGCGTTGCGCGTTCTGATGCGGCTCGCCGTCGCGGGCGGGTCGACCCCCACGACCCGAGAGGTCGCTGCGGACATGAACGTGCCGTACACGCATGCCGCGAAGGTCGTCGCCGAACTCCAGCACCGCGGGCTGCTCGAGACCCGCCGCGGCCGGGGCGGCGGACTGAGCCTCAGCGAGGCCGGCCGCGGCGCGTCCGTCGGCGGGATCGTGCGCGCTCTGGAGGGCGAGGGCGACGTCGCCGACTGCGAGGGCAGCGTGCCCTGCCCCCTGAACTCCGACTGCCGCCTGCGCGGCGCCCTGCGCCGGGCCCAGGAGGCGTTCTACGCCGCACTCGACCCGCTCACGGTCGCCGACATGGTCGCGGCCCCCACGGGTCCGCTGCTGCTGGGGCTGCCGAGCGCGCGACGGCCGTCCTGAGCCGTCGGCCCGTCGCCGGGAGCGGGACGGCGGCTTGCCGTGAGGAACGGGGCAGCCGCCTCTCGCCGGGAACAGGCGGCGGCTCCTGGTCGAGAACGGGAGAAAGGCCGGCCGGAGGCGGTGGGAAACCGCCTCCGGCCGGCCTTTCGTGCCGTCCGCCGTCAGGCCGCGGCCTGGACCAGCCACAGGTCCGGGCCGAAGACCTCGTAGTGGATGTCGGCGGGCGCCACGCCCTTCTCGATCAGCTGGGTGCGCACCGCCCGCATGAACGGCAGCGGACCGCACAGGTACGCGCGCGTGCCGGCCGGGACGTCCACGTCGGCCAGGTCGACGCGGCCGGGCCGCCCGGCGCCCGCTGCGTCCTGCTCGTAGAAGAAGGCCGTCCGCCCGTCCGCCAGCTTGCCCGCGTACGCCTCGTGGTCGGAGCGCAGCGCGTGGTGGGCGGGGGTGCGGTCGGCGTGCACCACGGTCACCGGGGCGCCGTGGCCGGTGAGGGCGAGCTGCTCCAGCATGGCGACCATCGGGGTGACGCCGATGCCCGCGGAGGCGAGCAGCAGCGGCGCGTCGGTGTCCTCCAGGACGAGGTCGCCGTACGGGGCGGACAGCTGGAGGACGTCGCCCTCACGCACGTGGGCGTGCAGGTGGTTGGAGACCTCGCCGTCGGGGGTCGTGGCGTCCCCGGTCACCCGCTTGACGGCGAACTGCCGCTCCGGCGAACCGGGGGCCGCGGTCAGGCTGTACTGGCGGATCTGCCGGGCGCCGTCCGCGAGCCGGACGCCGACCGAGACGTACTGGCCGGCGCGGTAGCCGGGCACGGGGCCGTCGTCGACGGGGCGCAGCTTGAAGGTGGCGACGTCGGAGGTCTCGTCGGTCCGTGCGACGACCTTCCACTCGCGCCAGCCGGTCTGCTCGCTCTGCGCGTACAGCCGCTTCTCGATGGCGATCAGGGCGTTGGCCATCAGCCAGTAGACCTCGGTCCAGGCGGCGGCGACCTCGGGGGTGACCGCGTCGCCGAGCACCTCGGCGATGGCGGCGAAGAGGTGCTCGTGGACGATCGGGTACTGCTCCGGGACGATGTCCAGCGAGGCGTGCTTGTGGGCGATGCGGTTGAGCATCACGTCCGGACGCTGGTCGGGGTTGTTCACCAGGTACGAGGCGAAGCCGGCTATGGAGCCGGCGAGGGCCTGCTTCTGGGCTCCGGAGGCCTGGTTGCCACGATTGAACAGGTCGCGCAGCAGCTGGGGGTGGGCGTCGAACAGCTTGGCGTAGAAGCGCTCGGTGATCTCGCCGATGGCCGCGCCGACGGCAGGCAGGGTGGCGCGGACGGTGGCAGCTGACTGCTCGGACAGCATCGTGGAACTCCTCGAAGTCTCGATCGTTCGGCTGATCAAAACCGTAAGAAAACTTGCATCTGGGATGCAAATTAAACGGGCGTGGTATCGCTCACGTCTCCTCCACGAGTCGTTCACACGGGAAGCGGTTCGGCCATTACGGATACCGGTGCGAGCAGGCAAGATGGGCGGCAGAGCGGCGCGCCCGCACATGTGCCGTACGCCGGGCGTCCGGGCCGGGGACGGCCAGGCGATCAAGGTGCGCAACGCGCGTGAAACGGTGATGTGGTGTGATGCTCGAGTGCCCGACCGCCTCCCGTGACGACGTACGGACACAGGCGGCCTGACCAGCAAGGATGGGGAAGCGGAAGATGGACAAGCAGCAGGAGTTCGTGCTCCGGACGTTGGAGGAGCGCGACATCCGGTTCGTACGCCTGTGGTTCACGGACGTGCTGGGCTTCCTGAAGTCCGTGGCCGTGGCCCCCGCCGAGCTGGAACAGGCCTTCGACGAGGGCATCGGTTTCGACGGCTCCGCCATCGAGGGCTTCGCCCGGGTCTATGAGTCCGACATGATCGCCAAGCCGGACCCGTCCACGTTCCAGATCCTGCCCTGGCGCGCCGAGGCCCCCGGCACCGCCCGCATGTTCTGCGACATCCTCATGCCGGACGGCTCCCCGTCCTTCGCCGACCCCCGCTACGTCCTCAAGCGCGCCCTCGCCCGCACCTCCGACCTGGGCTTCACCTTCTACACCCACCCGGAGATCGAGTTCTTCCTGCTGAAGAACCGCCCGGTCGACGGCACCCGTCCCACGCCGGCCGACAACTCCGGCTACTTCGACCACACCCCGCAGAACATCGGCATGGACTTCCGCCGGCAGGCGATCACCATGCTGGAGTCGATGGGCATCTCGGTGGAGTTCTCCCACCACGAGGGCGCGCCCGGCCAGCAGGAGATCGACCTGCGCTACGCCGACGCCCTCTCCACGGCGGACAACATCATGACGTTCCGCCTGGTCATGAAGCAGGTGGCGCTGGAGCAGGGCCTCCAGGCGACCTTCATGCCGAAGCCGTTCTCGGAGTTCCCCGGCTCCGGCATGCACTCGCACCTCTCCCTCTTCGAGGGCGACCGGAACGCGTTCTACGAGTCCGGCGCCGAGTACCAGCTCTCCAAGGTCGGCCGCTCCTTCATCGCGGGCCTGCTGCGGCACGCCGCCGAGATCTCCGCGGTCACCAACCAGTGGGTCAACTCCTACAAGCGCATCTGGGGCGGCTCCGAGCGCACCGCGGGCGCCGGCGGCGAGGCCCCGAGCTACATCTGCTGGGGCCACAACAACCGCTCGGCCCTGGTCCGCGTCCCGATGTACAAGCCCGGCAAGACGGGCTCGGCCCGGGTCGAGGTCCGCTCGCTCGACTCCGGCGCGAACCCCTACCTGGCCTACGCCGTCCTGCTGGCCGCCGGCCTGAAGGGCATCGAGGAGGGCTACGAACTCCCGCCCGGCGCCGAGGACGACGTCTGGGCGCTGTCCAACGCCGAGCGCCGCGCGATGGGCATCGCCCCCCTCCCGCAGAACCTCGGCGAGGCCCTGGCCCTGATGGAGAGCAGCGACCTGGTCGCCGAGACCCTCGGCGAACACGTCTTCGACTTCTTCCTGCGCAACAAGAAGCAGGAGTGGGAGGAGTACCGCTCCGAGGTGACCGCCTTCGAGCTGCGGAAGCATCTGCCGGTGCTGTAGGGGCAGGTCGGAGCGGGTTCGGCGCTCGTGCGGCGCGTGGGGGCCGGCGGTCGGGGACCGTCGGCCCCACGCCGTGTCGGCCCAAGGGGGCCGTCCGCCCCTGGCTCGGTGCAGCAGCACTGGCGAGGAGCGGGGACGAGGCCGGGCTCAGCCGACGAACGCCGGGGACACCGCCGCCGTGCTGATGCGGCGTGGTGTTCCCGTGCCGTCGGCCGGGAGCTCGTAGAGGTCGGCTCCGTAGTCGCCGGGGAGGGAGTACACCAGGGTGCGGGGATCCTTCCACACGGCCTGGTCGTCGACGCTGCGGGTCTCCGCGAGCGGTGTCTCGCGCAGGGTGCGCAGGTCCAGGACGTACAGGCGCCAGGGGGCGTCCTTGGGGAGGCCGTCGACCCGTTTCTTGAAGGCGATGCGTGTGCCGTCGGGGGAGAGGGACGGGCACTCGACGTTGGGCCGCACCGTGGTGAGCGTCCCCGCGCGCAGATCGCCCCGGACCAGGTAGGTCCGGCCCTCGGTGGCCAGGGTCGCGTAGAAGGTGCGGTCGTCCGGCGCGAAGGTCACACCCCAGAAGTTCACGTCGGGGGACGTGTAACGGCGGCCGTCCTTGATGATCCGGAAGGACTCCAGGGTCGGGATCAGCCGCCCCGTCCGTACGTCCACGATCGCCGCCCGGGTCGAGAAGTTCGTACCGGCGTACGAGTCGCCGCCCACGAACGCCGTCCATGCCGCGAAGTGACCGCTCGGGGAGACACGGGCGCGGGAGGGGATGCCGGGGACGTCGTAGCGGGCCCGCGTCCTCAGGTGCGCGTCCAGGATCAGGGCGCGGTAGGTGTCCGAGACCGGGCCGTGCACCGCCTGCAGACACACCCCGGTGCCCGAGGCGGCGTAGAAGCGCAGGCACTTGACGCCCGAGGCGGTGCGCGGGCCGGAGGGGTCGGAGGCCGGGACCGCGGTGACCTCGTCGCGGTGCGGGCCCCAGGCCATGTTGCGGAAGATCATGCGGCCGTGGTCCGTGAGGGCCACCTCGCCCGGTGTGACCCGCGGGCCGCCGGCCTGCGCCTGGTTCCGGCGTTCCGCCCGCGCCGTGGCGTGCAGGACCGAGGCCACCGCCACGGCCACGAGGACGGCCACCGCCACCAGCAGGATCANNCGGTGGTGCCGTCGGGGTCTTCCGGGCCGTCATCGGGTGGCCTCCTGGGTCGGGCGAAGGGTCAGGGCGAAGGCCGCGCACGCTGCCAGCGCCACCGTCGACGCGGCGAGCGCCGTACGGTCGCCCCACACCGTCCAGGCCGCACCGAAGCACAGGGAGCAGGCGAACCGGGCCACGGCCTGGCCCGTCTGGACGACGGCCAGGCCGGACGAGCGCAGTTCGCTCGGCACGCGGTCCGAGGCCGCCGCCATCAGCACGCCGTCCGTCGCCGCGTAGAAGCCTCCGTGCAGGAGCAGCACCGCGTACGGCAGCACCGTGCCGTGCCAGGACGTGAGGAGCAGGGTGTAGGCGAGGAGGAGGGCGCCGTGGCCGG
>NZ_MUBM01000443.1 GCF_002154505.1 Streptomyces carpinensis | reverse complement strand
CCGCCGCCGAGGCCGTGCGTGCGTGGGTCGAGGTGATCGGCGAGGAGGAAGTGCGCGCGCTGGGAGGATGGTTGGCGCGGATCGCGCCGTACGGCCCTGTTAGGCCCACCTGGTGACGGTCCGTCAGGTGCACTACCCCATGACCCCCGGGGGTCGCCGGTTATCACTGGAAGTTTTTACTGACGCGTAACTTCACACCTGGGCTACTCGCTCGTAACTTGACGAGTGAACAGCATCCTCGTGATCCGGATCACAGGGCGCAGTGCCGTCGCACCTCCCTTGAGCCGCAAGGAGATCACACGATGCTGCCCGTCAAGCGCGCCCTGAGACATCTGGCCGCCCTGCTCCTGGCCGCCGCCGTCGCCACCGTCCCGGCCGCCACCGCCCACGCCTCCGACGCCCCCAGCTCGGGCTGGAACGACTACAGCTGCCGGCCGTCCGCCGCACATCCCCGCCCCGTCGTCCTGGTCCACGGCACCTTCGGCAACTCCGTCGACAACTGGCTGTCCCTCGCGCCGTACCTGAAGGACCGCGGGTACTGCGTCTTCTCCCTCGACTACGGGCAGTTGCCGGGCGTCCCGCTCTTCAACGGCCTCGGCCCCATCGACAAGTCGGCCGGGCAGTTGTCCGCCTTCGTCGACAAGGTGCTCGCCGCCACCGGTGCCGCCAAGGCCGATCTCGTCGGCCACTCGCAGGGCGGCATGATGCCCCGCTACTACCTGAAGTTCCTCGGCGGAGCCGCCAAGGTGAACGCCCTCGTCGGCCTCGCGCCCGACAGCCACGGCACCACCCTGAGCGGCCTCACCAACCTGCTGCCGTACTTCCCGGGCGCGAGCGACCTGCTCAACGCCGCCACCCCCGGCCTCGCCGACCAGATCGTCGGGTCCGACTTCCTGACCAAGCTCAACGACGGCGGCGACACCGTTCCCGGTGTGCACTACACGGTCATCGCCACCCGGTACGACGAGGTGGCCACGCCCTGGCGCAGCCAGTACCTGACCGGCCCCGACGTCCGCAACGTCCTGCTGCAGGACCTGTGCCCGGTCGACCTGTCCGAGCATCTGGCGATCGGGCTGTTCGACCGCGTCGCCTTCCACGAGGTGGCCAACGCCCTCGACCCGCCGCACGCCACCGCCACCACCTGCGCGTCCGCCTTCAGCTGACGGCGACGCGAGGTGCACTCCGGGGCCTGTCCGGCCTGAGCCGCCGGACAGGCCCCGCGAACGCGGGCCGCCTCAGCGGCCCCGCCGGCCCCCGTGCGCGGCGCGCCGGCGGACCGAGGCGAACGGGACCGCCGAGCCGAGTGCCAGGGCGGCCGCGCCGCCGACCGCGATGTACGGGGTGCCGCCGTCGCCACCGGTCTCGGCGAGGTTCCGGGTCCGCGCGCCACCGGCGGCCCCGGGCCGGCCGGCGTCGGCGGGGACGGCGGCACGCGCAGCGGCCGAAGTCGGGTGCGTCGCCGGATGTGCCGTCGGGTCCGTCGTCGTACGGGCGTCGGCGTCCCCGTGACCGTGGTGCTCGATCGTCGACCTGCCGGCACCGTCCTCGATCTGCCGTTCGGTCGGTGCCGAGGCCGTGGGAGCAGGTGATGAACCGCTCGGCGCCCCGCCGCCGCTCCCGCCGAAGGCGACGTCCGAGCAGGAGTGGAACTCCTCCGGGCTGTCCGAGCGCTGCCACACCGCGTACAGCAGATGCCGCCCGGTCCTCTCGGGCAGGGTGCCGGAGAACGTGTAGAAGCCGCCGGAGGCGACCGGGTCGGTGACGGTGGCGACCGGGTGCCCGAGGTCCAGGTCGGCCCAGGCCGCCGGCTTCGCCGGGTCGTAGCCGGGCTTGGTGATGTAGACGGTGAAGGTGCCCCTGTGCGGGGCGGTCACCCGGTACTCGAACGTGTACGAGCCGCTGCGCACCGCGGTCGCGGGCCAGTCCGCGCGGGCCAGGTCGAGGCCCCTGAACTCCTCGTTGTCCGCGCTGCACAGCTTGCCGTCCGGGATCAGGGCCTGGTGCCGGCCGTTCGCGTCGCCGATCCGGACGCCGTTCCAGTCGTACAGGGCCTGGGTGCCGCCCGCCGCGACCGCCGCCCTGCACGCCGCCGACCTCGGGCTCTCGGGGCCCTCCGCGTAGCACTGGGATATCCGGCTGACCGGGTCGCCCATGGAACCGGGCGCGGACGCGGGCGCGGCGGCGAGCGCGGTCAGGGCGAGCGGGGCCAGGCCGAGGGCGGCGAGGACGGCGGCCTTGCGGCGTGCCGGCATGGGGAACTCCTCGGAGGCGGTCCGGACAGTCCTGGTACGGGAGGACGGATCCCGTGGGGGTGATCAGAAAATAGCCCCGGGGGACCGCGGAATCGCCTGCCGAGGGCGGTCGGGGGAGATCCTTGTGCTCGCGTTAAGGGAGTGCTGAGACTGCGCTCAGGTAGGTAGCGTGCGCGGCATGCGGAGCGAGGAGACCGAGGGGATCAGGGTGGCGGCCGCCGCCGACGTACCGGCCGTGAAGGCCGTGACCGACGCGGCCTACCACCCCTACGTCGAGCGCATCGGCGTGGTGCCGGTGCCCATGGAGGCCGACCACGCGGCGAACGTGGCCGCGGGGAAGGTGTTCGTGGCGGGAGAGCCCGCGACGGGCAGGGTGATCGGCCTCGTCGTGATCGAGGCCCGTGCGGACCACCTGTTCCTCGACAGCATCGCCGTCCATCCCGACGCGCGCGGCACGGGAGTCGGACGGCGGCTGCTGGAGTTCGTGGACGCACGCGCGCGTGCGCTGGGGCTGCCGGAGATCAGGCTCTACACGAACGCGATGATGTGGGAGAACCAGAAGATCTATCCGAGGTTCGGCTACGAGGTCGTGGAGCGCCGGGTGGACGGACCCTATGACCGGATCCACTACCGCAAACGGCTCGTCTGACAAGTCTTGTCGTCGGGTCCGCAGGTCATCCGTTCGGCCACCATGTCCGCGCGATGTCCTTGCGGACCTCAGGCCGTTCGCCGGGACGCTCGTCGACCTCCTCACGGAGTCGGCGCGGGTCCGTCTTCCTCAGGGGCTTCTGCACTGTCATACGGCGCATAACTGCCTCCTTAGACGTCTACCGGGTTCCGTGTTCTCACGGAGGTAGACCTTGCGGGCGAGAGTTCCTCATCGGTGCGGGTCTGTCTGTGGCGGCTGTCACGATTCGGCTGTCAGTGGTGGGTGTCACTCTTGGGCGCATGAGCGAACGGATCACGAACCACGACGACGCGTCGAGCCCGGCCCACGTGGACTGGGACGCGCAGGCGGCGGTCTTCGACGACGAGCCGGATCACGGGCTGCGCGAGCCGCTCGTGCGCGCGGCCTGGGCCGAGAAGCTGCGTGACTGGCTGCCCGGACGCCCCGGCGAGATCCTCGACCTCGGCTGCGGCACGGGCAGCCTGTCGCTCCTCGCCACCGAGCTGGGACACCGGGTGACCGGCGTGGACCTCTCCCCGAACATGGTGAGCCGGGCCCGCGACAAGCTCGCGGGCCGTGACGCGGTGTTCCTGGTCGGTGACGCGGCGAACCCGCCGGTGGGCGAGCGGCGCTTCGACGCCGTCCTCGTGCGCCACGTCCTGTGGGCGCTGCCGGATCCCGCGAGCGCCCTGCGGCGCTGGCGGGAACTGCTGCGGCCCTCGGGGCGGCTGGTCCTGGTCGAGGGCGTCTGGGGCACGGTCACCCCCGTCGGCACCGAGTGGCCGGCCGTGGGTCCGGGTGCCGGGTGGGTGCCGTCACGACGTCCGCCGTCCGGGGACTGGCTGCGCGGGCGGATGCCGAGTGGTGGTCGGCCGCGGGTCCGGAGGCCGGGGCGACGGTGAGTGGCCGCCCCGGTGCCGGGTGCCCGGGGCGGGTGGCGCGTCCTCGGGTCCGCCGCCCCGGGGCTGGATCGGGGGATGTCCAATCGCCGCCCGGGGGTCCGGATTGCCGGTGCGGACACCGAGTGGCCGGCCGTGGGTCCGGGTGCCGGGCGGACGCCAGTCGCCGCCGCGGCTTCGGATGCCCGGGG
>NZ_MUBM01000442.1:218-11435 GCF_002154505.1 Streptomyces carpinensis | reverse complement strand
CGCCCGCGGGCGTGCGGTAGACGCGGGTGGCGTTGACCAGCCCGGAGTCGACGACCCTCTCCCGCACCCCGGTGATCCCGAGCTCCCCCAGCCAGGTGACGACCCGCGACCCGCGCCCGCTCGCGTCGACCACGAGGTCCGCGGCCAGCTCCGACGGCTCCCCGCCGGGCGCCGCGACCCGGACACCGCGCACCCGGCCCGCGTCGCCGACCAGCCCGACGGCCTGGGCCCTGCGGACCTCGGCGCCGGTGTGCGCGAGGACGGCGTCCCGCACCGTCCAGTCCAGCAACGCGCGGGTGCAGCTGAGCATGCGCGGCCCGTCGTGCCGCCAGCGGCGGAACCAGCCCTCGGGCGTGAGCGCCACCATGCCGGAACCGAGCGGTATCTCCCGGGCGCCCGCGGCCAGCAGCCGCTCCCGAACGCTTGTGCCCGGCACGAGCTCCTCCATCGCGGCCAGACCCCCGGCCATCAGCAGATGGGCGTGGCGCCCCTGCGGCAGTCCCTTGCGGTGCTCCGGCCCGGCGGGCAGGTCGTCGCGGTCCAGCACGACCACCTCGTCCACGGCGGTGCACAGCGCCGCCGCGGCCAGCATGCCGGCCAGGCCGGCACCGACGACGACGGCTCTTCGGTGACTACGGGGCATGGGCATGGGGCTCCTCGGAGTAGGCCATGGATTCAGCCATGGGGGGTCCTCACCGTACTTTCGGGTGCGGCGGTCTCGGCGGGCGCGTGGGCCAGGGCCAGCGCCAGTTCCACCAGCCCGCCGGTGCCGGACACCTCCGTGGCGTGCAGGCGGTACCCGCTCGGCGCCTGAAGGGGCTCCTCACGGGCGGCGGCGCGGCGTGCGGCGTCGGCGAGCATCGCCGCCTCCGCCGCGATCCGGGCCTCGTGCGCGCCGCGCCCCGCGCGCCGGGCGGCGGTCAGTGCCCGCTCGCGGACCCCGTCGTCGAAGTACGGGGCGAGACCCAGCAGGGCGTCGTGGATGGACACCTCCCGCCAGTGCAGCCGCGCCCGGGGCGACTGCCACAACGAGCTAGGCGGTCTGGGCGCGTTGGACCCGAACCGCACCCGCGACCACAGCGGCCCCAGCCTGCGGTAGTCGCGCAGGCTGCGGGCGTGCGCGACGAGGAGGGGCAGCAGACGGGGCAGCACGTATCCGGCGGAACACAGCAGGGCTCCCAGCGAGGCGAGCGGCGGGGCGACCTTCGTGGACAGCACGTCCAGGTCATGGCCCGACCAACGCGCCACCACCGCCGTGTACTTGGTCAGCTGGAAGCCCACCACGTCCAGCAGCGACCCAGCGAGGATCAGCCGCAGCCCGGCCCGCAGCAGCCCGGTGACCTCCTGGCTCCACTTCACGCACAGGGCGCACATCGTCAGCGTCGCCGCGCTGTGCCCGACCAGGTAGAGCAGGATCATCTCGCGTAGATACGGCGTGTTGGCGTAGTACGTGTCGAGGTCGGTGAGCCGCTCGGTGTGCGCGTCGCCCAGCGCGAACAGCACGACGATGGCGGCGACCAGCGGCACGTACGCGGCGATGCTGCGCAGCACCATCCGGCGCACCCGTTCGCGGGGGCCGCCCCGCCAGTGGATCACCAGGATCAGCAGCGAGCAGCTGTACGCGCAGAGCATGCCGTACGTCAGCGGGGCGCCGAAGTTCGGAATGCCGGTGAGGTCGTTGACGGTGGCCAGGGTCAGCGGCGCCGAGCAGACGAACACCAGTGAGCCGAGGACGATCGCCACGCACGTGGACAGGGTCAGCGGATCGCGCACCGCCGTACGCGGCCGCCGCAGCAGCACGACGGCCGACAGCCCGAACAGCCCGGCCGCCAGATACACGACGAGACTCACGCCCGGCGCCCCCGCCCGAGGTGACGGGCGGCACGCGGGGGCAGCGCCCGCGCCCCCGTCACACCGCCCCCGACGGCGTCGTACCACCGCGCACGTGCCCGGACGGCGCGCCGGCCGTCTCCAGCTCCGCGGCGATCCGCACCAGCACGGCGGGACCGGGCACCCGGTCGCCCGGCCGGCCCTCCGGGTGGCCGTGCGGTGCTGGCCGCCGCCCCGGTTCCCAGGGGCCGCGGACCGCGGACGTGATGACGGCTGCCCATGCGGCGGCCTCCGCGTGTTCCTTGTCGCCGGTGGCCTCCAGCGCCGCCCCCCGGGTGCGCTCGTACAGGGCGGGGTCGAAGGAGGCGTCCAGGTAGCTGAGCGCGTTGTGGATGCTGGTCTGCCGCCACACCAGCCGTGTGGTGGGGGAGGACCAGCGGGGGCGTGGCAGGCGCAGGGCGCACCGGGTCAGGAGGTCGTCCAGTTCGCGCTCCAGCGGCTCCAGACGGGTGTACGTCCGCCAGGACCGCAGCCACTCCGCCAGCCGGGGCCCGGCCAGCGGCACCAGGATGCCGACCGACGTCAACAGCGCCCCCAGCCCGGCCGCGGCCGGCGAGACGGTCGTGCCGAGCGCCGACCAGTCCCGCCCGCACCAGCGCGCGGCCACGGCGATCAGCTTGGTGACGCTGTATCCGGCGTTGCACAGCGACCCCAGTCCCAGCGTCAGCAGCCCGGCGCGCAGCCAGCCGCCCACCTCGCGCGCCCAGCGCAGCGACGAGACGGTGGTGACGCTGACGGCGGCCAGGTGCCCGAGCAGGTACAGCACGATCATCTCGGCGATGAACGGCGTCGTCGCGTAATAGGTGTCGAGGTCGGTACGGCGCTCCACCGGCGCCCTGCCGAGCGCGAAGCTGACGGCGATGCCGACGAGCACGCACGCGTAGGCCACCATCCAGCGGCGGACCACCCTGTGCACCCGCGGACCGCCCCGCCAGTGCACGACGAGCACCTGGGAGGCCGCGCTGTAGGCGGTGATCGACGCGTAGGTCAGGGGCGCGGCGAGGTTGGGCACGCCGCTGAGCCGGTTGACGGCGCCGACCGTGGGCGCGGCCCCGAGCAGGAAACAGACGCCGGCCAGGCCCAGCACCACACAGATCGCGCGCAGATAGGGGTCGTGCCGGTGGCGGAAGAGGTCCGGGGTCTTGACCCCCAGCCCCAGCCACAGCGCGCCACAGCTGGCGTAGTTGATCAGGCCGCTCATCTTCTCCGTGTCCCGCGGTAGTTGAGCGCGGCCCCGATGCGCCCGGCGATGCCCTCGTCACCGCCGGGGTCCGTGGCGGGCACGGGGTCCGGCGGGGCGTCCAGCCAGGTGCGCAGCCGGCCGCCCATGAGCATGCCGAACCGGTCGGCCTCCTGCTCGTCCGCCAGGCTGAAGTCGGTGCGTGCCGCGACGGGGCGGGGCGCGCCGGTGCCCCCGACGGGCGAGGCCGCGGCGTCCGCGTCCCGCCGCTTCATGTGCCACACCTCGTGACAGAAGATCACTATCTGGTGCCACACGGCGGCCCGCCGGTCCACGACCACCACGTCCTGTGTCTCGCCCTCCAGCCACAGCCCGCTGGCGGTGTGCGGCGGGAACACCTCCCGGCGGACGACGACCGGCCGGCCGCGCCAGGCGGCGACGGAGTCGACGAGCGCGGCGAACAGCGTCTCGGGGTCGGCGGGAACCGGCAGCCCGATGGGGTCGATGAGAGTGTCGGCGAGCCGCCGCATCTCCCTTTTCCTACGCACCTGTTTCCCCTCGGTCCCCCGCTTGCCGCCTCGTTCGTCCCGTCGCGCACCGCCCCGGCCGGTCCCCATCATCCCCGCGCCGCCGGGAGCGGGGAAAGGCTCTGGTCCTCCTCCCACGGCACTCACTCACGGAGGGCACGCTCCCCCCGGGGCAGGCTCGGCGCGTCGGCGGCGGCACGCAGGCGGACCGCGCGGACGCGGTCGTGGCGGCGCAGGGCGCGAGAGACCGCGCCGATCTCCCGCAGCAACTCGGCGGTGTCGCAGCCGGATCTGCCGTCGCCGTCGTGCGCCGGGTGGTCACCGGCCTCCACCGCGTCCAGGATCGCCACCGCGGCGGCCAGCGCCCGCGCCTCGTCCGGCGCGTACCCGAGTTCCAGCGCCGCCTCGTGGGCCCGCCGGCGCAGCCGTTCGTCGAGGCGGCGGGCCAGCGTCAGCAGCACGTCCCGGATGAACGTCTCGCGCCGGGTCAGCCGCAGTTCGGGCCCGCCCCGCCACTCGGGCCCGCCGCGCGGCAGCGGGGCCGGGCCGCCGTCGTCGACGGTCCGCATCAGCAGGTACAGGGGCCGCAGTTCGTGGTGGGCGAGCCGGATCAGCCAGCGGCCGTGCAGGTACTGGCCGGCGTGCGGCAGGATGAAGCCGACCGCGATCAGAATGGCCGAGACACTGGCCACCGGCGGCGCGAGGTCGGTGCTCAGCCAGTCCAGGTCGTGCCCGCTCCAGCGAGCCACGACGGCGGTGAGCTTGGCGGCGTCGAAGCCCAGGTTCAGCCCGTATCCGGCGCCCAGAGACTTCAGCCCCCAGCGCAGCCAGGCGTCGAGCCCGTCGGTGCGCACCCAGTTCCACACCAGTCGGAAGGCGATGAGCACGGCCACGGTGTGCGCGAGCAGGTAGAGCAGGATCTCCTCGCGCATGAAAGGGGTGCCGACGTAGTACGTGTCCAGGTCCCGCAGCCGCTCCACGGGCACGTCGGCGAGGGCGAACAGCACCCACAGGGCGACGATCACGCCCGAGTAGACGGCGACGACCCGGCGGATGGCACGCCGGGTCGCGGCCGAGCGGTCGGCCAGGCCTTCCCGCCAGACGATGATCAGCACCAGGCAGGACCCGCAGAACGCGGTGAGCAGTGAGTACACCCACGGCGCCGAGATGTTCGGCACGCCGGTGACCCGGTTGGTCCAGTGGATCGTCGACGGCGCCACGAACACGAACACCGCGCAGGCGAGCAGCAACAGACCGCCGACCGCGCGCAGCAGCGGATCCCGCCACAGCCGGACGATCGTGGGCAGCTTGATCACCAGGGCGGCGGTGAGCACCGCGGTGGGGATCCAGAAGGAGATGGACAACTCGCCCGCCAGCGCGGCGGGGTCGAGCGCGAGCGCGGATGCGGCGGACCGGTACGCCAACTCGCCCGGATGGAAGGGCGGTTCGTGCGGCAGCGTCACCGCGCCGCCGTTCCGCGCGCGCCCGCGAAGTGCATCGCCCGCTCCTTCCGGCCGCCCGTGCCGGGGCGGTTGTCCGAACCTACGTGGACGTAAGTGTCCCCGACACGCGGTCCGATGACCGTTGTTCAACCGGGAACGACCCGGGAACGACCGGAAAACGACCACGGTGCGGGTGCCACCGCGGGGCGCGCCGAGAACGGCGCGGTGACCGCCTGCGCGGTCGACCGCGCCCGCGCCGAGCCGAGCTCAGTGGCCGGGGGAGGCCACCGGCGTCACCGGCACCCCTCCGGCCGCACTGCCCAGCAGCGTCAGCCTCACCTGCCCCGGACCCGACGGCGTGCTCGGCTCCGACAGGACGGCCAGGGCCAGGGTGTTGGTGCCCCGGGTGCGCAGGATGCCGTTGGGCAGGACGAAGGTGTGCTGCGGGCCGACGTCGTTGATGTACTGGCCCAGGTTCCAGCCGTTCAGGAAGATCTGCGCCCGGTAGGCCCGGTGCGGATCGTCGTCCAGCGTCAGCCCGACCGACGCGTCCACGCCCGGGTCCACCGCCAGCTCGAAGGTGGTCCGGTACCAGGTCACGCCCTGCCGCCGCTCGGCCCGCGGGAAGGTGACGGCCTCCCAGTCGCGATCCGGGAACCCGGGCAGGTGCCAGCCCTCCCGCTCCCCGTACAGCCCGCCGTTGTTCAGCGGCCCGCGCACCGGGTCGGGCGCGGCCTCGCCCTGGACGCGCCAGCGCACCTCGGGCGCGCCCCCGCGGAAGGCGACCGCGGTCAGTCCGCGTGCCACCTTGTGCGTGTCCTGGGCCTTGCCGTCCTGGTCGTGCGCCATCCGCCGCACCAGGACCGACAGCACGTGCGGGCCGTCCGTGCGCAGCCGCTCGCCCACCGGGAAGACGGCCGTGGCCGTCCAACTTCCCTTGCGGATCGTGCCGATGTCCGGCACCGGCATCCGGTGGGTGCCGATCGGCTCTCCGTCCAGCCACGCCATCAGCAGGCCCTGTGTGCCGGTGCTGTGGGTGAGGGAGACCGACTCGATGCCGGTGGCGTCGGTGAAGGTGCCCCGGTACCAGACGTCCCCGTAGTGGAAGCCGTAGTCGTCGGCGAACAGCACCGGCTGCCCCGCGGGCACGGCCGTCGTGCTGTGCGAGGCCGTCCTGTCGGCGACCTGCCACGTCGAGTCGTCGAAGCCCGGCCCGGACTCCGGGTTCTCCTCGCGCATCCGCCAGCCGTCGAGCGCGGGCAGTTCCACCCTCGGCACACCGGCCAGGGGTGCGGCGGCGCGCAGGCTCCCCGAGCCGGTCGCACCGGTCGGCACCGGCCGGCCGTTCCACGTCACACCGTCGATGCCGCGCGGCCCCCACACCTCCAGATCGGTCGCCTCCACCGTGTCA
Source organism: Streptomyces carpinensis (assembly GCF_002154505.1). Lineage (GTDB taxonomy): Bacteria > Actinomycetota > Actinomycetes > Streptomycetales > Streptomycetaceae > Streptomyces > Streptomyces carpinensis. The sequence continues at coordinate 4,985 of NZ_MUBM01000442.1, read as the reverse complement.
CCGGTCAGATGGACGGTGGAGCCGCTCAGGGTCGCGGTGCGCAGCAGCTTCGGGCCGTACACCAGCAGGGGCCCGGAGGTGGTGTCGTACGGCCACAGGCGCAGGGAGGTCTCCTCGTCGGCGAACAGCAGCAGCAGCGGCCGGTCGGCCTCGTCGCCCTCCACCCGGACCCCGATCAGCCCGCCGGCCCCGAGGGGAGCGGTCACCCGCAGCAGACCCTGGTCGTAGACGTCCGCGGCCTGCTGGCTCAGCCGGGTGACCAGCGGCTCCTGGGCGCACTCCAGGACGACGCGCGCCATGTCGCCGCGGCGCCCGCAGAACACGGCGACGTCCTGCCGCCCGGCGGCCTGGAACAGCATCGGCTGTGCGGTGGCGTACCGCACCCTGCGCCGCCCCAGCGACAGCCCGGCCACCATCAGCCGGGCGTCCCCGCCGGGCACGGTCACCGGCAGGTCGTCGCCACCGGCGCGCAGCGTGGACGACACCTCTTTGTCGCCGTCGTTGCGCAGCACGTAGACGTGCGCGTCCGTGTCCGGGTTCTTCAGGTGGTACGTGGTCAGCCCGGCCGCCTTCACGTCCCGCGCCCGCTCCAGCTTGGCGAAGTCCGGGATGCGCTGCAGCATGTGCCCGATCTGGTGCATCGGCACCAGCTTGTCGGTGGGCTGCCGTCCCTCGGTGAAGGCGGCGCCGTAGTCGTACGACGTGTAGACGACCGGCGCGGGCAGCCATCCCCAGGAGGTGCCGCCGAAGGTCATGTACACGTTGTGCAGGGTGATGCCGTTGGCGAGGTTGGTCAGGTAGAAACGCCGCTCGTACGCCGCGTCCCGGGTGCGCCGCGACTCGTCGTACCCCTTGCCCTCGAACCAGACCCCGCCCCACGGGTCGAACCAGCCGCCCCCGAACTCCGGGAGGAACCCGGGCGTGCGGGGACTGGCGGTGGCCCCGCCGGTCGCCCCGCCGCTGCCGAAGGTGCCCCAGTCGGGCGGGGTCTTGGACGGCGAGGGATATCCGTCGAAACCGTACAGCCAGCGCCCCTTCTCCCCGCCGGTGTCGAGGGTCCCAGGGGTCCAGTAGCCGTTCCTGGACTTGTCGTTGTGGAAGAGGGGGACGTCGATGCCGTCGGCGCGCACCTTCTTGTACAGGTGGGACATGTAGGCCCGCCCGGTGGCGTCGCCGACGTACGAGTCGTACTCGTTCTCGATCTGGTAGAGCAGCACCGTGCCGCCGCCCCGGGTGAACAGGTGCCGGGCGGCGATGGAGTCGACGTGGGTCAGCCACTCGTCGACGTGCTTCAGGTAGGTCGGATCGGCGGTCCGGGCCCTGCCCTCGGTGGTGGTGAGCCAGCCGGGGAAGCCGCCGCCGTCGATCTCGGCGTTGATGTAGGGACCGGGGCGCAGGACGACGTACAGCCCGGTCTCGGCGGCCATGCGCAGGAAGAGGTCCAGGTCCCGGACCCCGGTGAAGTCGTATCGGCCGGGGGCGGGGGAGTGGTAGTTCCAGGACACGTAGATGCTGACGGCGTTGTAGCCGTGGGCGCGCATCTTCTGCAGGACGTCCCGCCACAGCGAGGGGCTGGGCAGCCGGAAGGGGTGCATCTCGCCGGACCACAGCACCAGCCGCCTGCCGTCCACCAGCAGCGAGTGGCGGTCGAATCCGACGGTGTGCCGCCGCCCGTCGGCGCTCGGCGGGGGCGGTGGCGGACCCGTGGGCACCTCGCGCGCCGCGTAGGCCGACGACGCCCCCGGCCCGCCACTGCCGCCCAGGGCCAGGCCGAGCGCGGTGGTGCCGGCGAGGGCGCCGAATGTACGTCTGCTGAGCGCCAAAGGTGTGCCTCCCGGGCGGATCTTACGGGGCGCGGGTGTCGCCATTCTCCATGGCCCCGCAAGTCACAAGGGACCCATGAGGATCTCGCCACGGGCGGACTACGGGGGAGCGGCCCCGGCGTTGACGTACACGGGTTCGGCGCGGCCGCTGCTGCCGCTGTGGGTCGCCCCGCGGGCGGGCGTTCGCAGGGTCCTGGAGGGCGTCACGGTGGGCCGACATCGCCGCTTACGCCCTGCCGGAGCCGGTGCGGCGCCCGGCGGCGGGGGAGAACCCGTAAGCGGTGGGGCGGGTTCCGTGATTGGCCGGAGAGCGGCCTTATCGCCCCGCCGGGGCTGCGTACGATGCGAACCGCTCCCGGCCTTCACCGCGCATCCATGGTTCCTTCACGGCCCGGGAGCACGCGCATTGAACTGGCATGGACATGTTCAACTGGCAATGCGTTGACGCACGAACGCAAGGCGTCGTGACCCCCACTGAACGGATGGAGAACCATGGCTGGCGGACTGCTCCTGAGCAGCGCGATCGCCGCGCTCCTGACCACCGCGCTTCCCGCGCACCCGTCGTCCCCGGTGGTGACCGATCCGCCCCCGGACAAGATCGTCATCGATGTCGCCACGGTCAACGGCTCGGGCTGCCCGCAGGGCACCGCCGCCGTCGCCGTCTCCCCGGACAACACCGCCTTCACCGTCACCTACAGCGACTACCTCGCCCAGGCGGGCGGCGACTCCGACCCCACCGCCTTCCGCAAGAACTGCCAGCTCAACCTGATCGTCCATGTCCCGCAGGGCTTCACCTACGCCATCGCCGGCGCCGACTACCGGGGATTCCTCTCGCTCCAGCCCGGCGCGACGGGCACCCAGCGGGCCTCGTACTACTTCCAGGGCTCGTCCGGCACGGCGTTCAAGACCCACCCGTTCAACGGCCCCTACAACGACGACTGGCAGGCCACCGACAGCACCGACTGGGCCCAACTGGTCTGGGCCCCCTGCGGCGTCCTGCGCAACTTCAACATCAACACCGAGCTGCGCGTGAACGCGGGCGGCTCGGCGCCCGGCAAGGTCAGCTTCATGACCATGGACTCGACGGACGGCGACATCAGCACGGTGTACCACCTGGCCTGGAAGGAGTGTCCGAAGTCCTGACGGCGCGCAACCGCCGTGCACCGCAGGCCGTCTGATGTCACATGGGTGCACTGTGGGCGAACCGGAAGTGGCGGTACGCGGTCCTGGCGTGCGTCACGGCCCTGGTGGTGGCCGTGGCGTGCGCCCTGGTTCTGACGGCGGACGGCACCGACGGGGCGAGCCGGGCCGTCCGGGCCAAGGCGTCCGGCGGCACGGACGCGACCGCCTGGAAGCCCGACCCCCACGGGACGGCGACGGCCACCGGAAAGGCCGTGCTCAAACTCCGCTTCGCGCTGAACGTCTTCTACCTGCCGCGCTACAACCCGTACAAGCAGACGCCCTTCGCACCCGAGTACAAGATCGACCTCAAGGCGTTCCCGGCCTCGCCCGGCCAGAACGCGGGGCCCGTCAGAAACGTCCGTGTCTCCCTCGACCTGACCGCCTTCAAGGGGAAGGCGGAGATCCACGACGTGAACAAGGGATACGGCTGCGTCCGGACGGGCTTCCGCGTGGACTGCGCGCTGGAGGACATCAAGTCGGGGGAGGGGGCCCTCTTCGTCCCCTTCTCCGTGACACCGAAGAGGCCCGGCACGGCGCTCGGCCCGGCCGGCTCGTTCACGATGACCGTGCGCAGCGCCGACGCGCCCACCATCCGGCACACCACCCGCCTGATCGTCGGCTCCCCGTACCTCACGGCCCGGCACGACTACCCCAGGCTCACGGACGTGCGCGCGGGCGGCGAGATGCGGCTCACCCCGGCCTTCGGCAACAAGGGGGACACCGCTGTCGACGGCGGCGTTTCCCTGGTGATCTCCAGCCAGGAGGCCACCCTGCTGCCCCGGTACGGCAACTGCCGCTACAACAAGCCGAGCGGCGCCACCCTCGCGTGGTGCGACTTCCCCGGGCCGCTGCCCGCCGGGGCGGCGTACGAGACCGACGGCCCGGTCGTCGCCGTCGCCGACCGGACGGCGCGCACCGGCGACGTGTTCTTCTCCGTGTGGCGCACCGTCGACGCCGACTACCTGTCGCGGCTGCCCGCCACCGCCCCGCGCGGCAGCGGCGCCCCCCTGCGGCTGCGGCCCGTCGACGGCAGCGCGTTCACCGGCATCGACACGCGGCCGAGCGAGTCGGCCGGCGCGGGGCAGGGGTTCGAGACCACGCAGCTGTACGACGTGGAGGCCATCGGCTTCACCATCAAGGGCAAGATCGGTCAGGAGACCGACGTCACCGTCCCCTACCCGAGGGGCCAGGGCTGGAGCCGGCCGGACGGGCCGGGCAAGCTCTGGGTGACCCTCCCCCAGGGCGTGACCCTGATCGACGTGCCTCCCGAGTCCCACTCGGGCGACATCCCGTACTGCTACCCGGACCCGGAGAAGCAGGGCCGCGCCGTCTGCCCCGGACCGGAGCCCCCCGGCACGGTGATGCGCGTGCGCATCGACAAGCGCGTCGAGGGGGCCCTGGGCAGCATCACGGCCCACTCCTACCCGTCCGTGGACCCGAACCAGCAGAACAACACCGCGCCGGTGAAGGTGGAGTACCTCCCGTGAGCCGGGCCCACTCGGCGCGCACACTCACGGTGCGGGCCCGGGGCGGGCTCGGTGGACGTGCGGGTGGTGCCCCCTCTCCGCCTCGGGCCGGTGGTACAGGAACCGGAGTTCGGGGAACTTCTCCGCCTCGCTAGGGCCTCTCGTTCGGATCATGCCGGGCTCGCGGGCCCTGGCACGCACTCCCCACTGCCTCAAGGGCGTGGGCGGTGCCCCCAGCGGCGTTGTCGTCGGTTGCCGACGCTCCGAGCCATGTGGGCGGTTCGGCAACGCCGCTG
>NZ_MUBM01000442.1:0-158 GCF_002154505.1 Streptomyces carpinensis | reverse complement strand
GGCGTCGCCGGGCAGACGGGAATTGGACGACAGGACCTAGCCCGCCTGACCCATCCCCGCCGCGTCCGGCCAGCTCCGGCCGTTCGCCCAGCTCTGGCCGTTCGACCTGCTCGTTGCGTCGGGCCGGCCGGTCGCGGGCGCGGGGGCCAGGCCGGGGG
>NZ_MUBM01000441.1 GCF_002154505.1 Streptomyces carpinensis | reverse complement strand
GTCATCAAGATGGTGATGGCGATGCGGCACGGTGTGCTGCCGCGCACCCTCCACGTGGACGCGCCGTCCCGGCAGGTGGACTGGGAAGCGGGCCGGGTGGAGTTGCTGACGGAGGCTCGTGAGTGGCCGCAGGCCGTCGGGCGTCCGCGCCGGGCTGGTGTGTCGTCGTTCGGGCTGAGTGGCACGAACGCGCATGTGATTGTGGAGGAGGCGCCGGGGGAGGCGGTCGCGGAGGGTGGTGTGGTCGCTCCTGCGGTGGTGCCGTGGGTGGTGTCGGCGAAGTCGGTGGAGGCGTTGGCGGCGCAGGCCCGGCGGTTGGTGGATGTGGGGGCCGGCTCTGGCGATGTGGTGGATGTCGGTTACTCGCTGGCGACGACCAGGGCCCACCTCGAACATCGCGCGTGCGTGGTGGGTGGCGACCGTGAAGCCATGTTGCGGGGGCTGACCGCGTTGGCGGAGGGCGATGCGGACGGCGTGCAGGGCGTGGTGAGCGGCGTGTCGGGCACTGGTCGGACGGCGTTGCTGTTCACGGGGCAGGGGGCTCAGCGGTTGGGAATGGGGAGTGGGTTGTATGACGCCTTCCCGGTGTTCGCCACGGCGCTGGATGAGGTGACGGTTGAGCTGGATCGGTATCTGGATCGTCCGTTGCGTGAGGTGATGTGGGGTGAGGATGCCGAGGCGCTGAACGCCACGGCGTTTGCGCAGCCGGCGTTGTTCGCCATCGAGGTGGCGCTGTTCCGGTTGGTGGAGGCGTGGGGGGTGCGGCCGGATGTGCTGGTGGGTCACTCCATCGGTGAGCTGGC
>NZ_MUBM01000440.1:728-15034 GCF_002154505.1 Streptomyces carpinensis | reverse complement strand
CCCCGGCGTCGAGCCGTACGCCGGGGGACGGCTCGACGCCGGGGGACGGCTCGACGCCGGGGGACGGCTCGACGCCGGGGGACGGCTCGACGCCGGGGGACGGCTCCGCGCCGGCGTACTGTGCTGGATCGCCGTACTGCCCCGCGCCGACGCACTGCTGCTCAGCGCCCGGCCGGCCTTCGCCGCCCGGGTCCTCGCCGTACGCGGCGTGCGCCCCTGGGGCGGAGAGGTACGCGTCCGCCGGCACCGGAGGCAGCTCGCGCGTCTCGTCGTACGCGGTCTGCCACCCGTGGGCGACGGCCGGGTCCGCGTACGCGTCGTACGCCGGAGTCACCTCGGCCGGCGGGAGGTACACGTTCGGCGGCGCCTGGGGCGTGTCACCCGCTCGGGGGACACGAGGGACCTCGGGAGGCATGGACATGGCTTGAAATCCTAGGGACCCGAGGGGCAGGTGTGACACCGACTGCCGGAAATCGCCCTCTTCGACGCGTCTCACGTGGCGGAAAACACGAGCCACCGGGCGCACGTTGTCACATCCATGACAATACGCGCCAAGCCGTAAGCGGTCGGCTGGACCGACCGCACCGGGGGATGGGCCGGCCAAGGTGCCGTGCCGACCTGTCGTACGACCAATCGGCGGATTTTGTCCACACGGGAGTTTGCCCGAGGTCGAATCGCGGCCGAACAGCGCAGGCGCCTGGCATTTTGATGGCTGCCAGCCCCGATTTTCCGAAAGGCCATCAATGCAATCACCGGCCACCAGAAGCGCGACCGTCCCGACGCAGTCATCGGCTTCCGAGGAAAAGACGGCAGTCGAATCTCCGCACACAGAACACTTCGCCGGCACATGGTGGATCTGGACCATGGCGGGAACGCTGTTCGTGTTGTACTCGGCGGTGTCGCTGCGCCTCCATCAGCGGATGCTCACCAGCAGTTACGACCTGGGAATCTTCGAGCAGATCGTCCGCTCATACGCAGAGGGACACCTGCCGGTCTCCGAAGTGAAGGGCCAGGACTTTCCAATCCTGGGAGATCACTTCTCTCCGATCCTGGCGCTTGTGGCGCCTTTCTACTGGCAGCACCGGGGAGCGGAAACGCTTCTCATCGTGCAGGCCGCTCTGGTCGCCGTGAGCGTCGTCCCGCTGGTTTTCTGGGCACGCCGAACCCTTGGCGTCCCGGCGGCCGCCGTGATCGGCGCCTGTTACGGACTCTCCTGGGGTATCGCGAGCGCGGTCGGCTACGACTTCCACGAGGTCGCCTTCGCCGTTCCACTCCTGGCCCTCTCGCTCGCCGCCCTGGGAAACGACCGGCTCACCGCCGCGGCGTGCTGGGCTCTGCCCCTGCTGCTCGTCAAGGAAGACCTCGGGCTCACGGTCCTCGTCATCGGTCTCGTCATCGCCCGGCGCGGCAGACGCAGACTCGGACTGCTCACGGCCGCAGCCGGCCTCGCCGGGACGGCACTCGCGCTGTTCGTGATCCTGCCGGCGTTCAGCCCGAGCGGATCCTTCGCTTATTGGTCCCTGCTGCACGACTCCCCAGCCCGCTCCGGAACGAGCTGGGGCGGTGCGGGTGGCCTGCTGGATCTGCTCCACCAGGCCACCATCGGTCTCGTCACCCCGCAGACCAAGGTGTCGACCCTCGCGCTGGTGCTGGCCCCCACACTGTTCCTGGCGCTGCGGTCCCCCTTGCTGTGGATCGCCGTGCCGACCCTGCTGTGGCGCTTCACGTCGAACAACAGCCTGCACTGGGGAACCGCCTTCCACTACTCCCTCGTCCTGATGCCGATCGTCTTCGCGGCCTTCGTCGACGCCCTGGTGCGACGCCGGACGAGCGGGCCCAGCCTGCGGCGTTACCTCGCCGGCGCCGCCGCGATCACTCTTGTGATCCTTCCGAGCTTTCCGCTGTTCCAGCTGATCCAGCCGGACACCTGGCGGACCGACCCCCGTGTCGCCGTCGCCCATCGCCTGATGAAGGCCATCCCCGACGGTGCGACGGTCCAGGCGTCCGACCACCTGGTGCCCCAGCTGACCAACCGCACGAGCGTCAGCATCTACGGCTCCGCCGGCAACCGCCCCAACCCCCAGTGGATCATGGTGGACACCTGGGCGCCGGCCGGCGCACGCGGATGGCTGGGCGCACCCCTGAGCGCCGAAGCCGAGAAGGCGCACCTGGAGACGAACCTCAGTCACGGATACAAGCTGCTTGCCGTCCAGGACGGGTTCGTCCTGCTGCACCGCGGCGGCTGAGCGGACCGTGGCGGATACCGGTCAACCTGTCCCGAGACGGGCCAAGTGGTGTGACTGACGTCAAAAATGCTCAAACCATCTGTCTCACGTGGCGGAAAACACGCCGCGTGCGGCGTTACCTACCCGTAAGCTCACGCACATGCAGGTGATCCAGTCCACGAAGCTCGCCAACGTCTGCTACGAGATCCGGGGCCCGGTGCTCGAGGAGGCGATGCGGCTCGAGGCGGCCGGCCACCGCATCCTGAAGCTGAACACGGGCAACCCCGCGGCGTTCGGCTTCGAGTGCCCGCCGGAGATCCTGGAGGACGTCCTCCGCAACGTCTCCACGGCCCACGGCTACGGCGACGCCAAGGGCCTGCTGGCCGCCCGCCGCGCCGTCGTCATGCACAACCAGACCCTCGGCATCGAGACCGACGTCGAGCACGTCTTCATCGGCAACGGCGTCTCCGAGCTGATCGTGATGGCGATGCAGGGGCTGCTGGACGACGGCGACGAGGTGCTCGTACCGGCACCGGACTACCCCCTGTGGACGGCCGCCGTCTCGCTGTCCGGCGGCACCGCCGTCCACTACCGCTGCGACGAGCAGTCCGACTGGATGCCCGACCTCGCGGACGTGGAGCGCAAGGTCACCGACCGCACCAAGGCGATCGTCATCATCAACCCGAACAACCCCACGGGCGCGGTCTACGACCGGGCCGTGCTGAAGGGGCTGACCGACATCGCCCGCAGGCACAACCTGCTGGTCTGCTCCGACGAGATCTACGACAAGATCCTCTACGACGGAGCCACGCACACCCCGACCGCCTCGGTCGCCCCGGACCTGCTGACGCTGACGTTCAACGGCATGTCCAAGGCGTACCGGGTGGCCGGCTACCGGGTCGGCTGGATGTCGATCTCCGGCCCGCGCGCCCACGCCGACTCCTACATCGAGGGCCTGACGATCCTGGCGAACATGCGCCTGTGCGCGAACATGCCGGGACAGCACGGCGTGGTCGCGGCGCTCAGCGGCAGGCAGTCCATCAACGACCTGGTCCTTCCGGGCGGACGGCTCAAGGAGCAGCTGGACGTCGCCTACGAGCTCCTCACCCAGATCCCGGGCGTGACCTGCGTACGCCCCAAGGGGGCGCTGTACCTCTTCCCGCGCCTGGACCCCAAGGTCTTCAAGATCAGGGACGACCGGCGAATGGTCCTGGACCTGCTGCGCCGGGAGAAGATCATGGTCGTGCAGGGCACGGGCTTCAACTGGCCCGAGCCGGACCACTTCCGGGTCGTCACCCTGCCCACGGTCGGCGACCTGCGCGATGCGGTCGGCCGGATCGGCAACTTCCTGGACGGTTACAGCCAGCCCTGACCGTCACAGCCGACACGGCGATTCCGCTTCACCCGCGGCGACTTCCGGACGGGTGCTCCGGCTCGATCTATTCACTGACTGTGTCCGTGCGGGTACGGACGGGGACATTTACGGCTAGAAATCCGGCAATTGCGACAAGTCGGCCGCTAACCTTCGAGCGTCAGTCAGCGCTCGACGAAGGAAGTCTGGCCATGCCGTTCAACCTGGGGGAACAAGTCAATTTCGGCGGCGAGGTAGCCGTCGTTCTGGAGGACCGCGGCGACAGCGGCTACCTGATCTCCAGCGGCCCGACGCGGCTGCCGATCGTGATCCCCAGGGACACACTCGAGAACGCGCAGCACATGCCCGCCACCAAGCGGATGTTCACCCCCACGGCGCCGCACATGCTCTCCGTGGACGACTTCCTCGACGACCCGGACGAGGTGCGCAAGATCGCGCTCAGCGTCGGCTACCACGCCGATCCGCGGTACTACAAAGGCCTGCGCAGCGACCATCGGTTCCTCTGGCCCGGTCTGCGTGAGGAGTTCTCGCGGCTGCTCGGCACGCCGGTCACCGCGTGGCTCGGCCACAACGCCAACGGCGTCTTCCAGCAGACCGCGCACGAGGACCCGCTGGTCTGGCACCACGACACACAGAGCTACGCCGCCGCGATCTACCTGAACCCGAACCCGCCGGCCGGTGCCGGCACCAGCTTCTGGCGCGACAAGACCTATGGCTGCCGACGTGCGCCCAACCACCCGAAGGAACAGGCGCGCCTGGGCAGCCCCGAGGCCGTCGAGGCCGCCCGGTCGGTCGTCTACGACCCGTACAACCTCGTGCACGAGGACAACTGGGAGCTGATCGAGTCGATCTCCGGCCAGTACAACCGGCTGGTGATCTGGGACGCGAGGCTGATCCACTCGGCCACGTCGTACGAGCACTTCGCCGGCGAACACGGCACCCACCGCCTGGTCCAGCTCTTCTTCTTCGACATCGCCACCTGAGCGGGCAGGGCGCCGCGGGCCCGGGGTCACCCGCACGCCGGCCTGTCACACACCGTCGTGGACGGTCACCGTACGGGACTCAACCTTAGACGGAATCTAAGCTAAGATGACTTCTGTCAGAGCACAGGAGGCCATCCCATGTACGAGCCGATCCGCACGAAGTCGGTCCACAGCACGATGGCCGGCACCACCTCCGAGTTCCCCCACCGCTCCCGCGAGGAGGAGCTGGACATCCAGCTCGCGGGCCATCTCGCGGCGCTGCTCACGGTCACGGACGAGCTCCGCGCACTGACCCCGTGCGCCGACCTGGACACCGCCGCCGAGCGGCTCGCCGAGCAGGTGGCCCGGCTGCGGGGAGGTCATGCTCCGGTCCGCGCGTCGTCGGTGACCACCGTCGGCGGACCGTGCGCACTGCACCAGCGGGCGCACGCGCTCGCCGGGCGTGCGCTCGTCGTCGCCGCCTCCCGGGCGGACACGGCGGCGGCGATCCTGGCGGCCGAACGGATGGACGCCCATGCCGCCGCCACGCGGAACGAACCGCAGGAGCTGAGTGGCGCCGCCCATTAGCCCTCGACCGAGGGCTTCCGATACGGCCCCGGCCCGCGCGCACCCGCAGCGACGCGCGGGCCGGGCGCCACGAACCCCGCGTCCCCCAGGTGGCCACCCGGGCGGGAGAATGCGGACGTGACCCTCCCCACCGCAACCGTCCGGCCGGTTCGCCGCACCGACCTCACCGCCGTCGCGGACATCTACCGGCACTACGTCCTGCACAGCGTCGCCACGTTCGACGAGACGCCCCGCTCTCTGCAGGAATGGCAGCACAAGCTCGACGACCTCGCGTCCCGGGGACTGCCCTTCCTCGTCGCGGAGGAGGCCGGACAGGTCGTCGGTTTCGCCTACGCCGGACCCTGGCGGCCGAAGCCGGCCTACCGGCACACCGTGGAGGACACCGTGTACCTCGCCCCGGAGGCGACCGGGCGCGGCCTCGGCGGCGCACTGCTGGGCGAGTTGATCGACGCGTGCGCCCGGGCCGGGGTCCGGCGCGTGATCGCGGTCATCGCGGACGGCGTCGACGCGTCGGCGGCACTGCACCGCCGCTTCGGGTTCACCGACGCGGGCCGCCTGACCGCCGTCGGGTACAAACACGGCCGGTGGATCGACACACTGCTGCTGGAGTTGGCTCTGCCGGAGTGACGCCCGGCGAACGCGGGCCCTCGCCGACCGGTCCCTCGCCGGGTCAGACTCCCACGAGCTCCTTCGCGCCCAGGGTCTGTCGTGCGAGCTCGAGGTTCCGGATCACCCGCTCACGGTGTTCGGTGGGCAACTTGCCGCCGTCCAGCAGCCGTTCGCAGCAGCCCTTCGCCTCTTCGCACTCTCCGACGTAGTACGCGGACACCGCGAGTTCATCGAGCGCCCGCCACTCGTACCAGTCGGGCTCCACGAGCACTTCGCCGTTGCCCGGAAACGGGATCCGCGCCGCCTGTCGCGCGAACATGTGGGCGAGAGACCAGCGTTGACCGCTGCGGCACAGCCGCGCGAGGTCGCCGAGGGCTTCCGCTCGCGACGGCCGGCTCTCGTACGCACGGAGGTAGCGGTCCATCACCTCGGCCGGCTGCCGCTCGAGGAGCTCCGCGAGCCGTGCGGCCCAGAGGCGGGAAGAGTAGACCTCCTCGGCCCAGCCCCCCATGGCCACCCGGCTGTCATAGGCCTCGAGGGCCTTCTCATACTCACCCGCGTCGAACCAGCTCTGGGCGAGGTAGTAGGCATAGCGCGTGTTGCCGGGCTCCTTGGCCAGGCCCTCCTGAAGGATCCTCGCATCGCGCAGGTACTTCTCCTTCGTGCCTTCGTTCCTGAGGCGTCCCCCACCCCCCACGATGACCATTTCGGCGCCTTCGAGAGTGCCGAGGTCGACACGCGAGCCGCATTCGAGGTACTCATGCAGGACACCGACGTACCGCCAGGACAGCCGTGTCGAAACCAGGGCACGGCGCCAGTAGGCGACGGGCCCTTTGCGGATATTGACCCTGTAGGCGTCGCAGGTCAGCTCCGGCATGCGAAAGCCCGGCTCCAACTTCATCACGTCGTCGGCGTCGATGAAGAACAGGTAGTCCGCGGTGGCACGGGCGAGTTCGATCGCCTCGGTGCGACTCCCGTCGAACCCCTTCCAGGGCCGTTCGTACAGTTCGCCGGGCAGATCGCTGTAGACCTCGCGGATGACGTCCTGCGTGCCGTCGGTCGAGCCCGTGTCCACGATGACCCAGGTGTCGATCAATGGCCGCACGGATTCGAGGCAACGCCGGATCACCGGGGCTTCGTCCTTGACGATCATGTTCAGGCAGACGGTTGGCTTCACGGGTCCCATCCAACTCAGCGGCGGTACACAATCGACATGTGACGGTATCCAGCCACTCATAACCAGGCAAAGAGGCCGACCCGATACACCCCTTTTAGCAACTCGTACATCCGGGTGGTTTGTGCGTTACAAGCGCCTGCCGAACGATGTCGTCGCCGGGGCGGCCTCGTAACGTCTGTGCCGGCCAACTGAAATGAGCCATGTCCATCCGTCCTCCACTATTCCACGAGAAGTGACACAGTGAAACGTAGGCGATTGTGGGCAGGGGTCGCCGGTACGGCAGCGATTGCCACCGGCGTGTGCGTGTGGGCCATTCAGCCCGGCTCAGTCGCGCCGCCCGAATCCAAGGCCCCGCCGGCGGTCCGGGCCCGGCAGGCGAACACGCTTCTGCAGACCGCGCTCGAACAGCAGCAGAAGCAGAATCTCCTCGGTGCTTCCCAGACCTACCGGCGCGTACTGGAACTGGACCCGCACAGCAAAGCCGCGTGGTACGGCCTGGGTGTCCTGGCGCAGCAGACGGGCGACGCCGCCAACGCCCGGACAGCGTACGAAAGGGCTTTGAAGATCGACCCGTCATTCGTCTCCGCTCTCTTCAGCGAGGCGACGCTGCTGAGGTCGAGCCGGCCCGACAAAGCCGTGAGACTTCTGAAGCGCGCCGCCGAGGCCGAGCCGAAGGCGACCACGGTCCGTATGCAACTCGGCCTTCTCCTCGCGGAGCAGGGCAGCGACGACGAGGCCACGAAGCAGTTCCGCCGTGCCGTCGCAGCCAACCCCTCGGTCCTTCCCCAGGTACCGGAACGATTCCGGGCTTCCGTCAGCCCCTCACCGACTTCGCGCCACGCAGGGAACACCAGATGACGTCGACCGCGACACCCAGGTTCTCCGTCTTCACCCCCAGCCACCAGCCCCGCTTCCTCGATGAGTGCCTGCAGTCGTTGCAGGCACAGACCTGTCCGGACTGGGAGTGGATCGTCCTGCTCAACAACGGCGCCCGATGGCGGCCGCAGCGACCCGACGAGCGGGTCCGGGTGGAGATCGCGGACGACGTCAACGGTGTCGGAGCGGCGAAGCGCCGGGCCTGTGAACTGGCGCGCGGCGAGATCCTGGTGGAACTCGACCACGACGACCTGCTGGCCAAGGCCTGCCTGGCGGAGCTCGGCAAGGCGTTCGACACGAATCCCGAGGTCGTCTTCGTCTACAGCAACACCGCGCAGATCACCGAGGACGGAAAGCGGGACGACTCCCGGTTCAACGCGGCGCACGGTTGGCAGTACAGCGAGGTGCGCGTCGACGGCCGCAAACTGCTCCAGACGCAGTCCATGGCTCCGACGCCGCACAACGTCGCCTACATCTGGTACGCGCCCAACCATGTGCGGGCGTTCCGCAGGAAATCCTACGAAAAGATCGGCGGGTACGACGCCGCCCGTACGGTCCTGGACGACCAGGACCTGATGTGCCGGCTGTTCCACATCGGCGACTTCCACCACCTCAACCGCTGCCTCTACCTCCAGCGGGTTCACAACGAGAACACCCAGCGCGATCCGGAGATCAACGCGAAGATCCAGCGCGAGACGGTCGCCTTGTACGACAAGTACATCGAGGCCAACGCCCTCGCCTGGACAGCCCGGCGCGGACTGCTCGCGGTGGATCTCGGCGCGGCCCACCGCAAGCCACCCGGCTACCTGGGCGTGGACCAGCGTCCCGGTGAGGGCGTTGACATCGTCGCGACCCTGCCCGGGAAGCTCGACCTGCCCGACGACTCGGTCGGGCTGATGCGGGCAGTGCACTTCCTCGAGCACGTGCCGGCGAAGGTGCCGTTGATCAACGAGCTCTACCGGCTGCTGGCACCCGGCGGCATGCTCCTCACCATGACGCCCAGCTCCGACGGCCGCGGCGCGTACCAGGACCCCAGCCACGCGGCGTACTACAACGAGAACTCCTTCTGGTACTACACGGACGACAAATACCGCACCCTCGTGCCGAACCTCGAGGCCCGCTTCCAGTCGTCGCGGCTGGTCACTTACTTCCCGAGCGAGTGGCACGCCAAGAACAAGATCTCGTACGTGGTCGCCAACCTCATCGCGATGAAGGAGGGCGCCGCACGGTGCGGCGGACTGCTGCTGGTCTAGGCCGACAGCGCACGAGGCGCCCTGCGGGACCCGGGTCCCGCAGGGCGCCTCGTGCGTTCAGCAGCACGGCGCTCTTCGCGCTACGTCGATCAGGGGGGCGAAGGCAGGCGTCCTCAGGGCCCCGGCCAGCTGCTCCTCCCACGGGGGGAGGGAGACAAGACCCGCCCGTTGCCAGTTGCCGTGGCCGAGTACGCCGAACGCCGGGCGCGGGGCCGGCCGCGGGAACCTGTCCGAGCCGACCGGGCGGATCCGCTCGGGATCGAGACCGCCCAGCCGGAAGACCTCCCGCGCCAGGCCGCACCACGTGGTGCGGCCGGCCGCCGTGCCGTGATAGACGCCGGCCGGCGCCCGTCCGGTCAGTGCGGCGCGGCCCAGGGCGGCCAGCTGCCGGGCGAGCGCCCGGGACCAGGTCGGCTGGCCGTGCTGGTCGGCCACCACGTCCAGCGTTTCGCGCCGGGCGGCGAGTTCGAGCACGGTGGCCACGAAGTTCGGGCCGTGCGCGCCGTAGAGCCAGGCGGTGCGCACGATGTAGCCGGTGTGCGGGAGGAGCTCGGCGACTGCCCGCTCCCCCACCAGTTTGCTTCGGCCGTACGCGTTCACAGGTCCCGTGGACGCGTCTTCTGGGTACGGCCGGCGGGCGTTGCCGGGAAGCACGTAGTCGGTGGAGATGTGCAGCAGGATCGCGCCGTTGTCCGCGCAGGCGTGTGCGAGGTGGCGGACGCCCGTGCCGTTCACGGCCGTGGCCGCCTGCTCGGCCCGCTCGGCACCGTCGACGTCCGTCCACGCCGCGCAGTTGACGACGACCCGGTGTCCGGCGACGGCCGCGCGCACGGCGGCCGGGTCGGTGATGTCGAGCCGCTCACGGTCCAGTGCCGTCACCTCGGCGGCCGGGTCGGCGGCGAGTTCGGCCACCATGTCGTGGCCGAGCAGCCCGCCCGCGCCCGTCACGAGCCAGCTCGTGGTCATCGCAGCGCGGCCCTCCGCTTCAGCGGCTCCCACCAGGAGCGGTGGGCCCGGTACCAGGCGATCGTGTCCGCCAGGCCCTCGGTGAAGGACACCTGCGGGACGTACCCGAGCTCTTCGCGGATCTTGCTGTCGTCCAGCGAGTAGCGCAGGTCATGGCCCTTGCGGTCGGCCACGTGCTCGACCCGGTCCCAGCCCGCACCGAACGCATCCAGCAGCAGCCCGGTGAGCTTGTGGTTGCTCAACTCGGTCCCGCCGCCGATGTGGTACACCTCGCCGGCCCGGCCGCCGTGCAGCACCAGGTCGATGCCCCGGCAGTGGTCGGAGACGTGCAGCCAGTCGCGGCTGTTGCGGCCGTCGCCGTACAGCGGGACCGTCCGGCCCTCGATCAGGTGGATGATGAAGAGCGGGATGACCTTCTCGGGGAACTGGTAGGGCCCGTAGTTGTTGGTGCACCGGGTGACGACCACGTCGAGGCCGTGGGTGCGGTGATAGGCGAGGGCCAGCAGGTCGGAGCCGGCCTTGGACGCGGAGTACGGGGAGTTGGGGGCGAGGGGCCATCCCTCGGTCCAGGAGCCCTCGCTGATCGAGCCGTACACCTCGTCGGTGGAGATGTGGACGAAGCGGCCCACACGGTGCCGGAGCGCCGCGTCGAGCAGGACCTGCGTCCCCGTGACGTTGGTGCGCACGAACGGCCCGGCCCCCTCGATCGACCGGTCCACGTGCGACTCGGCGGCGAAATGGACCACCGCGTCCTGGCCCGCCATGACCTGGTCGACGACGTCCGGGTCGCAGATGTCGCCCCGTACGAACGTGTAGCCCGGGTGGTCCGCCACCGGAGCCAGGTTCTCCTCGACCCCGGAGTAGGTGAGTTCGTCGAGGACGGTGACACGAGCCGCCGGGTCCGCCCGCAGGCGCCGACGGACGTATTCGGAACCGATGAATCCGGCGCCGCCGGTCACGAGGATGCGCATCAATTCTCCGAATTCCTTGCTGCCCGGCTTCCGGCGCCGGGGAGTGCATGCCGATGGTGCCCCGAGACCGAAGCCTCGGGGCACCATCGCTCAGGTCCAGGTGAAGCGGACAGACGGCACGAAGCCGCCGCTCACATGGAGGTCACGTCGTCTTGGCGCAGACCGCGAAGGCGATGACCTCGCTATTCGGGCCCGCGAAGTGGGCGCCGGTGGCCTGCCAACCCTCCGGGCCCCCCTCCATAGCCGAAATGAACGGGGTGCTCGAGCCTACGCTGGTGCTGTTACCGGGGCCGCTGACCGTGAACCCACCGCCGGTGACCTCGTCGCCTGTGTTGCACGTGGCCGTCGACGGCGTGCCCTCGGTGGTTACCGTGTTGCCCGTGACGATGTAGGTCTCAATGGACCCACCCTGGGCACCCTGGAAGCCCTGCGGACCCTGGTTGCCCTGGAAGCCCTGCGGACCCTGCTCACCGGCCCCGCCGGCCTCACCCTGGAAGCCCTGGAAGCCCTGGAAGCCCTGCTCACCCTGCTCACCCTGGAAGCCCTGCGGGCCGCGCTTGCAGTCGCAGTCCTCGCCCTTGTGGTCGTCGTCGCCGTACGACGAGTCGTCGTCGCCGTACGACGAGTCGTCGTCACCGGCTGACCTCATGGCGCCGTTCGGACCGAGATGCGTCGTGGTGCTGCTGGACCTGCTGATCGCGTTGGCGATGGCCACCGTGTTCGGCACGACGTTGAGCGCGACGGCAAGCGCGCCCGCCGATACCAGCGTGACGGACTTCAGGCGCGAAAGCCGAACTGTTCTTTGATTCAAGAGAATTTCCCCATGCATTCTCGTAGGGAGGGGTCACGGCATGCGAGAGCACTCGGACCGACCGCCCTGCCTGTCCCGTCGCTCTTGACGACGGATGAGGGGATTCTTTAACCATCCGCGACCGGTTGGTTACGGATCGGCTTGTGTCGTGAACGAGGATCACCCGAGCGGCGTCAATTCCTCGCGCAGAGTTCTGCGATATCGGGCGCACTCGGCGAAGGAGGGCAGCAGACCCCGCCGCTCGGCTTCTTCCAAGGTGGGCGCCGATGCATCCTTGTCGGAAATCCGCGGTGCCTCATCCTGAGGCCAGGCAATGGCCAATGCCGGGTCGAGGGGATTGATTCCGTACTCGCGCTGCGGCGCATATCCCTGGGAGCACAGATAGACAACGGTGGAGTTGTCCTCCAGCGCCATGAAGGCGTGGCCGAGCCCTTCCGCGAGGTAGACACAACGGTGCGTGGTGTCGTCGAGCCGTACCGCCTCCCACTGGCCGAAGGTCGGGGAGCCGGTGCGGATGTCGACCACCACGTCGAGTACGGCGCCGCTGACGCAGGTGACGTATTTGGCCTGGCCCGGGGGGACCGACGCGTAGTGGATGCCGCGCAACGTGCCGCGGACGGAACGGGAGCAGTTGGCCTGCGCCAGACGCAACGCTTGCCCGGTGGAATCCTGGAACCTGTCGACCCGGAACCATTCATGGAATCGGCCCCGGTGGTCCGTGAACACTTCCGGCGTGTCCACCCAGGCCCCTTCGATGCCGAGCTCCTTCATCTGACCGCTTCCTTTCGCCGTGCTGGTTCGCCGCCGATCAGCCGGTCACTTCGTGCAGTAGTTCCGCACGCCGCACCCCGCCGTCCCTCGGGGGCCCGAGGAGGTATCGGGCTTCTTCGAGCAGCCCCAGCAGATACCGGCCGTACCCGCTCTTGAGCAGCGGCTGGGCCAGTTCGCGCAGTCCGTCGTCGTCGATCAGCCCGGCCCGCCAGACGGCCTCCTCCACGCAGCCGACCTTGAGGCCCTGACGGTCCTCGATCACCCGGACGAACTCCGCGGCCTGAACCATGGACGCGAAGGTTCCGGTGTCGAGCCACGCGGTGCCCCGGTCGAGCCTCGTGACGTGCAGCGCCCCGGCCTCCAGATAGACACGGTTGAGGTCGGTGATCTCCAACTCACCTCTGACGCTGGGCCGTAGACCGCGGGCGATCTCCACGACCCGGTTGTCGTAGAAGTAGAGGCCGGGCACCGCATAACGGGACTTGGGCCGCGCGGGCTTCTCCTCGATGGACAGCGCCCGGCCCAGTTCGTCGAACTCCACCACGCCGTAGGCCGAGGGATTGGCCACCTGATAGGCGAATACCCTGCCGCCGGTCAGTCCTTCGTGACCTGCCAGCCGTGTGCCGAGGCCGCTTCCGTGGAAGATGTTGTCGCCCAGAATCAGGGCGACCGGTCCGTCCCCGATGAAGTCGGCACCCAGCAGGAACGCTTGGGCGATGCCGCCCGGTCGTTCCTGCGCCATGTATTGCAGCCGCAGGCCGAGTTGACTGCCGTCCCCGAGCAACCTGCGGAACTGGGACTGGTCTTCGGTGGTGGTGATGATCAGAACCTCGCGGATTCCGGCCATCACGAGTGTGGAAAGCGGGTAGTAGACCATCGGCTTGTCGAAGACGGGAAGCAACTGCTTCGAGACCGAACGGGTCAATGGCCACAGCCGCGAGCCGGTGCCCCCGGCCAACAGAATTCCGCGCATGGCATCACCATAGGTGAGTTGACCATGAATGCGGCTTTTTCACACCACTTGTCGCCCAGAACAACACGACACGGTGGCGCTCACCCGGAAAGAGCGGGTGGAGTCGAAGGAGACCGGTCGGCGGAAGGCGCGGGCAAAGCCTCGAAGGAGGGCCGGAGTCGGCGGCCGGGGTCCGGCGCGCGGCCGGGGTGTCGCACACCGCCCGGGACCGCGGCGACGGCGGCGGTGATCTCAGACCCGCGGTGATCTCAGACCCCGGCCCTGGTCCCTGACGACATACCCCGCGCGCCGCCGGCCGCCCCGGCTCGGCGGACCCGGGACGGCCGCTCGCCGTCGGGTACGACCCCGGCCGTCGGATCGGCGCGCCTCCGCCGCAGCGGGCCGCCGACGATCCGGGAACTCCGGGTCGGCTGACGGACCCGCGTCAGCCGAAGAACACCACGAAGAGCACGAACAGGACCAGGATCGCCAGCACGATGCCCCACACCGGCCAGTTGCCGCGACCCTGCGGCTCCTCGGGGCCACCGCCGCGCGGGCGGTCCTCGGCCAGGTCCGGATTATCCGGGCGATCGTGCTTGTAGAAGTCACCATCTCCAGCCATGCCTCATCACGCTCCTTCACCGGGAGGCGTTCCGGGTACCCCGGTGCGGCCCGGCCATACGGCCGTGCACGCAGAGTGTTCACGCCGGGCCGCGGGAGCGGCGGGCGTCCGCGCATGCCGAAGAGGCCGGACGCGCACGACGTCGTGCGCG
>NZ_MUBM01000440.1:0-688 GCF_002154505.1 Streptomyces carpinensis | reverse complement strand
CGGCCGGCCGCGGAGCTCGAATCGGCGGGGTCCTCAGCCCAGGCGCTCGACCAGCGCGCGGTACTGGTCCCACAGCTCCTTGGGAGTGTGGTCACCGAAGGTGTTCAGGTGCTCGGGGACCAGGGCGGCCTCCTCGCGCCAGACGACCTTGTCGACCGTGAGCAGGAACTCCAGGTCGGACTCCGACAGCTCCAGACCGTTCGTGTCCAGCGACTCCTTGGTCGGAAGCACGCCGATGGGGGTCTCCACGCCCTCGGCCTTGCCCTCCAGGCGCTCGACGATCCACTTCAGCACGCGGCTGTTCTCGCCGAAGCCGGGCCAGACGAACTTGCCCTCGTCGTTCTTGCGGAACCAGTTCACGTAGTAGATCTTCGGCAGCTTGGACTGGTCCTTGTCCTTGCCGACCTCGATCCAGTGGCCCATGTAGTCGCCCATGTTGTAGCCGCAGAACGGCAGCATGGCGAACGGGTCGCGGCGCAGCTCGCCGACCTTGCCCTCGGCCGCGGCGGTCTTCTCGGAGGCCACGTTGGCGCCCAGGAAGACGCCGTGGTTCCAGTCGAAGGACTCCGTCACCAGCGGCACGGCGCTGGCCCGGCGGCCGCCGAACAGGATCGCCGAGATCGGCACGCCCCTGGGGTCCTCCCACTCGGGCGCGATGATCGGGCACTGGGAGGCGGGGGTGGTGAAG
>NZ_MUBM01000044.1 GCF_002154505.1 Streptomyces carpinensis | reverse complement strand
GCCGCCGTAGGCGTCGGTGCGGTGGTTGGAGTGCGGCGAGAGGAACTCGTTGATCAGGTAGCCGTGGGCGCCGTGGATCTCGGCGATCTCGAACCCGGCGGCGAGAGCCCGCCGCGCCGCGTCCGCGAACTGGCCCACGACCTGCTGGATCCGATCGGTGCTCAGCTCGTCGGGAACCGGGTGCCGGTCGTCGAAGGCGACCGCGCTCGGTGCCACCGGCTGCCAGCCGAGCTCGTCCGGTCCGAGCGGCGCCCCGCCCTTCCACGGCTGGTCCGTCGACGCCTTGCGGCCGCCGTGCCCCAGCTGGATCGCCGGCACGGTGACGTGGCTCTTGAGGAAACGGGTGATCCGGCGGAACGCCTCGACCTGGGTGTCGTTCCAGATGCCGAGGTCGTACGGGGAGATCCGGCCCTCCGGCGACACCGCGGTGGCCTCCACGATGATCAGGCCCGTGCCGCCGGTCGCCCGCGCCGCGTAGTGGGCGAAGTGCCAGTCGTGCGGGACGCCGGCCGCGGACCCCTCGGGCTCGGCCGAGTACTGGCACATCGGGGGCATCCAGACCCGGTTCGGGATCGTCACGTCGCGCAGTGTGTAGGGCTCGAAGAGCGCACTCATGGGCGGACTCCATTTCGTCACGGGGACCGATCGCGTTCGGCGCAGGGCCGATCGCGGCTTGTACGATAACTCTCGTAGTACGCAGGATGTCAAACTACGATGTCTCTCGTAGAATGACGGCCTCGTACGAACTGGAGCCGCCGTGATCGCCACCGCCCCCGTCGCCGCCGCAGGCAGCCGTGATCTTCCGCATCCCGCGCCGGAGGAGATCCGCCTCGAGGGCGTGCTGCACGCGCTGTCCGACCCCCTGCGCCTGCAGATCGTGCGGGAGCTGGCCGCCGACGCCGACGAGCTGTCCTGCTCCCAGTTCGAGCTGCCCGTCTCCAAGTCGACCACCACGCACCACTTCCGGGTGCTGCGCGAGGCCGGCGTGATCCGGCAGATCTACCGGGGCACGGCGAAGATGAACGGCCTGCGCCGCGACGACCTGGACGACCTGTTCCCGGGCCTGCTCGACAGCCTCCTCGACGCCGCCGCCCGGCAGGCCGCCCGCCATGGGGGCGCTGAAACCCCCGGCCACGACGGGGGCGAGTGACGCCGAGGACGTGGCAGAGGGGCTAGCTAGGCCCTGTCGTCAAACTCCCGTCTGCCACGCGACGCCATGCACGCTCGCCCACTGCCTTGACGGCGCGGGAGGTGCCCCCACTCGCCGCACCGGTCCCAGGCCCGAGTACATCCAGTACGAGGGCCGGTGCCCGGCACGCCGAGAGCACGCACCTGCGCCGCAGCCGCCCTCCGGGCGGACGACGGGAGTTCGACGACAGGACCTAGGAAACGGCGGTGCGCGCCGCAGTCCGCAGCGACTCCCAGTCGGGGAGCTTGACCACGCTCCGCCCGAGCGAAGCGCCGAGTTCGGCCTCGGCCCGCTCGATGGCCTGCCACCCCGCCCACTCGACCGGCTCGACGCCCTCGGCGCGCAAGGCGGCGACGGCGTCGTCGGGTACCGGGTCGTGGACGAGCGCCGGTGCGTCCGCGAGCAGCGAGGTCACCGTCTCCTTGGCGCACGGCCGGTTGGTGCCGATGACCCCCGTGGGGCCCCGCTTGATCCAGCCGGCCACGTACTCGCCCGGCGCGATCGCTCCGTCGCGCAGCACGCGCCCCTCCCGGTGCGGCACCGTGCCGGTGCCGGCGTCGAACGGCAGACCCTCCAGCGGCACTCCGCGATAGCCCACGGACCGCAGCACCAGCTGCGCCGCCACGTCCTCGTACCGCCCGGTGCCCGTGACGCCGCCGCTCCCGTCCGGAGCCGTCCGCTCGAACCTGACCGCCCCGACCCGGCCGTCCGCGGCGAGCAGCTCCACCGGGCGCAGGAAGAAGCGCAGCCGGATCCGGCGGGCGGCGCCTCTCGGGGGTGTGGCCGCCCACCCGCGCAACACCTCCACGTTGCGGCGCTGGGCGGCGGGCAGTGCCGAGGGGTCCGCGAACGCGGGATCCAGTGCCAGCTCCGCGGGGTCCACGACGACCTCGGTGTCCGGCAGGGAGCCCAGCTCACGCAGTTCCTTGGTCGTGAAGCGCGCCTGCGAGGGGCCGCGCCGGCCCACCATGTGGACCTCGGCCACCCGGCTCTCGGCCAGCGCGGCGAGCGCGGCCTCCGGCATGTCCGTGGGGCTCAGTTCCGCCGAGCCGCGGGCCAGCATGCGTGTGACGTCGACGGCCACGTTGCCCACACCGATGACCACGGCGCTCTGCACTCCCCGCAGGAACCCGTCCTCCGCGGCGTCCGGGTGGGCGCTGTACCACGACACGAACTCGGTCGCGGACCAGCTGCCCGGCAAATCCTCGCCCGGGATCCCGAGGTGGCGGTCGGTCGCGGCCCCCACGCAGTACACGACCGCGTGGTACAGCTCCCGCAGCCGTCCGGCGGGCACCCCGCCCGGGCCGCCGACCTGCACGCCGCCCAGGAAGCGGACCCGCTCGTGCTCCAGGACGGTCCGCAGGTTGTTCTGCAGGGACTTGATCTTCTCGTGGTCGGGCGCCACCCCGTAGCGCACGAGCCCGTACGGACACGGCAGCCGGTCGAGCACGTCGACACGCACCGAGGGGTCCTGCTGGACGAGACCCTGAGCGGTGTAGCACCCGCTCGGCCCCGAGCCGACGACGGCGACACGCAGCACGGCGGAACTCCTTACCCCGGCGGTCGGAGGAGATCGCTGATGACTCCAGCATGGCAGCAAGCGGCCCGCCGGGGGAGTGCGGCGACACGCGAGCGAGCGGCGTGTCGTCGGTCTTCCCCCGAGTTTCGCCTGAGCCGGTCTGCCCGCTTCTCCCGGGTTTCTCCCCGGCCGGTCCGTCCGCCTACGACCCGTGCGTTTCCGCGCGCGTGTCCGTCCGCCTACGACCCGTGCGTTTCCGTGCGCGTGTCCGTCTGCCCACGACCCGTGCTTTTCCGCGCGCGTGTCCGTCCGCCCACGGCCCCTGCGTTTCCGTGCGCGTGTTCGACCACGGGCACGTGGGTGTGTCCGCCCCATGCCCGGTGGGTCTGTCGATTCCGCGGGGGTGTGTTCGTGGATTCCGCCGGCGGGTGTGTACGTGGTTCCGCGCCCGGCGGGCCGGCAGCGGCCCGCCTGCCCCAAAGCCTGCCTGCCCAAAAGCCCGCTGCCCACAAGCCTGCCTGCCCCAAAGCCCGCCTGCCCAGGCCCGTGCGCCCGGTGCCCCCGCGTCGGGCGCCGAACCCAGACGAACGGACTGCCCGCCGGGCTACCCTTCCCGGCTCGCCGGGCGCTGATCGGTCGCGAAGAAGCGGGAAACGTCCGTGCGGCAGGAACCGTCGGGTGCCTCGGTCTCCTGCGGCAGCCCCATGTCCCAGTCGAGCTGGTAGCGCTTGAACAGCTCGGCCCGCAGTGCCGGCACCGGCATCGGGGCTCCGGGGACCAGCGCCGCGTAGACCGCCCCCATCAGCAGCGCGCGCATCATCGGGTAGTCGGCGTCGACGTCCGTCGAGCCGTGGCGCGCCACGGTGTCGCGCAGCAGGTGCGACAGGCGCTGCTGCTCCGGGCACTGCACGAACCCCTCGGCCTGCAGGATGCCCGCCATGTGCTGGCGCATCAGCACCGGCCGGTCCCGGGCCAGGCCCAGAATCCCGTCGATGGCCCGCGCCATCCGCTCCCGGCCGTCCTCCGTGCGGGGCTCGCGCTCCAGCGCCTCCTCCAGCGTGCGGTGCATCAGCCGGTGCACGGCCGACTGCACGAGCTGGCGCTTGCCGGGGAAGTAGTACGACACCAGGCCCCGGGCCGATCCCGCCCGGTCGGCGATGTCGCCGAGTGTCGTCGCGTCGTACCCGCGCTCGCCCACCAGTTCGACCGCAGCCTGCAGGAGCCGCTCCCGGGAACGCCGCCGCAATTCTTCATTGACCGAGGCGCTGCGCGGGGACATCCTGTAACTCCTGCGTTGACTGGCTGCCAGCCAACTATACTCAACGCGAGCGGACCGGCCCCCGTGCGGGGGTCAGGTCGTGCTGCCGCCCGTCTCGGGCGACGCGGGGGATCGTCCGAGACGGGCTGGGTCGTGGCCAATTGGTAGCCTGAGGCTACTTTTTCGTGGTCGCCGCCCACGGGCGCGTTCTTCCGGATCTCCCGTCCCGCAGGCTCCCGTCATCGCCCTCGGCACCGTCGACGCGCGCCGGACCCTGGCTCCGGCGCTGCGGACGGTGCGGTACGGCGCGCCGGAGCCGGCGCGCTGCGCCGGCCTGACGCGCACCTGTCGAACAGCGCGGGACGTGCGCTGAGCGACGTACTGTGCGGGGTTCGGCGCTCAGGCCCGGTGTTCGGCTTCGGGGGCCATCAGGTCGAGCACCGGACGCAGCGCGTCCGGCCGTTCCGCCACCGGCAGATGGTCCACGAAGTGCACCGCGCATCCCAGGGCCGCCGCACCGCCGTCCGCCTCACGGCTGTCGCCGACCATCAGCACGTCCTCGGGGTCCGCGTCGAGCGCCGCGCACGCCGCCGCGAACAGTCTCGGGTCCGGCTTCTGGATGCCGTGCTCGTACGACAGGACGTAGGTGTCCACGAAGGCGTCCAGGCCGTGTGCGCGGAACACCGGGCGGAGGTCCCAGCCGATGTTGCTCACCACGCCCACCGCGATTCCGCGCTCGCGCAGGGTGCGCAGCACCTCGGCCGCGTCCGGGTACGGTGCCCAGGCGGCGGGCGTCCTGTGCCGGTCGTACAGCGCGTCGTGCAACGCGGGGTCGGGCAGTCGTACTCGGCGGGACAGGCCGGTGTAGGCGGCCCGGTGCAGCTCGGCGCTGCGGTCCCGGTTCTCCCAGAGTTCGGCCAGCTCGTCGGGGACCCGCTCCGGGAACGCCCCGCCCGGCAGCGCTCCGGCCTCCTCCAGCGCCCGCGCCGCCTCGGCCAACTCCCGTTCGCCGAGCGTCAGACCGGCATCGTCCAGCACGGCACGCAGCCAGGACTCGCTGGACTCGATACCGAAGAGGGTTCCGGAGAAGTCGAAGAGAACGGCAGCCATGGCGGTGATCATCGCTCATCCCGGCGGCGCCGGCCACCTGTTGTGGACGATCACCGCACCCGCCGCCACCGCCGCGCCCAGCAGCCAGCCGCCGAGGACGTCCGAGGGCCAGTGGACGCCCAGCCAGACTCGGGTCACGCCGGCACCGGCGACCGAGAGCACGGCCAGCGCCACGGCGGCGCCCCACGGCGTGCCTGCCGCGCCGCCGCGGCGGAGCAGCCAGAGGAGCAGCCCGCACACCACTGCCGCCGTCATGGCGTGACCCGACGGGAAGGCCGCGTAGTGGGCGGAGTCCACCGGGTCGGGCCAGACGGGACGGGGCCGGTCGACCGCGGCCTTGAGGCCCTGTTGCAGCACGGCTGCCAGCGCGCAGGTGCCCGCCAGCCACACCGCCGTCCACCAGGCCGAACGGCGCCACACGAGCCACACCGCCGCCACCGCGCAGAGCAGGCGCATGGTCAACGGATCCCAGGCCCAGTCGGTGAGCACGCGGAACGCGTGCGTGAGGCCGTGTTCGTGGACCGCCCAGCCGTGGGTGGTGCGGGCGACGGCGGCGTCCAGCGTGATCAGCGGGCGCCATCGGACGACGACCAGGGCCGCGAGCACCGCAGAGCAAAGGGCGAGCGCCGATGTGAGGCGGGCGGCGGCGGTGGGCCGGACGGGCGGACGAGGCGGGGAGTCGACGGGAGCGGCAGGCATGACTCGATCCTGGCCGAACGGCAGGCGGGGAAACGCGGCGACCGTGCCGACTGCCCGGAAGAGCGGTCCCCGACGTCGTGAGGTCAGCCCAGCGCCCTCAGCCCCGGGATCAGCGTCACAAGGACCGGGATCACCGGAACGAGCGACGCCACCGCCGTCAGACGCAGCCGGCGGGCCGCGGTGAGCCGGTCCGGGGGAGTGAGCAGACGGTGCACCCGCTGCGGGACGTGGGCCTGCGGGGCCGGGCAGGGGCCGAACACGCCCCGGTCCTCGTTGAGTTCGACGAGCGCGAGCGCCGTGGTCAGCCGGCCGAAACGGCGCGAGGCCATGTCGTCGGCGGCGAGTTCGACCAGGTGGTGCATCTCGTCGCGGAACGCGGCGAACACCGGCACCTGCGGAAAGCCGTCCGCCAGCGCGGCCGAACAGTGCAGCAGCCAGTCGTGCCTGGCCCGGGCGTGACCCTGCTCGTGCGCGAGGACGGCGTCCAGCCGGCGTCCCTTCAGGCGACGCAACGCGGCCGTGGTGACGACCAGTTGAGGAGGGGAGCCGGGCAGCCACCAGGCCTCCGGCCGCTCGCCCTCGAGCACCACGAGCCGGTCGGGGCCGGGCTGCTCGCCGGGCAACAGCGGGGCGCGGACGAGGAGTTCGGCACGCCGGTGCCGACGCCGCGCCCGGGCCCGTACGACCTCGCGGACCAGCATCGCCACGCTCCACACCCCTGCGCACGCGAGCGCCACCGCGGTCGTCGGCGCCCAGGCGCCGGCCGCGCCGAACGCGTAGGCCTCCACCACCGAGCGCGGAGCCGTGGCGAACACATGGCCGCGCACCGCCTGCCAGGCGGCCGCCGCGCTGAGGGTCATCGACAGCGCACAGCACAGCAGGACGCCGGCCACCACGCACTGCCACGCCCACAGTGCGACCACCGGTTCCCGGTCCGGCCAGTCGGCCCGGGCGAGCAGCCGGGGGGCGGCGACGGCGGTCAGCGCACCGAGCAGCAACAGGACCGCGGGCACCATCATGCGAGCACCTTATGAGCGGCCGACCGCTCAGGGCATGGTTGCCGCGCCAAAGTGACACAGACCACGGCCCCACGGTGCCGTACGCAGATCACGGCCCCACGGTGCCGTACGCAGGTCACGGCCCCACGGTGCGGTTCGCCCGACCCGCGCCCGACCGGTTTCCGGCGCGCCGTCTCGCCGGGTCGGGCAGCCCGGCGATCACAGGGTCAGCAGCATGGCGACCATCGCCATCCCCATCGACAGCCGGCATGCCCGGGCGAGCTCCGGCCGGTCGCCCCATCGCACGGCACGGCCTGCCGGGGCACCACCCGCACCCGCAGCCACGGTCACCGCCGGCACGAGCCGGGCGCCGGACAGCAGCACGTAACCGGCGAAGTACAGCAGGAGGGCGCCGGTGAGCAGGGGCAGACCGGAGCCGCCGTGCGCGTGGTGATGGGACTCCGGCGAGGCGGTCATGACCACGGACATGTAGACCATGGCGCAGGCGCCCACCAGGTGGTGCAGATGGTGCGGACTCGTCCGCGCCGACCAGAGCGCGCGCAGCGCCGCCGCGCCGAAGACGGCCGCATAGCCGGCCCAGGCCCACGCCGGCGGGGCGAACACGGCCGCGGGCACGGCCATGACGGCCATCCCGAAGCCCATCAGCGCCTCGCCGCCCGCGGCGCGGCGCTGTTCCTCCACGGGGCTGCGCATCCGCAGCAGACAGTAGGCCCCGGTCGCCGCGCAGAGCGCGACCAGCAACCAGCCGGGCGAAGCCGGTCCGTGCACCCCCCACCTCCCCGCTCGACGGTTCCGGGCCGCCCGACGGCGGTCCGGCCGCATGGTCATGCCATGCCCGGGGCACGCGGTGCGCACACGAGCGCAAGGATGTACGCGGGGAGCATTCGAGGGGGCACGCGACCTCACCCCGCGGGCACCCGACCACATCCAGCCGCGGCGGACTGCATCGAGAAAAGTTCTTTACAGGTAAAACACCTGCTAAGCTTGTGGGTATGAGCAGTGCGACCCCCGCCCCCGACCGAACCCCCACGACACGCCTCGTCCGGCGCCTTCCGCTCACCGGTGTGCTGCGGCTCGGCCGCCCCTCCGACATCTGGTTCAAGCCCGCCCTGAGCGTCGTCGTCTCGGTCGCCCCGCCCAATCTCGCGCTGCTCGCCCTCGGCAGGCTCGACCTGGCCGTGTACACCATGGCCGGATCGCTGTGCGCCCTGTACGCCCACAACCGCCCCTACGCCGCGCGGGCCCGCGTCCTCGCCTGGGTGGTGCTCGGCATGCTCGGCGGACTCACGCTCTCCCTGGTCGCCGCATCGCTCACCGGCGACGCGGTCGTCCTGGTCACCGTAGGTGCCCTCATGGCGGCCGTACAGAAGGCACTGTGCGACGCAACGCGGATCGGGCCGCCCGGCAACGTCGTGCTCACCTTCATCAGCTCCGCCTCCCTGTTCGTCCCGCAGACCCTCGGCCAGGTGCCCGGCCACGTGGCGCTGGCCGCCGCCGCGGCCCTCTGGGCGTGGCTGGTCGGCATGGCGCCCGGCCTGCTGCGCCCGCACGGCCCGGAACGCCGTGCCACCGCCCAGGCGCTGAACGCCGCCGCCGCGTACGCCGTCACACGCGGCACCGCGGACGGCCACTCCAGGGCGCGCGCCGCCGCGGCCGCCGCCGTCCAGGCCGCCTGGCAGGCCCTGCCGGCCGCCGGCGCCCACTCCGCGCCCAGGCGCGCCCTGGAGCGCCTGATCGTCCGCGCCGAGGTCGCCCTCGCCGCCCCCGCCGACACCGACCCGGAGCGGCTGCGGACCTGGGCGCGGCAGCTGCGCGGCAGCGGTCCGATCCCGCACGCCGGCGAGACGGCGGCGGCCACGGAGGAACTCCTCGGCGTGGCCGCCGAGGCCGCCGCTCCGCGCCGCCCCTGGTGGAGCAGGCTCGGCCCGCTCGCCCCGATCGCCGTGCGCACCGCTCTCGGCTGCGCGCTCGCGGGGTACGCATCCCTGGCGCTCGGTATCGGCCGCCCCTACTGGGCCCTGGTCACCGCCGCCTCCCTCTACCAGGCGAACATCACCCTCACCTGGAGCCGGGGCGTCCAGCGGGTCGTCGGCAACCTCCTCGGCGTCCTCGTCTTCGCCGCGATCGCCCCACTCGCGCACGCCGACGGTCTGGCACTCGTGCTGTGCTGCGTGGCCCTCAACTTCGGCGCCGAGGCACTGATCGGCCGGAACTACTGGCTCGGCACCATCTGCGTGACCCCGATGGCGCTGCTCATCACCGAGTTCGCGGGCCGGCAGGCGACGGGCGAGCTGATCACCGAGCGGGCCGTGGACACCGTCGTCGGCGCGCTGGTCGGCTTCGCGGCCGCCGTAGCCGTCACCAACCGCCGGGCCGGCGACCGTATCGGGCACGCCCTGAGCGCCGCCGACCGGGCCCGCGAGCGGGCCGCGCGCCTGCTCGCCGAGGAGCGGCCCGCGCCCGCCGCGCTGGAGTCCGCCCGCCGCGGCCTGGCCGCCGCGCTCGTCGAGCTGCGCGCCACCGTCGACGCCGCGTCCGGCGAGTGGTGGCAACGCGCTCTGCCCCAGGAGCGGGTCGTGCTCACCGAGCAGTCCGCACACCGTACGCTCGCCGCGACGGTACGCCGCCTGGGCCTGCACGCCCCGGCGGCGAGCGCGAGCAGGACGACGGAGGACGTACGGCCATGACGGCGGACCAGGGACGGCCGGAACCAGGGGAAGTGACGGCCGGGAACGCGGCACCGGGACAGGTGGCACCCGGGCCCCGAGCCGCCGGCCGCGACCCCGGAACCGCGCGCGACGACGACACCCGAACCGCCCGCGACGACACCGTGGCCCATGTCGTCCGCCAGTGGCGGGCCGTCCACCCCGACCTGGACACGGACCCGATGGAGATCATCGGCCGTATCAACCGCTGCGCCGCCCTCTTCCAGCAGGCCGAGGACGCCCCGCTGCGCCGGGCGGGGCTCAGCCGGCCCGAGTTCGACCTGCTCGGCGCGCTGCGTCGCACCGGACACGAGCTCACGCCGAGCGAACTGGCCCGCGAGACGTTCTCCTCGGGCGCCGCCGTCACCAAGCGACTGAAGCAGCTGACCGAGCGCGGCCTGGTGGAGCGCCGGGGCGACACCCGCGACCGCCGCGTGGCCCACGTCCGCCTCACGGACGCCGGGCGGGACCTCGTCGACGGCCTCCTGCCGGAGCAGCTGGCCCACGAAAGGACCGTTCTCGCCGGTCTGGACAGCGAGGGGCGCGGCGAACTGGCCACCCTGCTGTGCGTGCTGCTCGGCCGTCTGGAAGGCCGCCCGGGCGCGGCACGGGTGACCGGGTGACCAGGGGGTGACTCAGCCTCCGTCCGGCCGGGGATCCTCGTCGCCGGCCAGGTAGACGCCGAACGCCGCGCCCTGCGGGTCCCGCAGCACCGCGATGCGGGGGCCGTCCGTGACGGACGTGGGCTCCTGCAGGGCCTTGCCGCCGGCCCGCAACGCGACCTCGGTCGTCGCGTCGACGTCCTCGACCGCGAAGTACGGCAGCCAGTGCGGCGGCACGTCGGCCGGGAAGCGGTCGTGCAGCGCCGTCACTCCGCCGAAGTCCAGGCCGTGCGTGCCCCACTGCGTGTACCACTCCGAGGCGTTGACGCTCCACCCGAAGACGGTGGTGTAGAAGTCCCGGGCCCGCTTCACGTCCCGGGTCGCGAGCTCCACCCAGCCCAGCGCGCCGGGCCGGTTGAACACCTCGGCACCCGGGAAGTCCCGGGCCTGCCACATCTGGAAGGCCGCGCCGGACGGGTCGAGGGCCACGCTCCGGCGGCCCTCGTCGAAGATGTCCATGGGCCCGCGGACCACCGTCCCGCCGGCCTCCACCACCCGGTTCGTGGCCTTGTCCACGTCGGCGACGGCGAACCAGACGCTCCAGGCGACCGGCTGCGTGGGCCGGTACAGCGGGCCGAGCCCGGCGACCGCCGCGTCCCCCAGCCGGGCGACGGCGTATCCACGCAGCTCAGGACGGGGGTCCGTCTCGCAGCGCCAGGCGAAGACCTCTCCGTAGAACTGCTGGGCCGCCGCCGGCTCGCTGGTTCCCAGCTCCGCCCAGCAGGGGCCACCGATCACCGGTTTGTCGAACTCCATGGCACTCCTCCGGGAAGGCTCGCCCCCACCACCTGCACGCTATCCCCGGTCACCCTCGGTGGCCAGTGGGAGCCGTACGGCCGGGAGCGGGGCGCTGCACCACCAGGATCCGGCACCTTCACCGCCAGACCCTAGGTCCCCGCCCGGTACCGCAGCGGATGGTCCGCCGGCACCTCGACGAGGACGATCGGGGTGCCGTCGGGGTCGGCGATCCACATCTCGATCAGCCCCCACGGCTCCCGCACCGGCGGGCGCACGATCTCGACGTCCCGCGCGCGCAGTTCTTCATGGGCCGCGGCCACGTCCGCCACCTGGAACCACAGCCGCACGGCGGGGGAGGGCGGGGCGTCCGAGCGGCCCGACAGCTCCAGGAAGCCGCCGCCGAGGAAGTAGACGGTGCCGCGGTCCGGGCCCGTGCCGAACTCGCGATAGACGGGCAGGCCGAGTTGTTCGCCGTAGAAGGCACGGGAGCGCTCGGGGTCCGTGGGCCGGAGCAGTGTCCGGCTGCTGAGTACGTGCACCATGCACCGGGAGCCTAGTGGCAGGATGGCGTTCGCCCCCGCCCAGCCGCGCCCGAGAACCGACGGCCGCGACCGATACCCGAAAGGCACACCCCATGGACACCGTCGCCACCGGACTGACCTTCCGCGACGCCACCGACGCCGACGTCGACACCCTGGTGGCGCTGATCGAGTCGGCCTACCGAGGGGACGCCAGCCGGGCCGGGTGGACCACGGAGGCGGACATCCTCGAAGGGCAGCGGACGGATCCGGAGGGCGTGCTGGCCGTGATCAAGTCGCCCGACAGCAGGCTGCTGACGGTGGAGCGCAACGGTCGCGTGGTCGCCTGCTGCCAGCTCGAGCACCGCGGCGACCACGCCTACTTCGGCATGTTCGCGGTCAGTCCCGCCCTGCAGGGCGGGGGTCTCGGCAAGCTGATCATCGCGGAGGCGGAGCGGCAGGCCCGCGAGACCTGGGGCGTGAAGGAGATGCACATGACGGTGATCTCCGTACGCGAGGACCTGATCGCCTGGTACGAGCGCCGCGGCTACCGCCGTACGGGAAGCATGACTCCCTTCCCGTACGGCGACGAGCGCTTCGGCGTCCCGCAGCGCGACGACCTGGAGTTCGAGCTGCTGGTCAAGGAGCTCGCGTAGGCGGCACGCCGCTGCCTCCCCGCCGGAGCGGGGAAGCAGCGGACGGCCCGCGCACAGTGGGGCGGACGGCCCTCACGCCGTGAAGCGGCCGGTGCGCTTGATCTCCGGGTAGTCGGTGGTCGCCCCGTCCAGCTCCAGGGCGCGCACGAGACGCAGATGGTCCAGGGTGTTGACCACCCACCCGATGATCCTCAGGTCCGCCGCGCGCGCGTGCTCGACGGTCTCCAGGGTGAGCCGGCGGATGTTGAGGACCAGGGTCCCGGCGCCGACCGCGGTGGCGCGCTCGGCGACCTCGGTGCCGTAGTGGTCGGCGACCAGCGCGGTGCGGACGCCGGGCACCAGGCGCGCGATCTCGGCGATCGCCGCGTCGTGGAACGACAGCACCTCGACCCGGGAGACCAGGTCCCGCCGGTGCATGACCTCCGCCAGCGCCTGCGCCGCCGCCACGTCCTTGATCTCGGCCTGCAGCGGTGCCCGCACCGCGTCGAGGACCTCCTCGAAGACCGGGATCCGCTCGCCCTGTCCGGCGTCGAGCGTGCGCAGCTCGGCGAGGGTCTTGTCGGCGATCGGACCGCTGCCGTCGGTCGTGCGGTCCACCTCGGCGTCGTGCATGACGACGAGCGCGCCGTCCTTGCTCAGGTGCAGATCGAGTTCGATGGCATCGAGGCCGGCCTGCTGGGCGGCGACGAAGGAACGGAGGGTGTTCTCGGGTTCGACACCCATGACTCCGCGGTGACCGATGGTAAGGAAGTTCAAGGTTCAACTCGCTTCCGTCGACGGCGGCTCGGCACGCACGCGGACCTTCAGGGACCTCGTCGTCCACGCGGCAGGGCCGCAGCCTAACGGCCCGGCCCCCCGATGAACCCGTGCGTACACGGGGCAGTGGGGTGACGGCCGGGATGCGACGGGGCGGAGGCCGCCGTAGCGTCACTCCGGCGTGGGCGAGTCCCGCGCATGTTGACGGCCGCACCAGGAGCGCCGTTCCGCCTCCGCCGCAGGCCGGAATCCGCCCCCCGGGGATCCGGGGTGGTGGGTCACCCGAGCGGCCTAGTGGAAGTGGTCGCCACCCGGCCACCCGGCAGGAAAATAGGCGGCGGCGACGGTTGCCCGCAGGAGAATTTACGGAGGGCGCCCTTGCTGGGAGAAACCCCGTATGTATACGGTCTCCTTACGCGAGCTTCTCCCGTGGAGGATGGGTCATGACGGAAATTCTTGTGCAGGTGGGTACGGAGGGGCAGGTTCCTCCGGTGAGCAGGGTGGTTGAGCACCCGTCATGGCCCGTGCTCAAGGATGCCGTGGAGCAGATCCGGCCATGGCAGTCGAACGACGGCTCGATCGACTTCGAGGCAGAGGGCACCCCGGTCCGCGCGGACGTCGAGGCCGTCGTGGGCCGCGTGATCGACGCCGTCGAGGAGCTCTCCTCGCTGCTGCCGCACGACGCCGCCTATCACCGTGCGCTCGTGGCGGACCTGCGCCGCTGGGCCGAGGGCGGCTTCCAGGTGCCGGACTTCCTCGACTCGCTGCTGGCCTTCCAGCCCGCCCGGAGCCGTGCGGACGGCCTCCAGCACCTGGTCGTCTTCCCGATGTACACGCAGAACGGCAACCCGGACCGCAACCTGGAGGCGGTCGTGCTGCGCATGGTCTGGCCGGAGTGGCTGGCCGAGCTGGAGCGCACCCGCTACGACAACCCGCTGTTCTGCGGCATCACGTTCGAGGACTTCACGGCGGGCTACGACACCAACTCCGCCGTGCTCTTCCCCGAGACCATCGCCGTGCGCGAGGCTCCGGAACGGTTCTCCTGGGGCGGCATCTTCTGCGACCGCGAGGCCGCCCGCTTCCGCCGGGTGACCGCCGCCGCCGTCGACATCCTGGGCCTGGAGCTGCCCGAGGACATCGCCGCGATGGTCCACGACCAGAAGCGCTGCGAGGAGGCCTTCGTCCTGTGGGACATGGTCCACGACCGCACCCACAGCCACGGCGACCTGCCGTTCGACCCCTTCATGATCAAGCAGCGCCAGCCGTTCTGGATGTACGGCCTGGAGGAGCTGCGCTGCGACCTGACCGCTTTCAAGGAGGCGGTCAAGCTCCAGGCGGACGGCGTCGCACAGGCCCGTGACGTGCAGTACGCGGTGCTCTTCGACCGCATGTTCCGTTTCCCGGTCACCGGTGAGCGGGTGCGCAACTACGACGGCCTCGGCGGCCAGCTGCTCTTCGCCTACCTGCACAAGCACGACGTGGTGCGCTGGACCGACAACAAGCTGTCCATCGACTGGGAGCGCGCCCCCCAGGTCACCAACCAGCTGTGCGCCGAGATCGAGAACCTGTACCGCGACGGCATCGACCGCCCGAAGCTGGTGCACTGGTTCGCCGGCTACGAGCTGGTGGCCACCTACCTCGCCCCGCACCCGGGCTCCAAGTGGGCGAAGGGCCCCGACGCCCTGGACCTGACCCAGCCGCCGCGCAAGCTGGTCGACGACGTGCTTCCGGACGAGTTTCCGCTGAGCATGTTCTACGAGGCACTGTCCAAGAAACTGAAGAACGTGATTGCCTCCACCAGGGGCATCACGGCGGACGGCGCCGAGCGGGTCGCCGCGTGAGCGACCGCACCGAAAAGCTTGCTCAGGAGGCGAAGATGGCGAACGGGAACGGGGCACTGAGCGGTGCGGTGATCGCGGTGGCCGGCGCGGGCGGACCCGCCGGCCGGGCGGCGCTGCTCAGGCTCGCCGAGGCGGGCGCGACCGTCGTCGGGGCGGACAACGACCCCGAGCGGCTCTCCGAGGCGGTCGACGCGGCCCGCTACGCCTGCGGTGGCGCCACCGTCACCGGGGACACCGTGGACCTGCTCGACCTGAAGTCCACCCGCGACTGGGCCGCCCACATCGAGAAGGACTTCGGCCGTGTGGACGGCCTGGTCCACCTCGTCGGCGGCTGGCGCGGCAGCGAGACCTTCACCAAGACCAGCCTCGACGACTGGGACTTCCTGGAGCTGCTGCTCATCCGCACGGTGCAGCACACCTCCCTGGCCTTCCACGAGGCGCTGCAGCGCAGCGAGCGCGGCCGGTACGTCCTCATCAGCGCCGCCGGCGCCACCACGCCCACCGCGGGCAACGCCGCCTACGCCTCCGCCAAGGCCGCCGCCGAGGCGTGGACGCTGGCGATGGCCGACTACTTCCGCAAGGCAGGGGGCCCCGAGGGACCGACGTCGGCGGCTGCGATCCTGGTGGTGAAGGCGTTGGTGCACGACGCGATGCGCGCCGACCGCCCCAACGCGAAGTTCGCGGGCTTCACGGACGTCAAGGACCTGGCCGAGGCCATCGTCGACGTCTGGAGCAAGCCCGCCGCGGAAGTGAACGGAAACCGTCTGTGGCTGACCGAGAAGCCGTGAACCCCCCCAGGACCGACGCGCGTCGCCATCACGACCCGGAGGTCCGCGGTTTCGCCAGCGACAACTACGCCGGGGTCCACCCGGAAGTGCTCGCCGCCCTGGCCGTGGCCAACGGCGGGCACCAGGTCGCGTACGGCGAGGACGACTACACCGAGAACCTCCAGCGGATCGTCCGCAGCCACTTCGGCGCCACCGCCGAGGCGTTCCCGGTGTTCAACGGCACCGGTGCCAACGTCGTCGCGCTGCAGGCGGTCACCGACCGCTGGGGCGCGGTGATCTGCGCCGAGAGCGCGCACATCAACGTCGACGAGGGCGGCGCGCCCGAGCGCATGGCCGGCCTCAAGCTCCTCACCGTGCCCACGCCCGACGGCAAGCTCACGCCCGAGCTGATCGACCGGCAGGCCTATGGCTGGGAGGACGAGCACCGTGCCATGCCGCAGGCCGTCTCGATCACCCAGAGCACGGAGCTCGGCACGCTCTACACGCCCGAGGAGATCAGGGCGATCTGCGAGCACGCCCACGCGCGCGGGATGAAGGTGCACATGGACGGCTCCCGCATCGCCAACGCGGCGGCCTCCCTGGACGTCCCCATGCGGACGTTCACCAACGCCGTCGGCGTCGACATCCTCTCCCTGGGCGGGACGAAGAACGGCGCCATGTTCGGCGAGGCGGTCGTCGTCATCGAGCAGGACGCCGTCCGGCAGATGAAGCACATCCGCAAGATGAGCATGCAGCTCGCCTCCAAGATGCGCTTCGTGTCGGTGCAGCTGGAGGCCCTGCTGGCCAAGGACCTGTGGCTGCGCAACGCCCGGCACGCCAACGAGATGGCGCAGCGGCTGACGGAGGGCGTGCGGGCCGTGCACGGGGTGGAGATCCTCTATCCGGTCCAGGCCAACGGCGTCTTCGCCAAGCTCCCGCACGACGTGAGCGAGCGGCTGCAGAAGCGGTTCCGCTTCTACTTCTGGGACGAGGCGGCCGGCGTCGTGCGCTGGATGTGCTCCTTCGACACGACGGAGGACGACGTGGACGCGTTCGTGGCGGCGTTGAAGGAGGAGATGGCCCGCTAGACCCTGTCGGACACGGTGAGCACTGCATAGTTATGCGATCACTCGTAAAGTCATTGACTGGCGAGTGATCGCGTTCCTATGCTCTGCGGCCATGGAGCTGATCCAGAGCACCCCCGACCTGTCCGCCTATTTGGCCGCCGACGAAACGATCGACCACGACCATCCGGTGGTCCGTGAGACGGCTGCACGTCTCGCCAAGGGGGTGGCGGACTCGTATGACTATGCGCGATCCGCGTACGAGTTCGTACGCGACACCATCCCGCACTCGCAGGACTCCGGTGATCTGCGCGTCACCTGGCGGGCCTCCGACGTCCTGTCGCGGCGCACCGGCATCTGCTACGCCAAGGCCCACGCGCTGGCGGCCCTGCTGCGGGCCGAGGACATCCCGACGGCGCTGTGCTACCAGCGACTGACCTCCGACGACGGCGGCGGGTACGCGGTGCACGGCCTGGTCGCCGTACGGTTCAACGGCGCCTGGCACCGGCAGGACCCGCGCGGCAACAAACCGGGCGTCGACGCCCGGTTCTCCCTCGCCGGTGAGCGCCTGGCCTTCATGCCGGATCCGAAGTCGAATGAGATGGACTATCCAGTACTGTACGCTGAACCGCACCCTGCCGTACTGAGCGCCCTCAGGGCCGCGCCCGACCGGCCGTGGCTGTCGAAGACGCTGCCCACCGCACTGTGACCACGAGGCGAGAGAACATGACGCTCACACTCACCGTGTCCGACGAGGTGCGCGCCCTCGCGCCCGGCTTCACGCACATCGCCGTCGAGGCGCACGGCTTGGTCAACGGCCCGAGCACGGAGGCCGGTGCGGCCGTCCTGGACGACGCGGCCCGTCGTCTCTCCGCGCGTCTGGACGGGCGCGCGCCGCACGAGGACCCGCACATGGCCGCCTGGCGCGAGGTCTACACGGCGTTCGGCGCCAAGCCGTCCCGCACCCGCAACTCCGCCGAGGCGCTGGCGAAGAGGGCCCTGTCCGACGCCGGTCTGCCTCGGATCAACGTGCTCGTGGACCTCTACAACGCCGTCAGCGTCGCGCATCTGATCCCTGTCGGCGGCGAGGACATCGACCGGATCCAGGGCGGCATGCGCCTGGTGCGCGCCGGTGGCGAGGAGGACTTCACGACCGTCGCCGGCGGCGAACAGGTCGTCGAACACCCCGAGGCCGGCGAGGTCGTGTGGCGCGACGAGGCCGGCGTCACCTGCCGCCGCTGGAACTGGCGCCAGGGCCCTCGTACCCGTCTGACCGAGCAGACCACCTCCGGCATCTTCCTGCTGGAGAGCATGGCCCCGATGCCGGTGTCCGAGGTGTCGGCGGCGGCCACCGAACTGGCCGAGCTGCTGGAGAAGTTCAGCCCGGGCGCACGCATCACCGTACGGGCCCCGGAGCCCGCGGTCTGAGCGGTACGAAGGCGCCCGGGGCCGCCTGCCGCTCACTTGCCACCCGCCGGCGCCAACGTCCCCGAAAGGCCCTAGGGGTGGGAGCGGTACTGGTCGGTCATCGTCGGCGTGGTGTTGTGTATCGCCAGGCTGGTGTACGAGGTCCGGTCCCGACGGGCCTGGATCCGACTGGCCTGCTCGATGAGGAGGCCGTCGGCGTTCTCCGTGGCGCCGCTGCGGCGCCGCAGGAGCGTGTAGATCAGGAACAGCACGGCCGCACCGAGCAGGCCGAACAGGACGCCGAGCGCGACCATGGACATCCCCCGTCGCTGTAGGAACGCAGACTCGACGTCAGATTAGCGCGGTCCGTCGGCGCCCTACCAGCCCAGGATCAGTGCACCGCGGCCGTGCGGAGCTGTTCCGGGGTCGGGGCCGTGCCGCCGAGGTGGGCGGGCATCCACCAGGTGTCCTCCGGGTCCCTGGGGCGCACCGGGTAGGCGCGCTGGGCGGCCTCCAGCAGTTCCTGGACGCGCTCGCGCAGCCGGCGGGTGATGGCCCCCGCGTACTGGTCCCGCGGGGCCTCCAGCGCCTCGCCCACCCGGACCGTGATGGGGGTGTGACTGCGCCTGAAGTTGCGCGGGTGGCCCTTGGTCCACAGGCGCTGGGTTCCCCAGACGGCCATCGGGACCAGCGGGACGCCCGCCTCCTGCGCCAGCCGGGCCGCTCCCGACTTGAAGCTCTTCAGGGTGAAGGACTCGGAGATGGTGGCCTCCGGGAACACGCCGATGACCTCGCCGGACCTCAAAGAGTCCAACGCGTGCGCGTAGGCGGCCTCGCCCTGGGAACGGTCCACCGGAATGTGCTTCATGCCGCGCATCAGCGGACCCGAGATCCGGTGCCGGAAGACCGACTCCTTCGCCATGAAGCGCACCAGACGCTTCTGGGGGAGCGCCGCCAGCCCGTTGAAGATGAAGTCCAGGTAGCTGATGTGATTGCTCACCAGCACCGCGCCGCCCGAGCGCGGGATGTTCTCCGAACCACGGCAGTCGATCTTGAGGTCCCACACCTTGAACATCGTGCGGGCGAAACCGATGACGGGACGGTAGACGAGCTCTGCCATGGGCGGGGTGGACCCTTCTGTCTGCCAGGGAAGGGGGACTCCCGGCGGAAAGTTACGCTGCCGTAGGTTTACGGCCTGTCGCAGATCGTGCCCGAAGAAGGGCCGGGGAGCCAGCCCACGTGCCGTTCGGGGGCGAGATCCTCGTCACGTCAGCCGAGTGAGCAAGGAGCCGTCCGCGGTCTCGGAATCCCGGCGGTTCGGGCACGGGCACTTGCTCGCGGGCTCGGGTGGGGTCATGCGTCGCCGGCCGGGCACGGGAATCTCCGCGGGTCCGTGAACGCTGACGTGAGGTGGCGGTGGAGCACTGGCGGCGGAACAGGAGAGCAAGGGTGGGCGGACGCGACGAGGGACGGCGGCTGGACGCGGCCGAGTTGGGCGAGAGTCTGGGCGAGCGCGCCACGCTGGTGCAGTTCTCCACAGCCTTCTGCGCCCCCTGCCGGGCGACCCGCCGGGTGCTGCGCGAGGTGGCCGGAATGGTCCCCGGAGTCGCCCATGTCGAGATCGACGCCGAGGACAACCTGGTCCTCGTCCGCGAGCTGGAGATCCTCAAGACCCCGACCGTGCTGGTCCTCGACGCCGACGGCGGCATCGTGCGGCGCGCCGCGGGACAGCCGCGCAGAGCGGACGTCATCGCGGCCCTCGGGGAGGCGGTTCGAGACCCTTGTGCGAGGCCGTGAGGCATCTCCCATGTGCTGGGACGTACTTGACTGCGCACGCCACCTATCGTCAGCCTGACCGTATGCCTTGGGAACTCCTTCTCCTCGGACGGGTACGCCGACGGTCGACCGTCCTCGCCCGCACCGCGAGCGCGCGCTGTCCGGGCTGTTGAGCAGCCACGGATCCCGCGCGTCCCACCAGCAGAAGGACAACTCCATGACGGCCCCGTCCGACCTCGCCACTCCCGGCACTCGCCGGCTCACCTCTCCCGACCTGCTCCGCTCCGTCTTCCGGCGGCACGCGGCAGGCGTCGCGGTGATCACCGCGCGTGGTGAGGCGGGACCGGTCGGTTTCACCGCCACCTCCCTGAGCTCCGTCTCCGCCGAGCCCCCGCTCGTCTCCTTCGGCGTGGGCACCGGGGCCTCCAGCTGGCCCGCGATCTCCCGCACCGACCACATCGGCGTCCACATACTCGGCGAGCACCAGGAGGAACTGGCCGCCACCTTCGCCCGCAGCGGCGCCGACCGCTTCGGCGCGGCCACGTCCTGGCGCCCGGGCCCCGAGGACGTGCCCCTCCTCGACGACGTGCTGGCCTGGCTGGTCTGCCGGGTCGTCGGGCGTGTCCCGGCGGGCGACCACCGCATCGTGATCGCCGAGGTCGTCCACGGCGACCCCGCCGGCACCGGACGTCCCCTTCTGTACCACCAGGGCCGCTTCAACGGTCTGCGTGACTGAACCCGCCACCGCGCGCCTGCGAAACCGTCGAGTTCCGGTTACGCTGCGTTGCAAAGGTCACAGTTCAAAGCGCTTGCTTAGCGGGAACGAACTGGGTGTACTGACGAGTAATATTCCGGTCGGAGCGCGGGGTCGCCCCGACCGGGATCGGCCGCTTCAGGCGCCTATGCTGCCTGCAAGAAGGCAGCCCAGAAATGACGATGCAGTAGGAGAGCCGGCGTGAGCTTG
>NZ_MUBM01000439.1:196-5885 GCF_002154505.1 Streptomyces carpinensis | reverse complement strand
GGGCGGTGAGCCAGCCCTCGGCGACCAGGTCGGCGTAGGCGTCGGCGACCGTGTTGCGGGCGATGCCCAGGTCGCCGGCGAGACTGCGGGAGGACGGCAGCCGGGTGCCGGGGGCGAGGCGGCCGGTGCGCACCGCCTCGCGCAGGGCGTCGGTCAGCCCGCGGCGCACGCCCGGTCCGGTCGGTTCCAGATGCAGGTCGACGCCCAGAGTGGCCCACGTTCTCGCCATGGAAATGGACCATACTCCTGGGCTGCTTCGCGCCTAGGGTCGAACCATGACGACCACGGCGAACAACGACCGGAAGACGAGCACCGAGAACTCGCCCGAGTACGCCCCGGAGCGCAGCCCCCGTCTGGCCTGGGCCAAGCACGCTCCCGAGGTCTACAAGGCGATGGTCCGGCTGGACGCTGCCGCCCGTGAGGGCGTCGACCCGAAGGTGCTGGAGCTGGTCAAGATCCGCGCCTCGCAGATCAACCACTGCGCCCTCTGCCTGGACATGCACACCAAGGACGCCCTCGCGGCCGGCGAGAGCGTCGAGCGGATCATCCAGCTCAGCGCCTGGGAGGAGTCGCGGCACTTCTACACGGAGAAGGAGCTCGCGGCCATCGAGCTGACCGAGGCGGTCACGGTCCTCACCGACGGCTTCGTGCCGGACGAGGTCTACGAGCACGCCGCACGCCACTTCGACGAGGCCGAACTCGCCCAGCTGATCGCCGCGATCACGGTGATCAACGCCTGGAACCGGTTCGGCGTGACGTGCCGGATGGCGCCGGGCCACTACACGCCGGGACAGTACAAGTGACGGCCGCCGCGCCCCGTACACAGCTGCTGGACCGCGGCGTCGAGCAGGCCATGTCGGCGCTCAGCGCGGCGGCGAAGAAGGGGCTGGGCGACCCGGCCCTCGCCGAGCTGGTCATGATCCGCGCCTCGCAGATCAACCACTGCGCCTTCTGTCTCGACATGCACCTGAAGGCCGCCCGGAGGACGGGCGAGTCGGAGGACCGCATCCAGCTCCTGGGCGCCTGGGAGGAGACCGAGGACCTCTACACCGAGCGGGAGAGGGCCGCTCTCGCCCTGACCGAGGCGGTCACGGTCCTCACCGACGGCTTCGTGCCGGACGAGGTCTACGAGCGGGCCGCCAAGCACTTCGACGAGGCCGGCCTCGCCCACCTGATCGGCCTGATCAGCGTGATCAACGGCTGGAACCGGCTGATGGTCGGCCGTCGCGTCCCGCCGGGAGGGTACCGGCCCGGAGGTCACCAGCCGTGACGTCACCGGAGACGAGCAAGGTCGAGGTGTTCCGCGCGCTGCATCTGGGGCGCGCCCTGGGCGACCCGCTGGTCCTGCCCGGCCCGTGGGACGCGGCCAGTGCCCGCGTATTCGCCGAGGCCGGGTTCCCGGCGCTCGCGACACCCAGCCACGGGGTCGCCGCCTCCCTCGGGTACGAGGACGGGAAGACCCCGGCCGACGAGATGTTCGCGGCCGTGGCCCGGATCGCCCGGGCGGTGGACGTGCCGGTGTCGGCGGACATCGAGGACGGCTACGGGCTCGCCCCGAAGGAGCTGGTGGAGCGGCTGCTGGAGGCGGGGGCCGTCGGCTGCAACCTCGAGGACTCCGGCGGGGGCACCCTGAAGGACCCGCACGAGCACGCCGACTTCCTCGCCGAGGTCCGCATCGCCGCCGCCGACCGGCTCTTCCTCAACGCCCGCGTCGACGTCTTCGCCCACGGCGACGGCGATCCCGAACGGGCCATCGAGCGGGCCGCGTTGTACACGGCGGCGGGCGCGGACTGCATCTACCCGATCCTCGCCCCGGTGGACGTGCTGCCGCTGCTGCGGGCGGGGATCCAGGGCCCGCTGAACATGCTGGCCCGGCTGGACGGCTCGGGCCCCGCGCCCGCCGGACTCGGCGAGCTCGGGGCCACCAGGATCACGTTCGGGCCGGGACTCCAGCGGCGGGCCGCGCAGGCGCTGCGCGACATCGCCGCCGGACTCCGGTAGCGCCGCTCAGGACAGCCACTTCTTCCACACCGAAGGGTGGCTGTCCACCCACCTCTTCGCCGCCTCGGCCGGAGTGAGCTTCTGGTCGGCGATCATCAGGGAGACCTCGTTCTGGTCCTCGGTGGTCCACCTGAACTTCTTCAGGAAGGCGGCCGCCTTGCCGCCGCGGCGCGCGAAGTCCGCGTTGAGGTACTTCTGCAGCGGGGTGTGCGGGTAGGAGCACGCCACCTTGGCGGCGTCGGCGTCGCAGCCCTCCTTGTACGGCGGCAGCCTCACCTCCGTCATGGGGACCTTCTTGAACAGCCACTGCGGCGCGTACCAGTAGGTCAGGAACGGCTTCTTCTCCTTGGCGAACTGCTTGATCTGGGTGATCTGCGCCGCCTCCGAGCCCGCGAAGACGACCTGGTAGTTCAGCTTCAGGTTGTTCACCAGCGCCTTGTCGTTGGTGAC
This sequence comes from Streptomyces carpinensis, assembly GCF_002154505.1. Lineage (GTDB taxonomy): Bacteria > Actinomycetota > Actinomycetes > Streptomycetales > Streptomycetaceae > Streptomyces > Streptomyces carpinensis. Next base: position 3,434 of record NZ_MUBM01000439.1, on the reverse strand, counting down.
GTAGGAGGGCGAGCCGTCCATCAGCTGGCCCTTGCCGCCGCTCTCCGCAGTGCGGAAGAGGGAGGCGTACTTGTCGAGGTTGTGCCAGTCGGTGATGTCGGGGTGCTGCCTGACCAGGTAGGTGGGGACGTACCAGCCGATGTGCCCGGTCACGCCGAGTCCGCCGCCGGGCGCGATCGTCTTCTTGTCCTTGACGTAGCGCTGCTCCTGCTCCGGGTGGCCCCAGTCCTCCAGGATGGCGTCGACCCGGCCCTGGCTGAGCGCGTCCCAGGCGGGCACCTCGTCGACCTGGACGGTGTCGACCCGGTAGCCCAGCTCGTGTTCCAGCAGATACTGCGCCACGGCCACGTTGGACTGGGCGCCGACCCACGACTGCACGGACAGCGTCACGGTCTTGGCGCCCTGCGCGCCCGCGAACGGCGAGGCCTGCTTGGTCATGTCGGCGGCGCCGCAGCCGGCCAGCAGCGAGCACGTGGCCGCTCCGGCGGCGATCAGGGCCGTCCTGCGGGTGACGGTCCGGGCCGCGCCGCGGGCGGGATTCATGGCACGGTTCATGTCACGCTCCCTTCCTCGCGTCACGCCGGGCCGGCTGGGTCACCCGGTCGAGCATCAGACCGAGGCAGACGATCGCGACGCCGGCGACCAGGCCGGTCGCCAGGTCGCCCTGGGCGAGGCCGAAGACGACCTGGTAGCCGAGCGCGCCACCGCCGACCAGGCCGCCGATGATGACGACGGCGAGCACCAGGACCACGCCCTGGTTGACCGCGAGGAGCAGCGCCGGGCGGGCCAGCGGCAGCTGCACCTGGCGCAGCTGCTGTCCGCCGGTCGCGCCCAGCGAGCGGGCGGACTCCATGGCCGCCGGGTCGACCTGCCGCAGGCCCTGCGCGGTGATCCGGACGACGGCGGGCAGGGCGTAGACGACGGCGGCGGCGACGGCGGGGGCGCGGCCCACGCCGAACAGCGCGACGACCGGGATCAGGTACACGAACTGCGGCATCGTCTGGCAGACGTCGAGGACCGGGCGCAGCAGCTTCTCGAAGCGGTCGCTGCGGGCCGCGGCGATGCCGGTCGCGAAGCCGACGACGAGGGTGACGGCGACGGCGGCGAGCACCTGGGACAGGGTGTCCAGGGACGGCTGCCACACGCCGAGCACCCCGATCGCGGCCATGGCGAGCACGGCGGTCAGCGCGGTGCGCCAGGTGCCGATCAGCCAGGCCAGCGCGGCCACCACGAACAGCACCGACCACCAGGGCAGCCACTGCAGCCCGGAGCGGACCGGGTCGAGGACCCAGGTGGTGAAGTGGCCCGCCCAGTCCGCGGTGCCACCGATGTACGGGACGCCCGAGTACAGGTGGGCGGTCATCCAGTCGACGGCGCGGTTGACCGGCTCGGCGATGGCGACGGTCCATCCCGTGGGCCAGTCGAGCCGGCCCGCGAGTCGCGCGACCAGGGCGACGGCCACGACGGCGGCGACGGCCGCGAGCGCGCCGAGCCGCGCACGGGCACCGCGCCGCTCGCGGCTCCCCGAGGCGCCCGACGCCGCCCGAGCGGGGCTCGCCCCTCCGGCCGCACCGGTCACCCGGTCCAGTACGACGGCCAGCAGCACGATCGGGATGCCGGCCGCCAGCGCGGCACCCACGTCGACCGAGGCGAGCGCCTGGTAGACGCGGTCGCCGAGGCCGCCGGCGCCGATGACGGAGGCGATGACGGCCATGGACAGCGCCATCATGATCGTCTGGTTGAGGCCGAGCAGGAGTTCCTTGCGGGCCAGCGGGATGCGCGCGGTCAGCAGGCGCTGGCGACCGGTGGCGCCGAGGGACTCGACCGCCTCCAGCACCTCGGCGTCGGCGCCGCGCAGGCCGAGCGCGGTGAGACGGGCCATGGGCGGGGCGGCGTAGACGACCGTGGCGAGGACGGCCGCGGGGACACCGATGCCGAACACCAGGACGACGGGAAGGAGATAGGCGAACGCCGGGAGCACCTGCATGGTGTCCAGCACCGGGCGCAGCGCGCGGTCCATGCGGTCCGACAGCCCGGCGGCGAGACCGAGCAGCGCCCCGACGGCCACCGAGGCGAGCACCGCGACCACCATCAGAGCGAGGGTCTGCATGGTAGGCACCCACATGCCGAGCAGACCGCAGGCGAGGAACGCCGCCGCCGTGCCGAGGGCGAGGCGGACTCCGGCCACCCGCCAGGCGACGGCTGCGCCGAGCGCTGTCACGCCGGCCCAGCCCGCGGCCAGGAGGAACAGGTACACGGCCCGTACGGAGATGACGACCGCGTTGCTGACGTAGCCGAAGAAGTAGAGGAACAGAGGGTGGCTGTCGCGGTTGTCGATGATCCAGGTGCTGGCGCCGGTGAGCGGTTTGGTGAGGTCGACCGTCAGCTCGTGCGGCCAGGTGCTGCCCGCCCAGTGGGCGCCCGCGAGCGGGCCGAGGACTGCGGCGAGGACCGCGAGGACCGCCAGCTTCCGCAGGGCGGGGTGGCGCAGGGCGCCGGGTGTCGAACGGAGTGCCGATGCGGTGATCGTCGCCATCAGACGGCCCCCGCGTCGGTGCCGGCGCCGGGCGGGGTCGCCTGCCCGCGCGGGCGGGGCACCCCCGCCGAGCTCGCCGAGGAGGAGGCGCCCCCGGCGCCCACCGGTGCCGCGGCGGCGAGACCGCCCGCGACTGCGTCTGCCTCCGCGTCGGCCCGACCGCTCGTGGGCACGTCGGTGACCCCCGCGACCACGCCCAGCAGCGCCTCGGAGTCGACCAGGCCCACGCACCTGCCCTCGTCCACCACGCGGGCCGGTGCGCCCGCCCGGGCCACCGCCTCGATGGCTTCGGCGACCGTGGCCTCCGGCGGTACCGCGGGGCCGTTGCCCGTCTCCTCGGCGGAGGCCGGGCGCATGGCCCCGCGCACCGTCATCACCTGTTCGCGCGGTACGTCGCGGACGAACTCGCGGACGTAGTCGTCGGCCGGGGAGCCGACGATCTCCTCGGGGGTGCCGAGCTGGACGACGCGGCCGTCGCGCATCAGCGCGATGCGGTCACCGAGTCTGAGCGCCTCCTGCAGGTCGTGGGTGATGAAGACCATCGTGCGGCCCTCCTCCTGGTGCAGGCGGACGACCTCCTCCTGCATGTCCCGCCGGATGAGCGGGTCGAGGGCGCTGAACGGCTCGTCGAAGAGGAGCACCTCGGGGTCGGCGGCCAGGGCGCGGGCGAGGCCGACGCGCTGGCGCTGGCCGCCGGACAGC
>NZ_MUBM01000439.1:0-152 GCF_002154505.1 Streptomyces carpinensis | reverse complement strand
CGCCGCCTTCTCGCGGCGCTCGGAGCGGCCCATGCCCTGGATCTCCAGGCCGTAGGCGACGTTGTCGACGACGGTGCGGTGCGGCAGCAGACCGAAGTGCTGGAAGACCATCGCGGCGCGGTGCCGGCGCAGTGCGCGCAGCCGGGCCTTGT
>NZ_MUBM01000438.1 GCF_002154505.1 Streptomyces carpinensis | reverse complement strand
CGGCGGGCCCGGGGCGCTCGCCGGTACGGGCTCGGGCTTCGGAGTGGGTGGGTTTCCGGCGTGGGGTCGGCATGCGGGCTGAGGCTGCGGGGGGCTGGAGCGCGCGGACGCGGGCTGAGGCTCCGGAGCGGCGGGCCCGGGGCGCTCGCGGGCACGGGCTCAGGCTCTGGAGCGCGCGGGCAACGGGCTCAGGCTGCGGAGCGGCGGGTCCGGAAGCGCGCGGGCACGGGCTCAGGCTCCGGGGCGAGTGACCCCGAGTGTGCCGCACGGTGCAGGACTCAGTGTCAGGGCGCGCCGTCGCGGACCTTCGCCGCGGCCTTCCTGGCCGCCACCAGCACCGGGTCCCAGACCGGTGAGAACGGCGGCGCGTACCCCAGGTCGAGCGCCGTCATCTGCTCCGCCGTCATGCCCGCCGTCAGCGCGACCGCCGCGATGTCGACCCGCTTCGCCGCGCCCTCCCGGCCCACGATCTGCACGCCCAGCAAGCGGCCGGTGCGGCGCTCGGCGAGCATCTTCACCGTCATGGGGGAGGCGCCCGGGTAGTAGCCCGCACGGCTGGTCGACTCGATCGTGACCGTCTCGAACCGCAGCCCGACCCGGCGGGCGTCCCTCTCGCGCAGTCCGGTGCGCGCGATCTCCAGGTCGCACACCTTGCTCACCGCGGTGCCGACCACGCCGGGGAACGTGGCGTAGCCGCCGCCGACGTTGGTGCCGATGACCTGGCCGTGCTTGTTGGCGTGGGTGCCGAGCGGGATGTGGCGCTCCTGTCCGGAGACCAGGTCGAGGACCTCCACACAGTCGCCGCCCGCCCAGATGTTCTCGTGCCCGCGCACCCGCATCGCCAGGTCGGTGAGGAGCCCGCCGTGGGCGCCGAGGGGAAGCCCGGCCGCCCGCGCGAGCCCGGTCTCCGGGCGCACGCCGATGCCCAGCACCACCACGTCCGCCGGGTACTCGGCGTCCTGTGTGGCCACCGCCCGGACCCGGCCGTCCTCACCGGTGAGCACCTTGGTCACCTCGGCCTCGCCGACCATGGTGATGCCCAGGCCCGCCATGGCCTCGTGCACCAGGCGGCCCATGTCCGGATCCAGGGTGGACATGGGCTCCGTGCCACGGTTGACGACCGTCACCTCGTAGCCGCGCTTGATGAGGGCCTCGGCCATCTCCACACCGATGTAGCCCGCGCCGACCACGACGGCCCGGCCCCCATGACCCCGGTCGTGGCGTGGCGGCGCACCGTCGAAGCCGCCGACAGGCGCAACCGCGAAGCCGTCGACGCCGCCACGCGCGCGTGCCAGGCTGTCGAGCAGCGCCTCGCCGTCGTCGAGGGTCTGCACGCCGTGCACTCCGGGCGCGTCGACGCCCGGCATGTCGGGGCGGATCGGCCGGGCCCCGGTGGCGATCACGAGTTTGTCGTACGACGTCCAGTACTCGGAGCCGGAGTCGACCTCCCGCGCGCGGACACGTCCCGCGGCCACGTCGATCTCCGTCACCTCGGTGCGCATCCGCAGGTCGATGTCCCGGGCGCGGTGCTCCTCGGGGGTGCGGGCGATCAGCCGGTCCCGCTCGTCGACGTCTCCGCTCACCCAGTAGGGGATGCCGCACGCCGAGAACGAGCTGAAGTGGCCGCGTTCGAACGCCACGATCTCCAGCTCCTCGGGCCCGCGCAGCCGGCGCGCCTGTGACGCCGCGGACATTCCCGCGGCGTCACCGCCGATCACGACCAGCCGCTCCCGGGCGGTCCGCGCCCTGCGCGTCGCCCTCGCATCCCTCGCACCGCTCATGTCCATGCGAACACGCTACGGCCGCGGGGGATCTCAGTCCTGCGCGCTCTCCTCGCCGCCGGTGGCCAGGCGCTCACTCTGCCGGGGCGCCTGCCGGGCGGCGGGCAGCGGGCCCAACGCGGTCGTCGGGGCTGCCGCGCCGCCCGAGGCGGCCGCGCGGCGCGGCAGCCGGGGCCGTACGATCCGCAGCCACACCAGGGCGAGCAGTGCCGCCGTGACGGCGAACGGGAGCACCGCGCCGAGGGCGAGCGCGATCCAGCGGATCACGGTGACGAACACGTGCCAGCCGCCGCCGAGCGCGTCCGCGAAGCCGGGCTCGTCGTGCGTGGCGGCCTTCTTCCGTACCGGCGTCTCGGACAGCGACAGCGTGATGGTGGCCAGGCTCGTGCGGTCCTTCAGGGACGCCTGCTGGGCGAGCAGCGACTCCAGGTCGGCCTCCCGGCGGCTCAGCTCGCTCTCCAGACTGACCACGTCGCCGAGGTCGCCGGCCTTGTCCATCAGCTCGCGGACCCGGGCCACACTGGCCCGCTGCGACTTGATGCGGCTGTCCACGTCGACGACCTGGTCGGTGACGTCCTGGGCCTGGGCCGTGCGCTCGACGAGCTTGCCGGTGCCCTGGAGGTCGGTGAGGACCTCGTCGTACCTGTCGGCGGGCACACGCAGCACGACGCGGGTCTGCTCGTGCCCCGCCTCGTCGCGGGTGGTGTTCTCGTCGCCGACGTAGCCGCCCGCGTTCTCGGTGGCCGCGCGGGCCGCGTCGAGGGCCTTGGGCACGTCCTTGACCTGCACGGTCAGCGAGGCGGTGCGGATGATGTGGCTGGTGAGCTTCGGCGGGGCGGTCGCCTTCGCGCCGGAGGCCGTGCCGCCGTCACGGCCCGAGGCGCCCCGCTGGGCCCCGCTTCCGGCCGCGCCGTCGGCCGCGGACTTGCCGGAGGAGGTCACGCCGCCTCCCGCGCTGCACCCGGTGAGCGCCAGGGCAGCCGCGAGCAGCAGTCCGGTCAGTGCGGAAGCGGGCCGAAGAGAACGCCGATCGCGGCGTCGATCGGAACGGCGCAGGGAACGTCGTGCGCGCATGCGGTGTACCCCCGAGGGTCCGTCGTGACGGTGTCCTTCCTTCGACGCCCGGGCCGCGTGGGACGTTGGCCGGAAACGGTTCCGATGCGGTCACGTTCGGGACTCGTGGCGGACACCGGGCCGGGCACGGGCGAGCAGATCCAGGACACCGGGTGCGCGGCGGGAGGGCCGGCGGGGTCTGAGACAGTGGGGGACATGAGCGCAACGGGCAGGGGCATGGGGCAGGTCGTCGTCATCGGGGCCGGGATCGCTGGGCTGGCCGCCGCGCACCGGCTGCTGGAGCGGGGGGCACGGGTGACCGTGCTGGAGGCGGCGCAGCGGGTCGGCGGCAAGCTGCTGCCCGGCGAGATCGCGGGCGTCCGCGTCGACCTCGGCGCGGAGTCGATGCTGGCCCGCCGGCCCGAGGCCGTGGCCCTCGCGCGCGAAGCGGGCCTGGCGGACCAGCTCCAGCCGCCCGCCACCGCTACGGCCTCGATCTGGACCCGCGGTGCCCTGCGCCCCATGCCCAAGGGGCATGTGATGGGCGTGCCCGGTACTGCCGCCGCGCTCGCCGGGGTGCTCTCCGAGGAGGGTCTGGCGCGCATCGAGCGCGACGCCGACCTGCCCCGGACCGAGGTCGGCGACGACGTGGCGGTCGGTGAGTACGTGGCGGAGCGCCTGGGCCGCGAGGTCGTGGACCGTCTCGTCGAGCCGCTGCTCGGCGGTGTCTACGCGGGCGACGCCTACCGCCTCTCGATGCGCTCGGCCGTCCCTCAGCTCTTCCAGGCCGCGCGGACGCACGACTCGCTGACCGAGGCCGTCCGCGAGATCCAGGCCCGGGCGGCGCAGGCCCAGCAGACCGGGCCGGTCTTCATGGGCATCGCGGGCGGAGTGGGCCGGCTCCCGCTCGCCGTCGCGGAGTCGGTGCGGGCGCGCGGCGGCGAGATCCTGACCGGGACACCTGTGACGGAGCTGCGCCGAGAGGCGCCGGGGGCGCCGGCGGCCTGGCGGGTCGTCGCCGGGGACCGGGTGCTGCACGCGGACGCGGTGGTGGTCGCCACGCCCGCGCCGGTCGCCGCCGAGCTGCTGCGCGCCGAGTCCCCCGAGGCGGCGGCGGAGCTGCGGGCCGTCGAGTACGCCTCGATGGCCCTGATCACCCTCGCCTACCGCTGTGCCGAGGCCACACTCCCCGAGGGCAGCGGCTTCCTGGTGCCTCCCGTCGACGGGCGCACCATCAAGGCGTCCACCTTCGCCTCCCGCAAGTGGGGCTGGATCGCCGAGGAGGACCCGGACGTGGTGGTGCTGCGCACCTCCGTGGGGCGCCACGGCGAGACGGAGATCCTGGGTCGGGAGGACGCCGAGCTCGTCGACGTCTCCCGTCGCGACCTGCGGGAGGCCACCGGCCTGGACGCCGCACCGCTGCGGACCCGTGTCACGCGCTGGACCGACGGCCTGCCCCAGTACCCCGTCGGCCACCATGCGCGCGTGGCCCGCATCCGCGAGCACGTGGGCAAGCTCCCGGGCCTCGCTGTGTGCGGCGCGATCTACGACGGCGTGGGCATCCCGGCGTGCATCGCGAGCGCGTACGCGGCCGTGGACCAGTTGCGGGGGGACGTGCGGGCTGTGCAGGAGCTCACGGCCAACCCGGTGCAGAGTCTGCACGGCGGAGCGGGAGAATAGGGGACATGAGTGACGACGCCCCTACCACCGAGTCCGGCAGGATCCCGAACAAGGGCAAGCTGGCCAAGGACCTCAACGAGGTCATCCGCTACACGCTGTGGTCCGTCTTCAAGCTGAAGGACGTGCTTCCCGAGGACCGCGCCGGCTACGCCGACGAGGTGCAGGAGCTGTTCGACCAGCTCGCCGCCAAGGACGTGACCATCCGCGGCACGTACGACGTCTCGGGTCTGCGTGCGGACGCCGACCTGATGATCTGGTGGCACGCCGAGACCAGCGACCAGCTGCAGGAGGCGTACAACCTCTTCCGCCGCACGAAGCTCGGCCGCGCGCTGGAGCCGGTGTGGTCGAACATGGCACTGCACCGCCCGGCCGAGTTCAACCGCTCGCACATCCCGGCGTTCCTCGCCGACGAGACGCCGCGCAACTACGTCAGCGTCTACCCGTTCGTGCGCTCCTACGAGTGGTACCTGCTGCCCGACGAGGACCGCCGCCGCATGCTCGCCGACCACGGCAAGATGGCCCGCGGCTACCCGGACGTGCGCGCGAACACGGTGGCGTCCTTCTCCCTCGGCGACTACGAGTGGCTCCTCGCCTTCGAGGCCGACGAGCTGCACCGCATCGTCGACCTCATGCGCCACCTGCGCGGCGCGGAGGCCCGCATGCACGTGCGCGAGGAGGTCCCGTTCTTCACGGGCCGTCGCAAGGACATCGCGGACCTCGTCGCGGGCCTCGCCTGATCTCTGCCGGTCACTCCCCGGCCGGTCGCCGCTCGGCCTTCCCTCCCAGGGCCCTGCGCAGTTCCCGCGCGCGGGTCTCCTGGAAGGTCGGGCCGTCCGGCCGCGGCTCGGAGTGGGGTGCGCACGCCGCGTTCCGCTCCGGCAGACGCCCCTGAAGCAGGTACGCGTCCACGTAGGCGTTGACGCACCGATTCGGGCCGTAGGCGATGCCGTGCGTGCCCGCGTCCCGCTCGGTCACCAGCCTGGAACCGGCCAGCCGCCGGCGCAGTTCCAGGGCGCCCTCGTACGGCGTGGCCGCGTCCCGCTCGGCGGCCAGGACCAGCGTGGGCGGCAGCTCGCCGGGTCCGGTCCGCACGTCCAGGGGCCGCTGCCGGGGCGCCGGCCAGTAGGCGCACGGCAGGTTCGACCACACATTGCTCCAGGTCTCGAACGGGGCCACCCGCGCGAGCCGTGTGTTGTCCCGGTCCCACACCCGGAAGTCGGCCGGCCAGGGCGCGTCGTTGCACTCCACGGCGGTGTAGACCGCGGCGCCGTTCTCCGCCTCGGCGGCCCCCGCCCGGTACGGCGCGGCCAGCGCCACCAGTGGCTTGTCGTCACCCTTCAGATACGCCGACAAGGCCTTGGCGCCGCCCGGCCAGGAGTCGTCGTCGTAGCCGGAGTTGAGGAACGCCGCCTGCAACTGCCCCGGCCCCACCGTGCCGCCGGCCGGTTTCGCGGCGAGTCGACGCAGGGCCCTGTCGTAACCGGCCTGCACCGCGCCCGCCGTACGTCCGAGCCCGTACACGTCGTGGTGCCGGGCCGCCCACTCGCGGAAGTCCCTCCAGCGGGCCTCGAACGCGGTCGACTGGTCGAGGTTGTTGCGGTACCAGATGTGGGCGGGGTCGGGGTTCACCGCCGAGTCGAAGACCATCCGCCGCACGTGCGAGGGGAACAGCGTGGCGTACAGCGCGCCGAAGTAGGTGCCGTAGGAGGCGCCCATGAACGTCAGCCTCTCCTCGCCGAGAGCCGCGCGCAGGACGTCCAGGTCACGGGCGTTGTCGAGGGAGTTGTAGAAGCGCAGGTCCCCACCCGCGCGCCGGGCGCAGCCCCGGGCGTACGCCCGGGCCTCGGCGACGCGCTGCCTCTTGTACGACTCCGAGGGGTGCGTCGGCGCGGGGGAGGGCGCCTTGTAGAAGCTCTTGGGGTCCTCGCACGACAGCGGCGCGGAACGGCCCACCCCGCGCGGGGCATAGCCGACGAGGTCGTAGGCGGCCGCGACCCTCTTCCACTCGGGCAGCAGCCCGATCAGCGGGAAGGACATGCCGTCGCCGCCCGGCCCGCCGGGGTTGAACACCAGGGCGCCCTGGCGGGGCACCCTGCGCTTGCTGTTGCGGGGGTCCGTATGGGTGGCCCGGACCCGGCTGACGGTCAGCCGGATCGTCCTGCCGTCGGGATGGGCGTAGTCGAGGGGCACGGACACCGTGCCGCACTCCACGGTGCCGGGCAGGTCCTGGGCCTTCGGGCAACTGCCGAAGTCGATGCCGGCCGCGCGGGCCCGGGAGGCCGCCAGCACGGTGCCGCGCAGCTCCGCCGCCCCTCCCGGCGTCCAGGTGCCTTCCGTGCCCCGTGGGGTGCCGCCGGCCGGGGCGGCGGTGAGGGCGGCCAGGACCAGTGCTCCGACGGCCGTGTGGACGGCGGCTGCTCTCATCGCGTATCCCTTCGGCGCACGGTGGCAACAAAAGGGATGTTTCGTGCGTCGGTGGGTGAAGGCAAGCACCGGCCGCCCGGTGTCGGCGCCGATGCGCCCGATGCGCCCCGAGTGGGCGCCGAGGGCGCTGGAGCGTGCGGGCGCCGGGACGTGGTGCGGGCACCCGCTGCCGCGTGCGCCGTCTCGGCACGGACCGGCCGGTCACTCCCGCCAGGGCTGGTCGCGGTGGGCGAAGGCGGCGCGCAGTTCGGGTTCGCCGATCGCGCGGACGCCGCGCACGGCCACCGAGGCCAGGTACGTCCGCTCGTCCCCGGCCCCGCGCACACGCCGGGCCAGCGAGCCGAGCAGCCGCTGTCCGGCAGGCGACGCCCAGCGCGAGTGCGGGGGGATCTCGACGCGGGCTATGCCCAGGCAGCTCAGGGTGAGCGCGAGGGGCAGCGCGAACCAGAGGGCGACCAGGTCCCGTGGCATCCCGGTCGGACCGGGCAGCAGCAGCGCGGCCGCACCCAGCGCCAGGACGGCCAGCGCGGCGCCCCGCACCTGACGGATCCCGGCCGCGACCGTCGACGCCACTCCGTCCGGCACGGCCAGACCCGCGCTGACCAGCCGGTCGGCGAGGCTGCGCACCGAGTCCGCGGCGGCCGTGGCGACCCGCACGGGAGCGATCCGGGACTGCCCCTCCGGGCCGATGGCCCCTATGACGGATCGCTCGATCTCGTCCCGGCCGCGCGGATCCACGACCGTCGCCCAGCCGGTGTGTGCGAGCAGGAGCCGGCGCTGACGGGCCATGGAGACCAGCGTCACGTCGGCGACCCGCGCGGGGCCGCCCGACAGGAACGCCGCCTCGTACAGCGTCAGCTCGTGTCCCTGGCCCGCGGACGCGTCGCGCGGGTCCACGGCCGCCGCGCGAACGGCGGCCAGGCACAGCCGCATACACGCGGCGCCGGCGACGGCCCAGGCCAGCAGCAGGAGAACGACCCAGAACATGACGCGTTTCTATGCCAGAGGCCTGGGAAACTCCATGCCCTGTTCACATTCCGGACCGAGTGTGGCCGGTATGTGACGTTCCGTTTGTTTCGCCGGGTCAGGGGGTCCGTGTCTCCGGCCGCGGAGGCGGGCTGGAGGCGGCGGGCGGCAATGAGTACGTCGGTGACGCCTGCGCTCCGGACGGGGTGACCGGGACCGCCTCCCCCGGCCCGCCGGCCGGGGC
>NZ_MUBM01000437.1 GCF_002154505.1 Streptomyces carpinensis | reverse complement strand
GTCGGGCACGTACTTCACAGTGACAACGATCCTCAAACTCACTTGGTTTCTCCTACAAGGGCTTGTCATTCACAACTCATATGCGTGGTGGCTTCCGCCTCCTCGGCCTCAGCTTGCGCCGTTGACCCGCACGACAACCCGCCCCCGCACGCGTCCGGTGAGGAACTCGTCGAATGCCTTGGGAAGTTGATGGAAGTCGATGGTGCGCGTGATCTCGTCGAGGTGCCGCGGACGAAGGTCGTCGTTCATGCGCTGCCACAGCTGTCTGCGTAGCTGGTGGCTGAAGGAACCCGTGTTGACTCCCAGCAGGCTGATCCCACGCAGGATGAAAGGCAGTACGGAGGTGGACAGCTCGTGCCCACCCACGTTGCCGAAGGTGGCGATGCTGCCGTGCCGCTGGGTCGTCCGGATCAACCAGGTGAGGAGGTCACCGCCCACCGCGTCCACCGCACCTGCCCACCGGGCACTCTCCAGCGGGCGGACCCTCTCGGGAGCGGTGGGTCTTTCGACTACCTGGGCCGCACCCAGACGTCGGAGGTAGTCGTGCGCGTGCTCCTTGCCGGTTACGGCGGCGACGTCGTATCCCCGGCCGGCGAGCATGCTGACCGCGAGGCTGCCGGTCCCTCCGCTCGCTCCGGTGACGGCGACCGGCCCTTGGTCCGGCCGCAGCCCGTTGTGCTCGAGTCGGTGGATCGCCAGTGCGGCGGTGATACCGGCCGTACCGAGGGCCATGGACTCCCAGGCAGTCATCCCGTCCGGCAGCGGCACGGCCCAGTCCGCAGGTACGCGGACCCACTGGGAGTAGCCCCCGTCGTGTTCCTCGCCAAGCGCGAAGCCGGTCACCACGATCCGGTCGCCCTCGTGGAAGCGAGAATCCGTGGACTGGACGACCTCGCCCGCGACGTCGATCCCTCCGATCAGGGGGAAGGTGCGGACGACGTTCCCTGCTCCGGTTGCGGCAAGCGCGTCCTTGTAGTTCACGCTCGAGTACGACGTCCGGATCAGCAGCTCGCCGGCCCCTACGTCCGCTATCGGGACGTTCGCCCAGTCACCCCGTACTCGATGGCCGTCGGAAGTGATCCGGTAGGCCAGGCTGGTCTGGTTGCTCATCGTTCCCATCACCGGAAGGCTGCGTGGCCGGTGACGGTGCGGCCAATGACGAGCTGATGGACCTCGGACGTGCCCTCGTAGGTGAGGACGGATTCCAGGTTGTTGGCGTGTCGAAGCACTGGGTACTCCAGAGTGATGCCGTTGGCCGCCAGGATGGTGCGGCACTCACGCGCGATCGCCAGAGCCTCGCGCACATTGTTGAGCTTGCCGAGGCTGACCTGCTCGGGTCGCAGTAGACCAGTGTCCTTGAGCCGGCCGAGCTGCACCGCCAGCAGCATGCCCTTGCCCAGCTCCAGGGTCATGTCGGCGAGCTTGGCCTGGGTGAGCTGGTAGGCGGCCAGCGGCTTGTCGAAGATGTCCCGGTCGCGGGCATAGTCGATGGCGGTGTCCAGGCAGTCCCGCGCGGCGCCGAGAGCCCCGAACACGATTCCGTACCGTGCCTCGTTGAGACAGCTGAGCGGCCCGGAGAGTCCGCGGACGCCGGGCAGGACCGCATCACCCGGCAGCCGCACGTCCTCGAGGATGAGTTCGCTGGTGACCGAGGCCCGCAGCGACAGCTTCTTCTTGATCTCGGGTGCGGAGAAACCAGGTGTGTCGGTCGGGACCACGAATCCTCGTACCCCGTCGTCGGTCTGTGCCCACACGACCGCGACGTCGGCGACGGAGCCGTTGGTGATCCACATCTTGTTGCCGTTGAGCACCCAGTCGGTGCCGTCCCTGCGGGCGCGGGTCCGCATCCCCGCGGGGTTGGAGCCGAAGTCGGGTTCGGTCAGGCCGAAACAGCCGATCGCCTCGCCGGCGGCCATGCGCGGCAGCCACTCGGACTTCTGCTCCTCGCTGCCGTGCTTCCAGATCGCGTACATCGCCAGCGACCCCTGCACCGAGACCAGTGACCTCAGTCCGGAGTCGCCGGCCTCCAGCTCCATGCAGGCGAGTCCGTAGGCGGTGGCGGTGGTGCCGGCGCAGCCGTAGCCCTTCAGGTGCATGCCGAGCACGCCGAGGGAGCCGAGCTCCTTGGCCAGGTGGCGGGCGGGGATGGCTCCGGCGTCGAACCAGTCGGCGATATGCGGCTTGATGCGGTCCACGACGTATCTGCGGACGGTGTCGCGTATCGCGCGGTCGTCGTCATCGAGCAGCTCGTCGATGTCGAAGAGGCCCAGCGGGGTCTGCGGGGTCACAGTGGCCACGGGTGTTCCTTTCAGATGAAGGCGCTGATGCCGGTTTCGGCGCGGCCGATGAGGAGCTTCTGGATTTGGCTGGTGCCTTCGTAGAGGGTCATCACGCGGGCGTCGCGCATGTACTTCTGCACCGGGTACTCGTCGACGTAGCCGTACCCGCCGAATGCCTGGATGGCGGCGTTCGCCGCGCGTACGGCCGCCTCGCTCGCGTAGTACTTCGCCTTGGACGCGGCCACACCGAACGGCTCGCCCCGCTCGATCAGGTCGGCGGCCCGCCAGACGAGCATCCGCGCGGCGTCCGCCTCGACGGAGATGTCGGCGATCATGTCCTGGATCAACTGGAACGACGCGAGCGGCCTGCCGAACTGCCGGCGCTGCTGTGAGTACTGCACGACCGCCTCCAGGCAGCCCTGGATGATCCCGACGCAGCCGGCGCCGACGGACACGCGTCCCTTGTCAAGGGAGTGCATGGCGATCTTGAAGCCCTCGCCCTCCGCGCCGAGCCGCGCGGACTCGGGAACCCGGACGTCGGTCAGGAAGATCTCGGCGGTGGCCTGACCGCGCAGTCCGAGCTTGCCCTTGATCTCGCGCCGTTCGAATCCGGGGGTGCCCGTGGGGACCAGGAAGGCCGAGACGCCCTTGGGCCCGGGCCCCCCGGTGCGGGCGAAGACCAGGCACAGGTCGGCCCAGGTCCCGTTGGTGATGAAGATCTTCTGACCGTTCAGGACGTAGTCGCCGCCGTCGCGGACCGCCCGCGTGGCGAGGTTGCCGGCGTCCGAGCCCGTGTCCGGCTCGGTGAGCCCGAAGCAGGCGAGGATCTCACCGGTGGCGATCCCCGGCAGCCACCACTGCTTCTGCTCCTCGGTGCCGTGCGACAGGATCACCTTGCCGACCAGGCCCATGGACACCGACACGATGCCGCGGACCGAGGAGTCGGCCCGGCCGAGTTCCTCCATGCCGATGCAGTAGGTGATGTAGTCGCCGCCGAGGCCGCCGTACTCCTCGGGGATGGTCAGCCCGAAGAAGCCGATCTCGCCCAGCTTCGGGACGATGCCGACGTCGACGCTCTCCGCCCTGTCCCACTCCGCCCGGTGGGGTATGACCTCCTTGTCGAGGAACTCGCGCGCGAGTGCTCGGAAGTTCTTCTGGTCGTCGTTCAGCGCGATGTCCATGACGTTCCTTCGATCTTGTTGCCGTGCCGGTCGTACGCGTACCAGCCCTTGCCGGTCTTCCTGCCGAGCTCACCGCGCCCGACCAGCTCGGTAACGCTGCGGCTGGGCAGATCCCGTGGGTCGCCGCTCTCGTCGTAGCGCGCCTTCTTGGTGTGGTAGCCGATGTCGATGCCGGTGAGGTCCATCAGCTCGAACGGGCCCATGGGGTAGCCGAGTGCGGTGCGGCACACCGTGTCGATCGCTTCGACGGAGGCGATCTGGCCTTCCAGCAGGCGGATGGCCTCGTCCCGGACCGCATTGAGGATCCGGTTGGCGACGAACCCGGGGATCTCCTTGTCCAGGACCACCGGCTGCTTGCCGAGCCGCTCGGCGAGCGCGACGGTCGCCCGCACCGTCTCGTCGGAGGTCTGCGGGCCACGCACGATCTCGACGCACCGCATCACCATGGCGGGATTGAAGAAGTGCAGGTTGCAGACCTGGTCCGGCCTTCCGGTGGCGTCGGCGATCCGCGACGGCACGAAGCCCGACGAGTTGGTGGCGAGGATCGCGTGTGGCGGGGTGAGCCGGTCCAGCTCGGCGAACAGCTTCCGTTTGACGTCCAGTTGCTCCACCGCCGCCTCGATGACGAAGTCGGCCTTCGCCGCCGGGCCGATCAGGTCGGTGCCGAAGCTCAGCCGGGCGAAGGCGGCGTCGCGCTCGGCCTCGCCGAGGCGGCCCTTCCCCACGGCGTGGGCGGTCCGCTCCTCAAGTTCCGTACGGGCTCGGTCCAGGGCCGTCTCGGCGAGGTCGTACACGGCGGTCTCGAATCCGGCCAGGGCGCAGACCATGCCGATCTGGGCGCCCATGGTTCCCGCGCCGATGACGAGGATCCGGTCGATCGTCCCCATCGATTACCTCCCGCGGAAGACGGGGGGACGCTTGGCCAGGAAGGCTTCCGTCCCCTCGCGCTTGTCGTCGCTGGTGTAGAGCAGCGCCTGCGCCAGGCGCTCGACGACCAGCCCGGTACGCTGGTCGGCGTCCATGCCGGAGCGGATGACCAGCTTGGCCAGGCGCACCGCGAGCGGCCCCTTGCGCAGCACTTGGTCCGCCACCCGGCGAACCTCGTCCATGAGCGCCTCGGCGGGGACCACGGAGGTCACCAGCCCGATCGCGGACGCCTCGGCGGCGTCGACCATGCGGCCGGTGAGGATCATCTCGACAGCCCTGCCGGTGCCCACCAGGCGGGCCAGCCGCTGGGTCCCGCCGGCGCCGGGTAGCACGGACAGGTTCGTCTCCGGCAGCCCGAACCGTGCGGTGTCGGCGGCGATCCGGATGTCGCAGGCCATCGCGAGCTCGCAGCCGCCGCCGAGCGCGTAGCCGTTCACGGCGGCGATCGTCGGCTTCTCGAACGCCTCGATCTCGTCGTACAGCTTCTGCATGTCCGACTCGAGTGCGGTGTGCAAGGTGTAGTCCTTCAGCTGGGTGATGTCGGCCCCGGCGATGAAGGAGTGGTCACCGGCGCCGGTGAAGACGACCGCGCCGACGGTGTCGTCGTTGCGGAGGTCCGCGAGCGCGCGGCGCAGGTCGGCCTGCACCTGCCGGCTGACAGCGTTGCGAACCTCGGGCCGGTTGATGGTGACCACGGCGAGCCGGTCGGAGATGCCGACGAGGACCGTCTCTCCGACTCGATTGGTCTCTCCTGCTGTTGTCATCGGTCTCTCCACTCTCACGCGGCTTCGAGGAGCAGGGAGACGCCCTGCCCCACGCCGACGCACATGGTCACGACGGCACGGCGGGCCTGCCGGTCCGCGAGCTCGATGGCCGCGGTGAGGGCGAGGCGGGCCCCACTGGCGCCGAGCGGGTGCCCCAGCGCGATCGCGCCCCCGTTGGGGTTCACGTGCTCCGCGTCGTCGGGCAGCCCCAGGCCGCGCAGTACCGCCAATGCCTGGGAGGCGAAGGCCTCATTGAGCTCGAACAGGTCCACGTCCACGATCCCGAGGCCGGATCTGTCGAGCAGCTTGCGCGTGGCGGGCTCGGGACCTATGCCCATGACCCGCGGCTCCACCCCGACCGAGGCCGCCCCGGAGATCCGGGCCAGCGGTGTGAGTCCGTACCGCTCCACGGCCCGCTCCGAGGCGACCAGGACGGCTGCTGCACCGTCGTTGACGCCTGAGGAGTTGCCCGCGGTGACGCTGCCGTCCGGCACGATCGCCTTCAGGCGGGCAAGCGCTTCGAGTGAGGTCTGGCGCGGGTGCTCGTCCGTCTCGACCGGCGGTGCCTCGCCACGGCTGGAGGGCACCGGTACGGGCGTGATCTCACGCGCCAGCCGCCCGCGGGCGATAGCCGCGGCCGCCCTCTCCTGGGACCTCAGCGCGAACGCGTCCTGGTCCGCGCGGGAGATGCCGTAGGTGTCGGCGACGGTCTGGGCGGTCTCGGGCATCGAGTCCGTGCCGTATGCGGCGTGCATCCGTGGGTTGACGAACCGCCAGCCGATGGTGGTGTCGTGGATCTCGCCGGCGCGGGACCAGACGGTGGACGCCTTGGGCAGGACGAAGGGGGCGCGCGTCATGCTCTCCACCCCGCCGGCGACGACCAGGTCGGCCTCGCCGGCCCGCACGGACCGTGCCGCGACGGCCACGGAGTCGAGGCCGGAGGCGCACAGCCGGTTCACGGTGATGCCGGGTACCTCCACGGGGAGCCCCGCGAGCAGCCCTGCCATGCGTGCCACATTGCGATTGTCCTCGCCCGCCTGATTGGCGCACCCGAGGACGATGTCGTCGACGGCGTCCCAGTCGACGGAGCCGTGCTCCTTGACGAGGGCTTGGACGACGTGGGCGGCCAGTTCGTCGGTACGGACGGCGGCGAGGGCGCCACCGTACCGCCCGAACGGAGTGCGCGTTCCCGCCACGAGGTAGGCGGTGATCATGCATTCCTCCGGAAGCGGTCGCGGATCTGGAACTTCTGGATCTTGCCGCTCGGCGTTCTCGGGAACTCCGGGAGCACCACGAGCTTCTCGGGCCAGTACTGGCGAGCCACGCCCTTCTCCTTCAGGTACTGCTGCATTTCGTCGAACGTGAAGTCGCCGGCGCCGGGGTTGAGGACGACGCAGGCGCAGGCACGTTCCTGCAGGCGTGGGTCGGGCATTGCGACGACGGCGACGGAGTCGAGCTTGTCGTTCTCGTAGAGGACGTTCTCCACGTAGGCGACGGGGATGTTCTCGCCGCCGCGGATGATGACGTCCTTCACCCGCCCGGAGATCTTGAGGTAACCGTGCTCGTCGATGCTGGCCAGGTCACCGGTGTCGAACCACTCCCCGCTGAAGCTCTCGCGGGTCATCGCCGGCCTCTCGGCGTAGCCGACGAAGAGGAACGGCCCGGTCACCTGGAGGTGCCCATCGCGGTTCGGGGCGAGTTCGCCGCCCTCGGAGTCGACCACCCTGATGTGCATACCTGGCCACGGGTAGCCGTCGGTGTCGACGATCTTGTCCTCCGGGTCACCGGGGATGCCGAGTGTGACCAGCGCGTTCTCACTCTGGCCCCACCCGCCGAGCACCGCCATGTGCGGCAGCTTCTGCCGGGCCTCCCTGACGATGACCCGGGGAATGGGCGCCCCCATGCAGCAGAAGCGCTCCAGCGACGCCAGGTCGTGGTCGGCCAGGTTCGGCGCGCCCAGGAGGTCGTGCAGGAAGGGTGTCGCCCCGGAGGTATACGTGATCCGGTGCTTCTCCACGAGCTCGACGAAGACGCGTGCGTCCCAGGCTTCCTGGAGGACGCCGGTGGCCCCGTTCTGCACCGGCAGCCGGGCCCCGTACAGGAAGCCTGTCAGGTGGGCGAGGGTGGACCCCATGTGGATCACACTCGTGTCCGTGATCCCGAGCCGGGCGGGCAGTGGATCGTTCGCGGCGACCAGCGTGTTGTGGGTGTGCATCACGCCCTTCGGCTCGCCCGTGGTGCCTGAGGTGAAGATCAGGAGCGTCACCTCGTTCGGATCCGGCCGCAGGGCGGCGAGTCGTGAGCGGTCGGGCCCCTCCTCCCGCGCGGTGGCCATGAAGTCCGACCAGGGGAGGGCGCCGCAGCGTGGCTTGTCGCCCACGACGATCACGTGCTTGAGGTCCGGCCACTGCGGGCGGAGCCGTTCGATCATGGCCGGATAGTCGAAGCCCCGGAACTCATCGGGGACGATGACGACCTTGGACCGGGCCAGGCTCACCATGAAGCCGATCTCCCGCTCCCGGTAGATCGGGATCAGCGGGTTGCTGATCGCCCCGATCCGGCTCGCCGCGAAGTGGGTGACCACCCACTCGATCCGGTTCGGAAGCTGGAAGGAGACCACGTCTCCCGGCTCGACACCGAGTTGCAGGAGCCCCAGGGCGCACCGGTCGACCTCGTCTCTCAGTTCCCCGTAGGTGATCTGCCGATTCGAGTCGATGAACGCGGTCTTGCCGGGGGTCCGGGCGGCGGCCTCGTCGAGGAAGTCGGTGATGGTGCGGTCCCGCCACCACCCCTGCCGGGTGTGTCTGTCGATCTGATCCTGCGTCAGAGAGGTCTGGAAGGACATGAACCTGACCTCCGCGTCAGCTCATGGTGAGGCCGCCGCTGACGCTGACGGTCTGTCCGGTGATGTAGCCGGCCTCGTCGGAGGCGAGGAAGGCGACGGCGTTGGCCAGGTCTTCCGGCCGGCCGAGCCGCCGGAAGGGTATGGCCCGGGTCAGGGCCTCCCGGAGCTTGGGGTCGTCACCGCCGATGGAGGCGAAGAGCGCGGTGTCGGTGGGGCCGGGGCACACGCAGTTGACGTTGATCTGGTAGCGCGCCACCTCCCGCGCGATCGCCTTGGTGAACGCGATCACCCCGCCCTTTGCCGCGGAGTACACCGCTTCGCCGGAGGAGCCGACCCGGCCTGCGTCCGAGCCGAGGTTGACGACCGAGCCTGACTTCGCCTGGGCCATCAGCGGCAGTACGGACTTGCAGGTGTTGAGGACGCCGTAGAGGTTGATCTGCATCACCCGGTCCCAGTCGGCCGGGTCAGATTCGAGGAACGTGGAGGCCTTGTCCCAGCCGGCGTTGTTGACGAGCACGTCGACGCGGCCGAACTCACGGACCACCTCCTCGACCATGGCGTCGACCGACTCTCGCGAGGTGACGTCCGTTCGGATGCCGATCGCACCGTTCCCGAGGGCTTCGGCGATCTCCTTGGCGGTCACCTCGTTGATGTCGGTGACCACCACCGTCGCTCCCCCGGCGGCGAGCCGCTCCGCGATCGCCTTGCCGATGCCCTGTCCGGCACCCGTCACGATCGCGACCTTGCTGTCGAGCTGTCCCACGGATCTTTCCCCTTCTAGTGGTGGCTGAGCTGGGTTACGGCGCATAGGTACGGCCGAGCAGGTTCCGGGCGACGACGAGCTTGGAGACCTGAGCGGTCCCGTCCCCGATCTCGAGCCCGATGACGTCACGGAGCCGCTGCCCGAGCGGGCTCTCGGCCGAGTAGCCCAGGTGTCCGAACGTGAGCAGGCACTGATGGATCACCTCGGTTGACAGCTTCGGAGCCCAGAACTTGGCCATCGCCGCCTCGGTGCTGTGGTCGAGGCCGTGGTCCTTGCGCCAGAGGGCCTCGTAACAGACGTGCCGCGCACCGCGGAGGTAGGTGGCGTGGGCGGCCAACGGGAAGGACACTCCCTGGAACTTGCCGATCGGCTGGCCGAACGCCTCCCGGTCGCGCGCCCACTGGAGCGCTTCCTCGAGCGAGGCCTGGGCGGCGCCGAGGCAGGCGAGCCCGATGATGGCCCGGGAGTAGTCGAAGCCCTGCATGACGGAGACGAAGCCGCCGCCCTCGTCGCCGATCAGCTGGTCCCGGGAGACGGGCAGGCCGTCGAAGTGCAGTGAGGCACGGCCGATGGACCGGCTTCCGAGGTCGTCGAACGCGGAACGGGTGACGTACCGGTCGTCGAGGTCGACGTAGAACGCGCTGACACCGCGTGCGCCGCCCTGACCTGTGCGGGCCAGTACAAGACCCGTGTGGGCGTTCATCCCCAGCGTGATCGAGGTCTTCTCGCCGGTCAGCCGCCACCCGTCCCCGTCGGGCTCGGCACGCAGCTCCAGCTTCGCCGCGTCGGTGCCGTGCTCTGGCTCGGTGACGCACAGCGACGGGATGACCTCGCCGGCGGCGATCGGGGGCAGCCACCGCGCCTGCTGCGCCTCGGTGGCGTTGCGCACGAGGACGTCGCTGATGAGGGCGGTGTTGATGATGAGGTAGGTGGCGTTGAAGTCGGCGCGGCCCACCTCCTCGGCGGCGAGCCCGGCGACCAGCGCGGAGGCCTCCTCGCCTCCGTGGCGCTCCGGGATCCGCAGCCCGGTGAGGCCCATGCCGGCCATCTCCTTCGCCAGGGCCGGGCGCAGCCTCGCGGCCTTGTCGTCGGCCTGGTAGTGCGGGGCCAGCACCTTGGTGGCGAAGCGCCGCAGCTCCTGGCGGTACGACTCCTCGTACTCGTCGAACCGGAAGTCCACTGTCTGTTCCCTTCGGAGTGGTGCGGCGGCTCAGTGCCAGTTGACGTGACGGTTGAAGTCGGGGGTCCGCTTCTCGGCGAAGGCGGCGGCGCCCTCGAGGCCCTCGGGCGACGCGGTGAACAGATCGAGCGCCGACATCGCGAGATTGCTCAGGCCGGCCTGGTGGTCGGTGTCGGCGTTGAACGACTGCTTGAGGAAGCGGATCGCGGTGGGGCTCTTCGGGGTGAGCTCCGCCGCCCAGGCCCGGGCCTCGTCCATGAGCCGGTCGGCCGGCACGACAGCGTTCACCAGGCCCATCTCCAGGGCGGCCTGCGCGTCGTACATGCGGCACCAGAACCAGATCTCGCGCGCCTTCTTCTCGCCCACGATGCGCGAGAGGTAGGCGGAGCCGAAGCCCGCGTCGAAAGAGCCGACCTTGGGGCCGGCCTGCCCGAACCGGGCGGTCTCGCTGGCGATGGAGACGTCACAGAGAACCTGCAGGACGTGGCCGCCACCGACGGCGACGCCGTTCACGGCGGCGATGACCGGCTTGGGAATGTCACGGATCAGCTTGTGCAGGTTGCCGATCTCGAACATGCCGCTTTCGCTGGGTCCGTAGTCACCGGTCTCGGCGCGCTGCTTGACGTCGCCGCCGGTGCAGAACGCCTTGTCGCCGGCGCCGGTCAGGATCACGCACCGGACGTCCTTGTCGGCCCAGGCGAGCCGGAAGGCCCTGATCATCTCCTCGACCGTCCTGGCCCGGAAGGCGTTGTAGCGCTCGGGGCGCTCGATCGTGATGATCCCGGCGGGGCCGTCCACCACGTAGCTGATGTCCTCGAAATCCGACATACCAGTCCCCTCAGGATTGAAGTGAACCACCATTCACTGAATGCTCATTCATTGAATGGTGGTTCACTGGCTGCCGTCAAGGGGGTCGCGTTGACAACCTCAGGAAAAATGAACGATCATTCACCGCATCCGGAGGGAGGTGAGCCGTTGACCACTGAGGCGAGCCCGCGAGCACGCGGGGAGCAGGCACGTGAGGAGCGGGTGCGCCGACGCCGCCGGGAGATCCTTCAGGCGGCGGCCCGGCTGATGGAGGAGTCTGGATACCACGCGGTGTCGATGCAGGCCGTCGCCGAGCAGGCCGAGATCAGCGTCGGCCTCATCTACAAGTACTTCGGGAACAAGGAAGACCTGCTCCGCGCCGTGATCGTGGACATCCTCGAGGACTTCCAGGAACGGGTGCCCGCCGCGATCGAGGCGGCGGGCACGGACCCCGTCGAGCGGCTCTTCCGCGGGTTCCAGGAGTTCTGCCGCGTCATCGACGCCAAACTCGACGCCACCGTGCTCGCTTACCGGGAGAGTCAGACTCTCGACGTCGAGGGACGCAGGCAGCTCATGGAACTCGAGATCCAGACGGCGGCACCGATCAAGCAGGCCGTCGTCGACGGCATCGCCCAGGGCGTCTTCCGCGACGTCGACCCCGACCTCGTCACACACAACATCGCGCTCATCGCGCACGGCTGGGCGCTCAAGCACTGGAATCTCGCGGGCCGGTTCGACGTCGACCAGTACGTCGAGCGTGAGTTCAAGCTGCTGCTTGCCGCCATCCTCCAGGCGACGACTGCCTGAACCTGATCGAGACCGCGCGTCGCCGGCTCGGCTGCACGCGTCTCCGCGCTCCGGTGCGATGCCTCAAGCCCACCATCCGTCACGGATGGGGAACTGCCCTGTCCGCGCTGTGCCGGCGTCAATGCGGCATGTCGTCCAAGGCGGTTGAGATCCGTGTGATCTCGGGACGCTCGGCGACGAGGAGCGCCACGGTGCGGTCGGGCAGGTCGACTTCGGTGACGTGGCGGAATCCGCCGTTCTGGAACTCCTGAACGGCCACGGTGTCGTCCGCATCCGGTGCGGCCGTGATCCTTCGGCAGGCGGGATCCGCCGTGAAGAGGGCCGAGGCCAGCTCCGGCAGGAGGCTCGCGACCAGGCCCCGCTCGGCGGGCCCGCGGGAACCGGTGACGAGGTCGAGGACGAGGTCGTGGGATCCCACCGGGTAGCAGGTGCGCAGGACGTGATGAAGAACCCGGTGCAGTTCCAGATAGATCACCGGAACGTCGTCGCGGCTGACGATGCCGGGGCGCGTCGCCCGTCCGGCCGCCTTCGTGCGCAACTCGTGCTGGAGTCCCTCGCGAGACCTGGTGTCGCCGGAGGCGGAGAGCCATGCGTGGACACGGGCGAGATCGGTGACGGGGTCCGCCGGGCGCAGTGCCCAGCCGCCGCTGAGCGACGGCGTCGGGGGCGGTGGCACGGTTCCGGCCAGGGCGTTCATGGGTGCGACCCTTCGTCGGGCGGTCGGGAACGGGGCGGCGCTGCACCCGGGCCGGGTGGCCGCCGCGGCGTCAGTGGGCGGCTGTCGTGGTGTCGGTGCCGGTCCCGTGGGCGGGCTGTCGATCGATCCAGTCGCGCAGCTGGGCCTTGGCGAGCTTGCCGCTGGCGTTGCGGGGCAGCTCGTCGATGATGAGCACCTTGGTCGGGAGTTTGTACCGGGCGAGGTGGCGGCCGGCGAAATCCCGTACCTGCTCCAGGGTGAGTTCGGCCCCCTGCCGGCAGGTGAGGACGGCGAGCACGGTCTCGCCCCACTTGGGGTCGGGTACGCCGACGACGGCCACCTCGGTCACACCGGGGAGCTCCGCAAGGACGCGTTCCACCTCCGCCGGATAGACGTTCTCGCCACCACTGATGATCATTTCCTTGAGCCGGTCGACGACGTAGTAGAAGCCGTCCTTGTCGCGGTAGCCGATGTCCCCGGTGTGGAACCAGCCGGCGTCGTCGAAGGCCTCGCGGGTCGCGGCCGGGTTGTTCCAGTAGCCGGGGGTGACGTTGGGGCCCCGGACGCAGATCTCGCCGCGGACCTCGGGCTCGTCGATCTTCACACCGCTGCCCGGAGCGCAGAGGCACACCTCGGTGTACGGCATGGGGACGCCGGCCGAACCGGCCTTTTCCAGGGTCAGCGCCGGAGGCAGGTACGTGGCGAACGGGGCGGTCTCCGTCAGTCCCCACGCCTGCTGGAGGAACACTCCGTGCCGGGCGGCGTAGTCGCGGATCAGCTGCGGTGGCACGGGGGCGCCGGCGACGATGACGGCGCGCAGACCGCCGAGGTCCGCCTCGGCGAAGCCGGGGGTGCGAGCCAGGGCCGCGAACATCGCCGGCACGGCGAAGATGCCGGCGACACGGTGACGGACCAGGTCCTCCAGGCACTGCGCGGGGTCGAAGGTCCGGCGGATCACGACCGTGCCGCCCCGCAGGAGGGTGCGCAGCGTGAGGGCGTTGAGGCCGCCGATGTGGAACAGCGGTGCCACGGCCAGGTTGGTGTCGCCGGGGCGGGTGTCGACCACGCTGTCGACGTTGACGGCGTTCCACCAGAGGTTGCCGTGGGTGAGCATCACGCCCTTCGGCCGCCCCGTGGTCCCGGAGGTGTACATCAGAGCCGCGAGGTGGTCCTCGTGCAGTGCCACGGGATTCAGGTCCGGTCCGGCGTAGCCCACGAGTTCGGACAGCGGCGTCCAGACGGCCGTCACCGCCGCGGCGGCGGGACAGGCGGGGTCGGTGTCCACGAGCACGTGGTGGCGGGCGGGCACCTCGGTCAGGATCGACTCGACCAGCGCTCGGTGGCCTTCTTCGACGACCACGGTGTGCGCGCCGGAGTCGGCCAGGATGTGGCGGACCTCGTCGGTCGCGAGCCGGTGGTTCAGGGGCACGAAGATCGCCCCGAGGTGGGCGGCGGCGAGCAGGGTCTGGAACAGGGGCGCGCTGTTGAGGCCGAGGTAGGCGATCCGGTCGCCGCGGCGCAGGCCGCGGGCGGCCAGGCCCGCGGCCATTTCGCACACGG
>NZ_MUBM01000436.1 GCF_002154505.1 Streptomyces carpinensis | reverse complement strand
CCGAGGAGAAGCGGCGCAGCAGCGGGGACAGGACCAGCACGGACTTGGTCCGCTCCACGAACGGCTCGCCGGCGATGCGTTCCAGGACGCGCTCGAAGTGGCGCATGTCGGCGGCGAAGACCTGGGCGATCGCGTCCGCGTCCCCGGTGACGGTGGACGCGGACACGACCTCCTGGTAGCGCTCCAGGCCGCGCTGGATGGTCTCCGGCGAGGTGTTGCGCCGGCAGTAGATCTCGACGTACCCCTCCGTCTCCCAGCCGAGGGCGGCCGGGTCGACGCGGACGGTGAAGCCGGTGATGGCTCCGGTGGCGCGCAGCCGGTCCACGCGCCGCTTCACGGCGGGCGCGGACAGGCCGACGAGCTGCCCGATGTCCGCGTAGGAGCGGCGGGCGTCCTCGGCGAGGGCGTGCACGATGCGTTCGTCGAGATCGTTCAGCACGGGGTGTGGGTCACTTCTTCGGGATCGGGCTCGGTCACTTCTCCGCCGTCGCGAGGCTCTGCGGAGCCGCGAGACGGGAACGGCGGTAGCCGTACCCGAAGTAGAACACGAGCCCGACCGCCATCCAGACTCCGAAGACCACCCAGGTGACGGTGGACAGGCTGCCCATCATCCAGAGGCAGAGGAGGAAGCCCACCGCGGGCAGCACCGGCGACAGCGGCACCCGGAAGGTGCGGCGCATGTCCGGGCGGGTCCGGCGCAGCACCACAACGGCCACATTGACGAGCGCGAAGGCGAAGAGGGTGCCGATGCTGGTGGCGTCGGCGAGCTGGCCCAGCGGGATGGCGGCGGCCAGCACCCCGCAGAACAGGGAGACGATCACCGTGTTGGCGCGGGGCGCCCCGGACTTCGCATGGACGCGGGAGAACACCTTGGGCACGAGGCCGTCGCGGGACATCGCGAACAGGATGCGGGTCTGGCCGTACAGCACGGTCAGGACCACGCTGGCGATGGCGATGACCGCGCAGAACGCCAGCAGGGTGCCCCAGAAGCTCTGGCCGGTGACCTCGCGCATGATCTCGGCGAGGGCCGCCTCGGAGTCGTTGAACTTCCGCCACGGCTTGGCGCCCACGGCGACGGCGGCGACGAGCACGTACAGGGCGGTGACGATGACCAGCGACAGCATGATCGCGCGGGGGAGGTCGCGCTGGGCGTCCCTTGCCTCCTCACCGGCGGTGGAGGCGGCGTCGAAGCCGATGTAGGAGAAGAACAGCGTCGCGCCCGCCGCGCTGACGCCGCTCATGCCGAGAGGCATGAAGTGGGAGTAGTTGCCGGAGCGGAAGCCCTGGACGCCGATGGCGCAGAACAGCACCAACGCGGCGATCTTCACACAGACCATGATCGTGTTGGCCCGCGCGGACTCCTTGGCGCCGCCCATCAGGAAGACCATCGCCAGCAGGACGACGATCAGCGCCGGCAGATTGAAGACGCCGCCGTCGCCGGGCGGCGCGGACAGGGCGGCGGGGATGGTGACGCCGAGGGTGCCCTTGAGCAGCTCGTTGAGGTACTCGCCCCAGCCGACGGCTACGGCGGCCACCGACACGCCGTACTCCAGGACCAGGCACCAGCCGCACACCCAGGCGATCAGCTCGCCCATCGTTGCGTATGCGTACGAGTACGAGGAGCCGGAGACCGGGATGCTGCCCGCCAGCTCGGCGTAGGACAGGGCCGAGAAGAGTGCCGTGAGACCGGCGATCACGAAGGAGAGCGTGACGGCGGGACCGGCCTTGGGGACGGCCTCGCCGAGGACCACGAAGATGCCGGTGCCCAGGGTGGCACCGATACTGATCATGGTGAGCTGCCACAGCCCCAGGGATCGCCGCAGGGTGCCGCCCTCGCCCTGGCCGCCCTCCGCGACCAGGCGTTCCACTGGCTTGCGACGCATCAGGCGGGCGCCTGCGGACAGGGGGACGGTGGTTCTGCGGTTCTGCGGGGGTGCGCCTTGGTCGAGCACGCGCGGCTCCTTGTCGCTGCGGGTCTTCGAGCGGCCGGGACCGGTGGCCCGTCCCTCGGGGACCCACCGAGCGGGGTCCCTGCCACGCCACGTACAGCGCAGACCCTACGAGGCCGGGCTTCACGGGCGTAATGCAGCAACCTTGCGCACCTCCGCAAGATCGTTGCGTTCCACGGGACTGCGCGGGTGTTCGTTGCGCGGGCGCTTTCGACCGTTGCGTACGACAGCGGCGCAACTGTCCCGGAGTGCCGGGCATGCCGACGGCCCCCGCTCTCCCGTCACCGGGACAGCGGGGGCCGTGCGGAAGGGGCTCAGGTCCAGCTGGCGTGCAGCGGCTTGCCCTCGGCGTAGCCGGCCGCGCTCTGGATGCCGACGATGGCCTTGTCGGCGAACTCCTCCAGGGAACCGGCACCGGCGTAGGTGCAGGAGGAGCGGACGCCCGCGATGATCGAGTCGATCAGGTCCTCGACTCCCGGGCGGGCCGGGTCGAGGAACATGCGGGAGGTGGAGATGCCCTCCTCGAACAGGCCCTTGCGGGCGCGGTCGTACGCCGACTCCTCCGAGGTGCGGTTGCGCACCGCGCGCGCGGAGGCCATGCCGAACGACTCCTTGTAGGCGCGTCCGCTCGCGTCGTGCTGGAGGTCGCCCGGCGACTCGTACGTCCCCGCGAACCACGAGCCGACCATCACGTTGGACGCGCCGGCGGCCAGCGCCATGGCCACGTCGCGCGGGTGGCGGACACCGCCGTCGGCCCACACGTGCTTGCCGTACTTCTTCGCCTCGGCGGCGCACTCCAGGACCGCGGAGAACTGCGGCCGGCCCACGCCGGTCATCATCCGGGTGGTGCACATGGCGCCGGGGCCCACACCCACCTTCACGATGTCCGCGCCCGCTTCGATCAGGTCCTTGACGCCCTCGGCGGAGACGATGTTGCCCGCGGCGATGGGCACCTGGGGGTCGAGGGCGCGCACCAGCTTGATGGCGGTGATCATCGACTCCTGGTGGCCGTGTGCGGTGTCGATGACGAGCGTGTCCACGCCCGCGTCGAGCAGCTGCTTGGCCTTGCCGGCCACATCGCCGTTGATGCCGACCGCCGCGGCGACGCGCAGCCTGCCGTTCGCGTCGACGGCCGGGGTGTACAGCGTGGCGCGCAGCGCGCCCTTGCGGGTGAGGATGCCGGCGAGCCTGCCGTCCTTGTCGACGGCGGGGGCGTAGCGCCGGTTGTGCGCGTCGAGGGTGTTGAAGGCCTCGCGCGGATCGATGTCGGCGTCCAGCAGGAGCAGGTCCTTGGACATGACCACTTCGAGCTGGGTGAAGCGGTCGACACCGCGCAGGTCTGCGTCGGTGACGACGCCGACGGGCCGCTGCTGCTCGTCGACGACCACACCGGCGTTGTGCGCCCGCTTGGGCAGCAGGGCCAGGGCGTCGGCCACGGTCTGGTGCGGGGCCAGCACGATCGGGGTGTCCAGCACCAGGTGGCGGCTCTTCACCCAGGAGACGACGTCGGTGACCACGTCGATCGGGATGTCCTGCGGGATGACCACGAGGCCGCCGCGTCGGGCCACGGTCTCGGCCATGCGGCGGCCGGCGATGGCGGTCATGTTGGCGACGACGAGCGGGATGGTGGTGCCCGTGCCGTCCGGCGAGCTGAGGTCCACGCCCTGACGCGAGCCGACCGCGCTGCGGCTCGGCACCATGAACACGTCGTCGTACGTCAGGTCGTACGCGGGCTGGATGTCATTGAGGAAACGCACGTGCTGCACATCCCAGTCGATCAGAGGTGACCCCCGGCAGGTCTGCCAGGGGGAAAGAGCACGTACTTCATTGTCCCATGACGGGACCACTGTCAGGCCCTGTCCTAACATCCAGGCTGGTCAGAGGGGCGTTAGGACGATCCTCCAAGGGTCAGGGCGACGGTGAGCGCCGGAGTGCGGTCCGCCGCCTCGGCGAACACCTCCCGCGCCGTGCGCCACTCGTCGGGGTTCGCCTCGGCGTACGCGCGCCAGCCCCGTACGACGAGCAGCAGCCCCTGTGCGACGGCCGCCTCGGGCCAGACGGTGTGGTCGGAGAGCGAGTCGGCCAGCGCGTCCCAGTTGCGGCCGAACCAGTCGGGCAGCGCCAGGTCCCGGACGGCACGGTCCATCAGGGCCGCCTTGTCCGTGACCCCGTCGAGGTCCAGGGTGATCAGGAACCGGCCCGCCAGGTCTTCGCTCATCTCGGCACCGCCCGGAAAGCGTCGCAGTGATCACCGATGGGCCCGACCGCTGTCAGTGTCCGCCAGGCCCCTGTCCCCCCACGTGTCCTCCTGTCCCCCCTGTC
>NZ_MUBM01000435.1 GCF_002154505.1 Streptomyces carpinensis | reverse complement strand
GGCGCCGGGCGCGATGGCGCTGTGGGTGGCCGGGGCACCGGAGGGAGCGGGACTCCGGCCCGCGCCCCCCTGCGGCGCCGACACGATCAGCTTCACGCCCAGCGCGGTCAGCGCCTTGGTCAGCGGCTGGAAGAACGTCGTACCACCCGTCCGGCAGTCGCCACTGCCGCCCGAGGTCACCCCCAGGGCGATCCCCTCCGAGAACAGCGGTCCGCCGCTGTCGCCCGGCTCGGCGCACACCGTGGTCCGGATCAGGCCGGTGACGGTGCCCTCGGGATAGTTCACCGTCGCGTTCAGCCCCGTCACCTCACCGTCGTGCAGACCGCTCGTGCTGCCGCTGCGGAACACCCGCTGGCCGACGGCGGGATCGCCCGCGCCCGTGATCCGCACGCCGTTGCCGCCGCCGATCGCCACCACGTCGGCGCCCGGCCCGGCCCGGCCGGAGGCGTACTTCACCAGTGAGAAGTCGCTGCCGGGGAAGGTGCCGCCGACCGTCGTGCCCAGCTGCCGGTCGCCCTGGGCGTCCGCGAACCAGATGGAACCGGTGGGCCCACAGTGCCCGGCGGTGAGGATGAAGTCGCTGCGCCCGTCGGTCACGTTGAAGCCGGCCGAGCAGCGCCCGCCGGCCGACAGGATGGGCTGCGCCCCGTTGAGGCGGGTGGTGAACCTGCCCCCGGTGCGCTCCGTGCGCACGAACGAGCCGATACCGTGGGCGACTTCGGTCATCCGGGCCCAGTCGCCGGCGGAGACGGTGCTGTCCGCCTCGACGGTCACCTCGTTGGTGCGGTAGTCCGTCACCCACGCCGTGCCGGGCACCCGGGGCGTCGCACGCAGGGTCGCCGTGGCCGACCTCAGCTCGTTCATGCTGTGCCGCACGACCTTCGCCTCGGCGCCCGCCCGCCGTACCTCGGCGGCGGCCCCCGCGTCCGTGACGGCCACGACCGGGCGTCCGTCGGCGCCGATCCAACTGCCCGCCGTGCGCGCCGTACCCAGTCGCGCCACCAGATCGCCACCCGTCGCGGCGGACGCGACGGCGGCCGACCGCGCGGGGCCGCGCGTCACGCCGGAGGCGCCGGGAGTCTCACCGGCCATCGCCGCCTGCGCGACCATCGCTCCTCCGAGGAGGAGTCCCGCCACGGCCGTCAGCCGTGTCACTCGCCGGACGACCCTGCGTCGTGCGTGCATCATGCGTGGCTCCCGAACACCGAACACACTCCCAACACCGCGAGGCGCTCGGGTTCTTGAGCGCCCTTTCTCCATACGCGCCGCGGTGCGGCCGTGTTCATCGCCCGGGACTCGGTACCGTCTCCCGTCCGCGACATTCCAGCTCGCCTGTGCGGCCGCCTATCTTGAGCCCATGACCCGCATCCCGCACGACCCGTCCGGTGAGCCGAATCCCCTCACCGCCCTCGCCCTCGACGACCTCAGACGCCGTACGAGCATGAAGTGGCGCACCTACCCCGCAGACGTGCTGCCGCTGTGGGTGGCGGAGATGGACGTACCGATCGCCGAACCCGTGGTCCGCGCGGTCACGGACGCGCTGGCCCTCGGGGACACCGGCTATCCGGCGGGCACGGCCTACGCCGAGGCGCTCGCCGCCTTCGCGGACAAGCGGTGGGGCTGGGGCGGGCTCGCGGTGGAGCGCACGGCGCTGGTGCCCGACGTGATGCTGGGCGTCGTCGAGATGCTGAAACTGGTGACCGAACCCGGGGACCCGGTGATCGTCAACCCACCCGTGTACCCGCCGTTCTTCCAGTTCGTGACCCACATGGACCGGCGGATCGCCGAGGCCCCGCTCGGCGCGGACCTGCGGCTGGACCTCAACGCGCTGGAGGAGGCGTTCCAGCGGGCCGTCGCGGCCGGCGGACGGGCCGCCTACCTGCTGTGCAGCCCGCACAACCCGACCGGCACCGTGCACACCGCCGGCGAACTGGCAGCCGTGGCCGCACTCGCCGACCGCTACGGCGTGCGGGTCGTCGCCGACGAGATCCACGCGCCGCTGCTCGCCGCCGACGCCGCCTTCGTGCCGTACCTGAGCGTGCCCGGCGGCGAGAAGGGCCTGTCCCTGATGTCGGCGAGCAAGGGCTGGAACCTGCCCGGCCTCAAGGCCGCCCTGGCCGTCGCGGGCCCCGAGGCAGCCGCCGACCTCGCCCGGATGCCCGAGGAGGTCGGCCACGGCGCGAGCCACCTCGCCGTCATCGCGCACACCGCCGCGCTGCGCGACGGCGTCCCCTGGCTGGACGCCCTGCTGGCCGGGCTCGACGACAACCGCCGGCTGCTCGCCGAACTGCTGGCCGCGCACCTGCCCGCCGTCGCCCACCGCCCCGGCCGGGCCACCTACCTGGCCTGGCTGGACTGCCGCGCCCTCGGACTCGGCGACGACCCGGCCCAGGTCTTCCTGGACCGGGGCCGGATCGCGCTCAACTCGGGGCTTCCGTTCGGCACGGGCGGCGCCGGGCATGTACGCCTGAACCTGGGCACCTCACCGGAACTGATCACGGAGGCGGTACGGCGGATGGCGGTGGCTGCGGGATGAACGCGGACGGCACCCCGGTGGCGCGGCTCGGAGCGGGCAAGTACCTGCTGATCACCAGCTACCGGAAGAACGGCACACCCGTCGCCACCCCGGTGTGGGTGGTGCGGGACGGCGACGCGCTCGGCGTGTGGACGGCCGCGGACTCCTGGAAGGTCCGACGGATCCGCAACCGCGCCGACGTCCTCGTGGGCCCCTGCGACCTGCGCGGCCACCCGACCGGCGAGCAGGTCCCGGCGACCGCCGAGATCTGCGACCCGGCCACCACCGCCCGCTACCGGGGCCTGATCGCCCGCAAGTACGGCCTCGTCGGCCGTCTCACCCTGCTCGGCAGCCGGCTGCGCCGGGGGGAGCGGGGGACCGTCGGGATCCGGGTGACGCTCACGCGCTGACCGGCGTACGAGGGCCACCCGCGGCGACAAGTGCCCGGCCCGGCGGGAACGGCCGGGCCGGGCCCACGAGCCGTCGGGCACCGTTCGGTCAGCACCGGGCCCTGTTCCGACGCCGGTGGGTCCGGCGGATGGAGTCGGGATGACACATATGTTCCGGGGGCCGTCTCTTCGCGTGGCGGCGTTTCGCCGGGTGCGCGCCCGGCTAGGCTGCGGGCGCCGCGGACGGGACCGGCGCTGCCGGCCGCCCGGCGCCGCGGCGTGTGCGACCGGCCCCGCGGTGCATCGCCGGCGGTGCCCGGACGTGTGACGGGTGCCGCCCGCGGGTGAGCGGTGCCGCCGACGTGACGGAGCTGGTGCGGTGAAGGCAGTCCTGGTCCGGAGCCGGGGGATCGGCGCGTGGCTCACCGCTCGTGCCGGCTGGTGCCTGGCCGGCTCCCTCGCGCTGTACGCGCTGACCATCGCCACGCATCCGCCCCACCCGCTGGATCTGCGCGTCTACCGGGAGGCCTCACCGCACCTGCTCTCGGGCGGCCTGTACGACTACACGGTGCGCACCGGCCCGCCCATCCCCCTGCTGCCGTTCACCTACCCGCCCTTCGCCGCACTGCTGTTCCTCCCGCTGTCGCACCTTCCCTGGGCGGCGCTGGTCGCACTGTGGCAGGCGCTCTCCCTGGCGGCCGTGCTCGTCGTCACGGCGTGCGCGCTGCGGCTGCTGTCCCCGGGCCCCGATGCCCGCGTCAGGGACCTGGCCCTGCTCTGGGCCGCCGCCGGACCCTGGCTCGAACCCGTGCGGCACACCCTCGACCAGGGCCAGATCAACCTGCTGCTGGGCGCTCTCGTCCTCGGGGGGCTCGCGCTCTGCCGTACGGCGGCGGGCCGCGGCGCGGCCGTGGGGCTGGCGGCGGCGGTGAAACTGACCCCGGCCGTCGGCGGACTGTACCTGCTGGCCACCCGGCAGTGGCGCGCGGCGGGGTGGGCCGCAGCCGGCGGCTGCGCGACCGTGGTCCTGGCCTGGTGCGTCGCTCCGGGCGCGTCGGCACGCTACTGGTCGGGGCTGGTGACGGACACACGGCGGGTCGGCCCGGTGTGGTCGGTGCGCAACCAGTCCCTGCGCGGGGCGCTCACCCGGCTGCTCGGCCCCGATGTGACCGGCTCGGTCCTGTGGTGGGCGGCGCTGGCACTGGTGACCCTGGCGGCGGCCTGCGCCCTGCGTCGCTGCGTCCGGCGGGACGACCGGCTCGGCGTCCTCGTCACCGTGGAGCTGTACGGGCTGCTGGTGTGCCCCGTCTCCTGGAGCCACCACTGGATCTGGTGCGTGCCCGCCATGATCTGGCTGGCCCACGGTCCCTGCCGGCGGGGACCGCTCAGCCGGGTCGCCCTCGCCCTGTGGGCGCTGGTCACCGTCACCCGGCTCGTTCCGCGCCTGATCGGCGCGGAGGACCGGCTGGCGCACCCGAGTCCGTACCCCCAAGTGCTCGCCTGGCCCGGAAGCGTCTACGCCGTGTGCGCGGTGCTGACCTTCCTGGCGCTGGCCCTCGAACCCGCCCGGGCGGAGAAGCGTACCGGTGTTCCCGACCCGGAACGGTCGCGGTCCCGGCCGCACCCGGCCGTGCTGTCCTGACGGCGGCCGAGAGGCGGTCAGCTCCAGGCGCGGTACGGCTCGTCGAGCAACTGGAAGACCGGCTCGCCCCGCACCGGATCCTTCGCGGTGGACAGCCGTACCCGGTCACCGCCGTGGATGCCGATCAGCGGGCCCATGACCCGGCCCCGTACGACGAAGCCCTCGCCCATCTCTATCAGCGACACATTGCGCGCGGCCGGGGTGTTGCGGTGCACCACCGTGGAGTGGCGGACCGTGCCCGTGCCCTCGCTGCGCTCGGTCCGCAGCTCGCTGCCGCGGCACACCGGACACAGCACCCGGTGGTACATGGCCGTCCCGCACCAGGTGCAGCGCTGGAA
>NZ_MUBM01000434.1 GCF_002154505.1 Streptomyces carpinensis | reverse complement strand
CCCGCCGGCGCCGGCGGGAGTTGTGATGTCGGCAGTGGTACCGGTGTCCGCTCCCCGTGTGCCGGTCCGGTCCGCCGCGGAGGCATCCGGCGGCCACAGCCGCGGCAGGTGTGTCGCTCCGGTGCTGCTGCCGCCGTCCACTCGAAGGATCTCCCCGGTCACCCAGGAGGCCTCCGGCCCGGCGATCCACAGCACCGCGCGTGCGATGTCCGCAGGGGTGCCCGGGCGTCCGAGGGGGTTTGCGGAGACGACCGTGGCATAGGCGTCAGCCACCGGGTTGCAGGCGCTGTCCACCGCGACGAAGCCGGGGCTGACGGCGTTGACGCGGATGCCGAGCGGTCCGAATTCGAGCGCCGCCGCCCGGGTGGCCATCTCCAGCGCTGCCTTGGAGGTGGCGTACGGGCCGCCCCCGGGCCGGGCACGCAGGGCGGCACCCGAGGAGATGTTGACCACCGAGGCGGGCCGCCCGGCCGCGGCCGCAAGACGGGCCAGTTCGGCCGTCGCGAGGGCCGGAGCGCGGGTGTTGAGTGCGAAGACGCGGTCCCAGCCGGCGGCCGTGACGTCGAGCATGTCCAGCGACGGGTAGATGCCCGCAGCGTTCACCAGGACGTCCACCGGCCCGTACGCGCGCCAGGAATCGCCGACGGCGGCCGCGGGGCCGTCGGTGTCACACAGGTCGACGACGTGGTGCCGCGCGCCGAGGGCGTCGGCGACTGCCGCGAGCCGATCGGCGTCGACGTCCACCAGCGTCAGCTGTGCTCCCGTCTGTGCGAAGTGCTCGGCGACGGCCCGTCCGATGCCGCTCGCGGCGCCGGTGACGACTGCGTGCGTCATCAGGAGAACTCCTTGTCCTTCGTCTCGGGCATGGTCAGGTAGACGGCCAGGGAGAGCAGTGCGGCACCGGAGACGTACAGCCAGAGCTTGTCGGCGTGCCCGGACTCGCTCATCCAGGTCGTGATGTAGGGGGCGGTGCCGCCGAAGGCGGCGACGGCCAGCGCGTACGGCAGCGCGATGCCGGTGGCCCGCACCTCCGGCGGGAACTGCTCGGCCATGATCACGGCGCAGTTGGCGGAGTAGCCAAGGATCAGCAGCATGCCGACGAGCTGGACGAGGAACAGCACGACGAAGCTGTCGTTCAGGAAGTGGAGCATCGGCCAGGCCAGGACGACGAAGCCGAGCGCGAAGCCGGCCATGGTGGGCTTGCGGCCCAGCCGGTCGGAAAGCCGACCCGCGAAGGGCAGCAGCACCATGAAGACGATCAGACACAGCGTCTGGGACAGCAGCGCCTTGTCCAACGAGATGCCCGTGGTGAGGTTGGCGTACGTCGGAAGGTAGCTGACCCAGATGTAGTACGTCAGCGTGCCCGCGACTGTGATGCCGGCGACGCGCAGCGCTGCGGCGGGGTGCTCGCGGAACATGGCCGTGAGCGGGTTCTTCGGCGCCTTTCCGCCGGCCTTGGCCTCGGTGAACGAGGCGGTGTCCTCGACGCTGACCCGCAGCCACAGCCCGAGCAGGCCGAGCAGGCCGCCGGCGGCGAAGGCGACGCGCCACCCCCAGCTGTGCAGGGCGTCCTCGCCGAGCAGCGAGGTGAATACTGTGCCGAACAGGGAGGCGATCAGTGCGCCGCCCGCGACGGACACCTGCTGCCAGGACCCGGCGAAGGCCCGCCGCCCGGACGCGGCCGACTCCACCAGGAACGCCGAGGACGAGCCGAATTCGCCGCCCGCGGAGAAGCCTTGGACGAGCCTGGCGACCAGCAGGATCAGCGGCGCGGCGATGCCGATCGTGTCGTAGCCGGGGGTGAAGGCGATCAGGAAGCCGGCGCCCGCCATCAGTCCGATGGTGAGGGTCAGACCCTTCTTGCGGCCCTTGCGGTCGGCGTACGCGCCCAGGACGGCGGCTCCCACCGGCCGCATCACAAAGCCGACGGCGAAAATGGCGAGCGTGGAGAGCAGGGCGGCGGCGCCGTCGCCCTGCGGGAAGAACACCCCGGCAATGATCTTGGCGAAGATGGAGTAGAGCGCCCAGTCGACCCACTCGACGGTGTTGCCCACAGTGCCGGCCACGATGGCCTTGCGCTGAGCGGGGGTCATTCTGCGGGACGGTTCGGTGCGGGGTGCGGTGATGGTGGTCCTCACGAGGAGGTTCCTCGCTTCCAGAAGGCAGGGGACAGTTCGGACTGCGGCGTGCGGAGCCGTCTTCGGGGAAAGTGCGCGGTGTCGTCCTGCAGGACTAACCGGCCCGACCGGGACAGGGCTGCGGGCGCGTTGTTCTGCGTCGCCGCAAAGCCCTCGCAGGTGCGGCGGTCATCGGCTCGATGGGTGGGCGAGCGTGGCAGAAGGCGGCAAACCGGCGCGCTCTGCGAGTGCGGTGCGCAGATGCGCCTGCGTGAAGGGACGCCCTGGTGCGGGCGTGCGAGAAGGTGGCCGGTTACGCGAACGTGGGTGCTGTCGCGTCGGCCCCAGTACCGATGCCCAGTGGCACGCAATTTCGGTACGGGTAGGACGGCGGATCTCTGGGACCGGCCGTCATCGGGCCGCGGAGGGCTCGGCGGTCAGTTTTGGTTGTGCTGGGCGCGGCAGTACTCGGCGATGTCGCGATGGGTGGCGAGCCACACCCCGCCGTGTCCCGCGATGTGCGCCAGCAGCTCGTCCAGCACGGTCAGACGCGAGCGGTGACCGATGATGTGCGGGTGCAGCGTCAGCTGGAACAGCCCGCCCGCCGCGTAGGCGGCGGCGAACTCGTCCTGCCAGATCCGCAGCACGTCCCGTGGCGCAATGTATGGGCGCAAGGACCCGAAGCGCTCCATCATGAAGTACGGTGCGTCGTCGCGGATCCACTCCACCGGAATCTCCACCACACCCGTCGCCTCACCGTCCTCGACCAGCTCGTACGGCTCGTCGTCGGCCATCAGCGAGGAGTCGTAGAGCAGCCCCATCTCCCGGGTGATCGACAGGGTGTGGGCAGAGAAGTCCCAGCTGGGAGTACGGATGCCGACGGGACGCACTCCGCTGATCTGCTCCAGGGTGTCGGCCGCGCGCAGCTGGAGCTCACGTTCGCTCTCCGCGCCGAGCTGCGTGTTGCGTTCGTGGATCCAGCCGTGGATGGCCAGTTCATGCCCGGCTTTCGTGTAGGACCTGGCCTCCTGCGGGCGCAGCAGCGCGCAGACCGCGGGCATGAAGAAGCTCGCCGGGATGCGATGGCGCTCCAGCATGTCAAGGATCTTCGGCACGGCCACGCGCGCTCCGTACTCACCCTGGGCCAGCTTCGCCGGGCTCGTCTGTCCGTCGCGCAGGGCGGGCGTCTCGTGGTCGGAGTCGAAGGACAGGGCCACGGCGCACCGTGCGCCGCCCGGCCAGGTCTTCGGCGCCAGGGAACGGCCGGCCCGCACCCGCTCGACGTGCCCGCGCCAGATGCGTTCGTCCCACTCCCACGGTTGCTGTTCGCTGTGCGTCATCGAGATGCGGCCTTTCCGTGAGAAGGCTGTGATCCGGGCCAGGGCGCGGCCACGCGCCCTGTCGGTCACCTCCGCTCTTGTGTGGCGGGGGTGAGGTGGTCAATAGTGGCCGTCTCCCATTCGACCGGCCCGAAAATCGATGGAAATCACCATGGGAAGCGCTGATGTGAAGGATTTCGCCGCTGAGCTCGACGAGACGGACCTGGCGATCACCCATGCCCTGCAGATCGCGCCACGCGCCTCATGGGCCACGGTGGGCGATGTGCTGGGACTCAGCGCGGTGACGGTCGCCCGCCGCTGGAACCGGATCTCACAACGGGGAACGGCCTGGGTGACGGCCACGGGCAGCCCCGCCTTGTGGCGCTCCCTGTGCAACGCCTTCATCGACGTCGACTGCGACCCCGCCGAACGCGGCCGGGTCGCCCTGGCCCTGGCCCGTGATCCCCGGACGAAGTCCGTGATGGAACTGGCCAGCGGACGCGACATCAACGTCAACGCCATCACGCGCGACCTGCCCAGCCTCTCCCGCTTCGTCCTGGACCACGTGAGCGGCCTGCCCGGCGTCGTCCGGGTCAACACACAGGTCACCACACGCATCCTGGCAGCCGGCAACGACTGGCGGCTGGACGCGCTGACCCGCGCACAGCAGTCGAGCCTGCAGTCCCTGGCCGCCGAGACCCCACCGCGCACGACCGTCCCCGGCCCACTGGACACGCAGGACCGGGAGCTGCTGCGCGCCCTCGCGGTGGACGGCCGGCTGCCCGTGACCGACCTGGCCGAGCACCTCGGCTCGAGCCACACCGCGGTACGGCGCCGCCTGACCCGGCTGGAGCGGACGGGCGCGGTGGCCTTCCGCAGTGAGGTGGCCCAGCACATCACGGGATGGCCGGTGACGTCCCTCCTCTGGGCGCGCGTCCCGGTCGCCCGACGCCAGCAGGTCTGCGAACGGCTGGGCCGGATGCCGGACGTGCGGCTGCTTACCGCAACGAGCGGCGAGACGAACATCCTGCTCTCCGCGTGGCTGCACTCCGTCGACAGCGTCCTCGACCTGGAGGACCGCATCAGCGCGGAGTGCCCGGAGCTGGAGATCGCCGACCACGGAATCGTCCTGCGCACG
The DNA here is from genome assembly GCF_002154505.1 of Streptomyces carpinensis. Classification (GTDB taxonomy): domain Bacteria; phylum Actinomycetota; class Actinomycetes; order Streptomycetales; family Streptomycetaceae; genus Streptomyces; species Streptomyces carpinensis. The sequence goes on along the minus strand of NZ_MUBM01000434.1, from coordinate 4,415 downwards.
GTGAAGCGACAGGGCTGGATCCTCGACAACCTGGGACGCCGCACAGAATGCGTCCCCATCGACCCCTGGTGCGACCTCCCGGAGGGCTCCACCTACTGCTGAGGACCTTCCCGGGGTGCCTGTGCCGCTCGAAAACGCGAATTGGTGCTGTCACTTGTGACGCTGCCTTTCGGTCAGGCAGCGTGGCGGTACTCATGGAACAAGCCGGCAAGGACGGGCTGTCGTTGGATCCGGTGGACATGGGTGACGGTGACCAGGGCGCTGTCCGGGCAGTTGCCGGCAAATGGGGCCAACCGCGACACCGCCTGCGCCAGTGTCGCGCCCAGCTGCGACGAGTTCCCTCCCGCCAGCACATACCAGGTTCCGCCAGGCGTCGGTAGAAGTCGACGGTGGCGAGCGGGCCCATGCCGCCGAGGATGCCCAGCCGCCTCATGGCTGGAGCACCTCATGCGGGAGGGCGACGGCTTCGCGGCCCCTCGGTGTGCGAAGCGTCCGTGCGGCCAGCAGGGAGTCGATGACCGCTTCCTCCACGGATTCCAGGACGGCCGCGAACACGGTGTCCAACTCGATCGACGTCAACGTCGTAGGACTGTCGGAGTGGACGGCCGAAAAAGCCATCCCGTAGTCGCCGCTGCCGTGACTGTACGAGGCACCGACCCTGCCCAGGGCGAAGACGCCTCTGGCCGCGATCCGGGAAAGCTGCAGGGCGTTGCAGGCGACATCGAGTGCCACCACCACGACGCACGAGCCGCGGTCTGCGGAAGGTCCCGCCCGGCGGAATCCCAGGCTCTCAGGAGTGATCGTGCGGCTCAGAAGCCGCAGGTCCCCACCCATGTTCGCCTGGACGAGCACGCCGACCGTGGCCTCGCGGTCACGCAGCTCCACCCGGCGCGAAGCGGTACCGATGCCCGCCTTGAAACCCAGTGCGCAGGCCCCCGTGCCGCCGCCGACGTTGCCCATCTCCACCTCGGTGCCCGCTCCGTCCAGGGCGGCGTGGACGTGGTCGGCGGTGACCGGACGCGGGTCTCCGGTCGACAGCCAGCCGTCGTTGACCTCGCCGACCACCGGGTTCACCGAGACGATCGGCTGGTCGGCCCGGTCGAGGAGCCAGCTCAGCAAACTGTCGGCCACACGGAAGGTCGACAGCGTCGAGGTGAGCAGGACGGGTGTCTCCAGCTCGCCGAGCTCCATGACCTGGGTGGCGCCGACAAACTTTCCGTAGCCGTTCCCGACGTGGAGCCCGGCAGGCAGCACGCGGGCTTCGGCCTCGACGAGAGAGGTCGGCACGATGGCGGTGACACCCGAGTAGATGCCCTTCGAGCCGTCGATGACCGTGGTCTGGCCGACCAGGATGCCCGCCACGTCCGTGATGGCATTGTGCGTACCCGTTTCCAGACGGCCGACCCGGCGGCCGAAGTCCCGCAGGCGTCTTCGCTGCATGTGAGAGTCACCCCTGGATGATCCGGCCTGGACCGCGCCGGCACTTGGTAACTGCGGCCGAAAGAAGCAGGCCCGATGGAGACGACTGTACAGAGTGAGAGTATTACAACGTCCCATCAAGGCAGCGTCGTTGAGATGACAGGACCACGAACCCCCTGGTAGTGGGCTGTCGATGAGCTGCTCGCAGCAGGACGGCCCCGGCCGGGTGGCCGGGGCCGTCTGCGGTGCGGGACGAAGTCAGGGCGGGGTGTCAGCCGGCGGCCGGGGCACCGAAGCCGGAGGCGCCGGCCACGGGCCGAAGTAGGCGGAGCCGTGCTGGTGAGGTTGTGGGCAGTGCCGGGGAAGGTCCAGGCCGACCCGGTCCCATTACGTGGCTGCCGTCATCACGGCAGCCGGAACCGTCGCTGCGGCCCGGATCGGTGAAGGATGTCGGCGCGGCGGTCGGGGAGGCGGTCCATGCCCTCAACGCTACGGCGCGAGCCTCTCGGGCAGGGGGTTGAGCTTGTACCCCCCATAAACACGGCCTCCCGCGCCTGCGGCAGAAGCGGTTTCGTGGGATGCGCCCCCGATTTCGACGCGCTGCGGAGATGAAGCATGACGACGCGAGGAGACACCCTCCACGCCCCCGACGCCCTGCAGGGCACTGAGCCTGGGCAGCCGCCCGCCCGGCTTCCGCTCGTCGTCCACGTCCTGGCACTGGGCACGTTCTTGATGGGCACGACCGAGTTCGTGGTAGCGGGCCTGCTGCCGGAGATTGCCGGTGACGTGCAGGTCAGCGTGGCCCAGGCAGGTCTGTTGATCACTGTCTTCGCGGTTGGGATGATCTTCGGCGCCCCGCTGATGGCGATGCTGACGTTGCGGCTTCCCCGGAGGCTGACGCTGATCCTGGCGCTGGGGGTCTTCGCGGCGGGGCACGTCATCGTCGCCGTCGGCTCCAGCTTCTCGCTGTTGCTGGCCGCCCGGTTCCTGACCGCGTTGGCGACCGGCGCGTTCTGGGCGGTGGCCAACGTGGTAGCCGCCCGTGCTGCAGGCCCCGCCTCGAGCTCCCGCGCCCTGGGCGTCGTGGGCGCCGGCGCGATGCTCGCCAACGTCGTCGGCGTGCCGCTGGGCGCTTTCGCCGGACAGGTCATGGGCTGGCGGGGCCCGTTCTGGGCGCTCGCGGCCCTGGGGGCAGCCGCCATGGTGCTCATCGCCCGCCACGTCCCGCACGACGAAGTGAGTCACACGGCGGTGTCGATCCGCTCCGAGCTGTCCGCTCTGCGCTCGGGCCGGATGTGGCTGGTCCTCGTGGCCTGCGCGACCACGACGGGCGGCGTGCTGTCGACGTACTCCTACATTTTGCCGCTGCTGACCGACCGGGCGGGGCTGGCCTCCGGCCTCGTGCCGCTGGTCCTGGTCGGATTCGGCGTCGGTGCCCTGGCGGGCTTCCTCGTGGGCGGCCGCCTGGGGGACCATCGTCCGCACGCGACGACCATCGCTGCCGCTGCGACAACCACGGTCCTGCTCGTGGCGCTGTGCCTGCTGTCCCGGTCCGCCGTGCCCACGATCGTGCTGGTCGCCCTGCTGGGCCTGTTCGGACTCGGCGCCAATCCGGTACTGATCTCCCTCGGCGTCCGCTTCGCAGGCCAGGCCCCCACTCTGGGCTCCGCCCTCACCGTCTCGGCATTCAATCTCGGCACGGCCGTCGGCTCCTGGTTCGCGGGCCTCGCTCTGGAGTCACCCCTGCGAGCCACCGGTCCCGCCGCCGTCGGCGCCGCCATCGGGGCTCTCACGCTGATTCCCACGATCGCCATCGCACTCACCCAGCGCCGTCGCTCGGCGGTGGTGATGCCGGACCCGGGACCGGACGCTTCGGCCCTTTGAGCGGGCTCGACCGCATGAGCCCTCCAAACCGAGGAAGCCGCGGCAGCGCCGTGCCTTCCTGAACACGAACCGGTGCCTTCAGGCGCCCGCACGATGAAAGCAAGGAGATCCACGATGCGTGGAGTAGTGATGTACACCGCCGGCGACGTCCGTGTGGAGGATCGCGAGGATCCGGAGATCATCGAGCCCACCGACGCGATCGTGAGGCTGACCGCGACCTGCATCTGCGGCTCGGACCTGTGGCCGTACCGCGGTATCGAACCCGTCGACCGCACGCTCATGGGCCACGAGTACGTGGGCGTGGTCGAGGAGGTCGGTGCCGCAGTGGAGACCGTCAAGCCCGGAGACTTCGTCGTCGGCTCGTTCGTCATCTCCGACAACACCTGCGAGATCTGCCAGGCCGGCTTCCAGTCCAAGTGCGTGCACGCCGAGTTCGTCCACGCAGGCATCGGCACCCAGGCCGAGAAGGCCCGCATCCCACTGGCCGACGGCACCCTGGTCGCCACCCCCGGACAGCCCGACCCCGAGCTGATCCCCGCCCTGCTCGCCGCGTCCGACGTTCTGGGCACCGGCTGGTACGCCGCCTTCGCCGCCGAGGCCGGGCCCGGCAAGACCGTTGCAGTCGTCGGCGACGGCGCGGTCGGCCTGATGGCGGTCCTGGCCGCCAAGCAGCTCGGCGCGGAGCGGATCATTGCCATGTCCCGCCACCCCGAGCGGCAAAAGCTGGCCCGCTACTACGGCGCCACCGACATCGTGGAGGAGCGCGGCGACGAGGGCGTCGCCAAGATCAAGGAACTCACCGGCGGACTCGGCGCGCACTCGGTCATCGAGGCCGTCGGCACCCAGGAATCGTTCATGCAGGCCGTCGGCTCCACCCGCGGTGGCGGGCATCTGGGCTACGTGGGCGTCAATTACGACGTCCAGATTCCCGGCATCGAGCTGTTCTTCGCCGGCATCCACACCCTCGGCGGCCCCGCCCCGGTGCGCCGCTTCCTGCCCGAGCTGATCCAGCTCATCTGGGACAAGAAGATCGATCCCGGCAAGGTCTTCGACCTCACCCTCCCCCTGGAGCAGGCCCCGGAGGGCTACAAGGCGATGGACGAGCGCCGCGC
>NZ_MUBM01000433.1 GCF_002154505.1 Streptomyces carpinensis | reverse complement strand
CCCGAACTGAAGAGCCGCGCCAGCCGGGCGGCGCGGCCCTTCAGTTCGGGTTTCCTGCTCAACTGTCCCCCTGCCTCACTCGACGTCCTCCCTGATGCGCTCGGCCCCGCGCAGCCTGGCCGGTGCCGCCCGCCGGTTCTCGGCGATCTCCTCCTCGGTGGGAAGTTCGGCACCGCGGGTGAGCAGCTTGAGCCGGGGCTGGTAGCGCTCGGGGACGACCGGGAGGCCGGGGGGCGCGGTGGTGGCGGCGCCGGCCGCGAACACCTGCTTGACCAGACGGTCTTCGAGCGAGTGGTACGACAGTACGGCGATCCGACCGCCCACGGCGAGCGCCTTCACCGCGGCCGGGATCGCCCGCTCCAGCACGGCGAGTTCGCCGTTGACCTCGATGCGCAGCGCCTGGAAGGTGCGCTTGGCCGGGTTGCCTCCGGTGCGCTTGGCGGCCTGCGGCAGCGCGTCGCGGATCAGCTCCACCAGCCGGGCGCTGTGGGTGAACGGCTCCTTCTCGCGTTCGCGCACGATCGCGGCCACGATCCGCTTGGCCTGCTTCTCCTCGCCGTACGCCCGCAGGACGCGCACCAGTTCACCGGCCGGGTAGGTGTTGAGGACCTCGGCAGCGCTGATGCCGGTGGACTGGTCCATGCGCATGTCCAGCGGCGCGTCCTGGGCGTAGGCGAAGCCGCGGTCGGCCTCGTCGAGCTGCATGGAGGACACACCGAGGTCGAACAGGACGCCCCGCGCGCGCGGGATGCCCAGTCGCTCCAGCACGTCGGGCAGCTCGTCGTAGACGGCGTGCACCAGGGTGGCCCGGTCGCCGAACGGCGCGAGACGCTCACCGGCGAGGCGCAGCGCCTCCTTGTCGCGGTCGAGGGCGACGAGCCGGGCCTCGGGGAATCGGGTGAGCAGCGCCTCGCTGTGCCCGCCGAGACCGAGGGTGCAGTCGACGACCACCGCTCCCGGCCGCTCCAGGGCGGGTGCCAGCAGATCCAGGCACCGCTGGAGCATCACGGGGACGTGTCGGCTGTTGCTCAAGGGGCCCTCTCAGGTCCGGCGCGCCCCGCACGCACCGCCGGGTCCCCGACCGCTCGCGGACGAGAGGACCTGCCGGCGCCAAAAGCGTCAGCCGACCGGAAGCGGGTGGAGGCCGAGCCGTACGTACGCGCCGCGCACGCGGGGAGACCGTTCGGGTGTATGCCCTGGTCTCCGGGTATGCAGTCCAGCAGGGAGGGGCACGCCTCCCGCTTCGCGTCACTTTAGTCCACCCTGTCTCCCGGTCAATCAACCGGCCTGCGCGTCGCCCGGCTCAGTCCCGGCGACACGGCGTTGCGGGGAGTTTCACCCGTAAGGAGGGGGGTTGCGGTACGTGTGGAGTCGCTCACAACAGGCCATCGTGGCGTTCTTTGTCCCTTCTCACAGCAGGACCGCAGCGCGCACGACCAGTAACGTCATGAGTATGACGACTTCTGCATCAGTTCCCGCCGGGTCCGAGGGCGCCATAACGGGAGGTGCCGTCACCGACCGCCTCGTGGCGGCCAACGCGGCCTACGCCGACGCGTTCACCGACCCGGGCATGGACGCCCGTCCCGTCCTGCAGGTGGCGGTCGTGGCCTGCATGGACGCCCGTCTCGACCTGCACGCCGCGCTCGGCCTGAAGCTCGGCGACTGTCACACCATCCGCAACGCGGGCGGCGTCGTCACCGACGACGTGATCCGCTCGCTGGCCATCAGCCAGCGGGCGCTCGGCACCCGCCGGGTCGTGCTCATCCACCACACCAACTGCGGCATGGAGTCCATCACCGAGGACTTCCGGCACGAGCTGGAGATGGAGGTCGGGCAGCGTCCCTCCTGGGCCGTGGAGGCGTTCAAGAACGCCGACCAGGACGTGCGGCAGTCGATGCAGCGCGTGCGCACCTCGCCGTTCCTGCCGCACACCGACGACGTGCGCGGTTTCGTGTTCGACGTCAAGACGGGCCGGCTGCGCGAGATCGACCCCGCCGCCTGACCGCCGCGCCTGTTCCGCCACCGCCGCCCGAACTTCCGCCCGCCCCCGCGAAAAGGCCGCGGTACGTCACCTGCGAAAGGCCGTAAGGCACGACATATCGCGGCCAGTTGTCCACAGGCGAGTGACACGAATCGGTAACGGCGGCAAGAATGCGTGGTGTGACATCACGCGGAACTCTTCCGGTGCGGTGTCCGTGTTCGGGGTGGGCCGGTCCGCTCAGCGGGGCGTCGGCCCGGAAAGTTGGGGAATCCTCTGCTCTGTGAAGGGCGTGGGGAAGGGCCGAGGAGGGCCGGGTGACGACCTATGACGATCGAGCGAGCCTCACTGATCTGACCGCCACTGTGGAGCGCGTCCGCAGTTCGGTGGAGGGAGTGATCGAGGGCAAGCCCGAGGTCGTACGGCTCTCGCTGACCGTACTGCTCGCCGAGGGGCACCTGCTGATCGAGGATGTTCCCGGGGTGGGCAAGACGATGCTGGCCAAGGCGCTGGCACGGTCCATCGACTGCTCGGTGCGGCGCATCCAGTTCACGCCCGACCTGCTGCCGTCGGACATCACCGGGGTGTCCATCTGGGACCAGCAGCGCCGGGACTTCGAGTTCAAGCCGGGCGCCATCTTCGCGCAGATCGTGATCGGCGACGAGATCAACCGCGCCTCGCCCAAGACCCAGTCGGCGCTGCTGGAGTCCATGGAGGAGCGCCAGGTCACCATCGACGGGCAGAGCTACGAACTGCCCAGCCCCTTCATGGTGGTGGCCACCCAGAACCCGGTCGAGATGGAGGGCACCTACCCGCTGCCCGAGGCCCAGCGCGACCGCTTCATGGCCCGGGTCTCCATCGGCTACCCGAGCCCGGAGGCCGAGTTGCAGATGCTGGACGTGCACGGCGGGGTGAACCCGCTGGACGACCTCCAGCCGGTGGCGCACGCGCACGAGGTCGTCAAGCTGATCGAAGCCGTGCGCGGGGTGCACGTCGCCGACACCGTGCGGCGCTACGCCGTGGACCTGGTCGCGGCCACCCGCACCCATCCCGACCTCAGACTCGGCGCCTCGCCGCGCGCCACGCTGCACCTGCTGCGCGCGGCGAAGGCGTCCGCAGCCCTCAGCGGCCGGGAGTACGCACTGCCGGACGATGTGCAGGCACTCGCCGTGGCGGTGCTGGCCCACCGGCTGCTGCCCACCGCCCAGGCCCAGCTCAACCGGCGCACGGCGGAGCAGGTCGTCCAGGAGATCCTCCAGCAGACCCCGGTGCCCACCGCCTCCCAGCAGGCCGGCGGCCTCGGCCTGGGCGGCACCGCGCCGGAGTTCGGCCGGCAGCAGCCGCGGAGGCTGTGATGAGCACCGCGGGGACCACGCGCGCGGAGGACGAGCGGGGCGGCAGGGGCGGCGTGCGCACCGCGCTGGCCGGTCTGACCACCCGCGGACGCTCCTTCCTGGCCGCCGGGGTCGCCGCCGCGATCTGCGCCTACGTCCTCGGGCAGCCCGACCTGCTGCGGGTCGGGCTGCTGCTCGCCGTCCTCCCGCTGGTCTGCGCCGCCGTGCTCTACCGCACCCGCTACCGGGTCGCCGGCAGCCGCAGGCTCTCCCCCGCGCGTGTGCCCGCCGGCGGCGAGGCGCGGGTGCACCTGCGGATGGACAACGTCTCCCGGCTGCCCACGGGCCTGCTGATGCTCCAGGACCGGGTGCCCTACGTGCTCGGCCCGCGCCCCCGCTTCGTGCTGGACCGGGTGGAGCCCGGCGGCCGCCGCGAGGTCTCCTACCGGGTCCGCTCCGACCTGCGCGGCCGCTATCCGCTCGGCCCGCTGCAGCTGCGGCTGAGCGACCCGTTCGGGATGTGCGAACTGACCCGGTCCTTCTCGACGTTCGACACCCTGACCGTCATACCGCGCGTGGAGCCGCTGCCGCCGGTCCGGCTGAGCGGCGAGGCCAAGGGGTACGGCGACGGTCGGCAGCGCTCGCTGGCACTCGCGGGCGAGGACGACGTGATCCCGCGCGGATACCGCTACGGCGACGACCTGCGCCGTGTGCACTGGCGGTCCACCGCGCGCTACGGCGAGCTGATGGTGCGCCGTGAGGAACAGCCGCAGCGGGCCCGCTGCACCGTGCTGCTGGACACCCGGGGCATCGCCTTCCGGGGCGCGGGCCCGGACTCGGCCTTCGAGTGGGCGGTCTCGGGTGCCGCCTCCGTCCTGGTGCACATGCTGGAGCGGGGCTACTCGGTGCGGCTGCTGACGGACACCGGCAGCTCGGTGCCGGGCGAGGGCTCGGGCGGGTTCGCGGGCGCCAGCCAGGAGTCGGCGGACGCGGCCGGGCTGATGATGGACACCCTCGCGGTGATCGACCACTCGGACGGGGCGGGGCTCTCCCGCGCCTACGACGTGCTGCGCGGCGGCAACGAGGGGCTGCTGGTCGCCTTCCTCGGCGACCTCGACGAGGCGCAGGCCGCGGTGGCCGCCAAGATGCGCCAGCGCAGCGGCGGCGCGGTGGCCTTCGTGCTGGACAGCGACACCTGGCTGCGGGAAGCGGACGACGTGCCCGGTCCCCTCGACGCGGGCGGGGAGCGGCTCCGGCTGCTCCGCGACGCCGGCTGGACAGCGGTGAGCGTCCCCCGGGGCGCCTCCCTGACCGAGGTGTGGCGCCAGGCGGACCGCGACCGCACGAGCGCCGGCCCGACGAGCATGCCCGGCTACGACCCGTCGAGCCCGGCCGGTGCGGGCGCGGCGAGCGCGGCCGGCTCCGTGGCGGGAGCTCGCGGCGCGGGCCACGGAGAGGGACGATCATGAGCGGGACGGTCGGCCCCGGCAGCGGACGGGGGACGTGGTCGTGAGCGGACGGGCACGGCTGGCGTTGTGTGCCGCGCTGGCCACGTTGATGGCGGCGTGCGCGCTGCTGCCACTGGTCTCCTCCGTGGCATGGATGCTGCAGGCCACGCTGCTGCTGGCGGTGCAGTCGGGTGTCGGTGCGGCGGCCCGGCGGGTGCCGTTGGCGCGGCCCCTGACCGTGGCGGCGCAGGTCCTGGTCACCCTGGTGCTCCTGACCCTGGTCTTCGCCCGGGCCCAGGCCGTCGTCGGGCTGGTGCCCGGCCCGGACGCCTTCCGGCACCTGACCGTCCTGCTGCAGCAGGGCGCGGACGACGTCGGCCGGTACGCGATCCCGGCACCGCTGACCGACGGCATCCGGCTGATGCTGGTCGGCGGTGTCCTGCTGATCGGCCTGATCGTGGACACCGTCGCCGTGACCCTGCGCAGCGCGGCCCCCGCCGGCCTGCCTCTGCTCGCGCTGTACTCCGTGGCCGCGGGCCTGTCCGCCGGCGGCACGGACTGGGTGTGGTTCCTGGTGGCCGCCGCCGGCTATCTGATGCTGCTGCTCGCCGAGGGCCGCGACCGGCTCTCGCAGTGGGGTCGCGTCTTCAGCGGGGCCCGCGCCGCAAGCGGCGAGCCGGGCGGGGCGACGGCGCCGGTGCGCGCGGGGCGCCGGATAGGCGCGGTCGCCCTGGGCGTCGCCCTGGTGGTGCCGCTCGCCCTGCCGGGCATGCGCGGCGGGCTGCTGGACACCGCCGGGGCGGGCGTGGGCTCGGGCGTCGGAAGCGGCGGCACGATCTCCGCCGTGAATCCGCTCGTCTCACTGCGCGACAGCCTGAACGTGAACGAGAACCGCACGGTCCTGAGCCTGCGCACGAACTCCGAGGACTCCACCGACCTGTACCTGCGGATCGTGTCGCTGGACGACTTCGACGGCACCACCTGGAAGCCGTCCCAGCGGCACATCGTCGGCGTGCCCGACCCCTTCCCCACCCCGGCGGGCCTCGACGGCGACGTCAAGCGCTCGGAGATCACGACGTCGATCTCGGCGGCCGACTGGTACGCCCAGGACTGGCTGCCGATGCCGTATCCGCCCAGCGGTGTGCGGATCAAGGGCAGCTGGCGCTACGAACCCGTGGGCATGACGCTGGTCGGCGACCACGGGCAGAACACGCGCGGGCTGTCGTACCAGGTCAAGAGCCTGGAGGTGCAGCCCACCGCGGAGCAGTTGGCCACGGCGCCGGAGCCGTCCGCGGTGTTGAGGCGCGAGTACACCAAGGTGCCCAGGACGCTGCCGGGGGTCGTGGCCCGCACCGCGCGGGCGGTCACCGAGGGAGCGGCGAACCACTACGAGCAGGCGGTCAAGCTCCAGAACTGGTTCGCCCTGGACGGCGGCTTCCAGTACGACACCCAGGTGGAGGTCGGCAGCGGCTCCAACGCGATCGCGCGCTTCCTGAAGAACAAGCGGGGCTTTTGCGTGCACTTCTCCTTCGCGATGGCCGCGATGGCCCGCACGCTCGGCATCCCCGCCCGGGTCGCGGTCGGCTTCGCGCCCGGCTCGCCACAGGGTGACGGCACCATCGCGGTGGGGCTGAAGGACGCGCACGCCTGGCCCGAGCTGTACTTCGAGGGCGTCGGCTGGACCCGCTTCGAGCCGACGCCGACGCGCGGCACGGTGCCGTCGTACACGCAGTCGGACAATCCGGGCACGGCTCTGCCGAACCCGGCGGTGCCCTCCCAGCGGGCGAGCACGGAACCGTCCGCCCCGTCCTCGTCGAGCACCGGCTGCCCGCCGGAGCTGAAGCGGCTGCAGGAGTGCCCGAGCCCGTCGGCGCAGGCCGCGCTGCCCGTCGACGGAGGCGGCCCGCGGTGGTACGCGGTGGCGGCCTGGGCGCTGGGCGGGCTGGCCGTCGTGGTGCTCCCGCTGTCGCCCATGCTGTGGCGCAGGCGGACGCGGTCCGTCCGGCTCGGCGCCCACGGGCGGGGCGAGGCGGACACGACACCGCACACCCTGGCCGTCTGGCGGGAACTCACGGACACGGCCTGGGACTTCGGGATCCTGCCGGACGAGTCGCAGACCCCGCGCAAGGCGGCCGCGCGGATCGTCCGCCTCGGTCGTCTCGACCCGGCGACGGCCGAATCCGTGCACCGGCTGGCCGACGCCCTGGAACAAGTCCTCTACGCGCCGCGTCCGCGCCCCGTGGCGGGTCTCGCCGAGGACGTCCGCCGCGTCACGGAGGGCCTGCGGAGCACGGCCTCCCGGGGCACGAGGCTGCGGGCCGTGCTCGCTCCCCGCTCGGCCGCGCGCCTGTCGTGGACGGTCTCGGCCCGGTGGGCGGCGGTGAGGTCCCGGGCCGCGGCCCTGCGTCCGGCGCCGCGCAGGCCGTCGGGACAGCAGGGCTGACGGCGGGCCACGAGTGCCGCATGAGTGAGGGGCTGACCACTTACGGTGGTCAGCCCCTCACGCGTCCGGGGTGCTGCTTCGGGGTCAGTGCCCCTGTTCGTCGCGGCGGCGCTGCCAGCGCTGCTCGATCCGGTCCATCATGGAGCGCTTGGGACGGGCCTGACCACGGACCTGACCACGGGCCGGCGGCCCTCCGGCGGGCCGCTCGCCCGGCTTGGGGGCCTTGCGCCAGCCGGTCACGGCCAGCAGGGCGCAGCCCAGCATCACCAGGAAGCCCACCACGCTCACCCAGTAGTACGGGACGATCACGCCTGCCATGAGGAGCGCGATACCCACGAGAAAGCCCGCGACCGCCTGGTAGACCCGCCGCCGGGTGTACGTACGCAGCCCGCTTCCCTCGAGCGCCGACGCGAACTTGGGATCTTCGGCGTACAGCGCTCGCTCCATCTGCTCGAGCATGCGCTGCTCGTGCTCCGAGAGCGGCACGGAGTCCTCCTCATCGTGCAGTCGCCGGGGCGACCCGGGGGTCTCTTCAGGATAGGCAGGGAATCGCCCCCGTGAAACCCGCCCCTCTGCGCCATCTGGCCAACCGGACCCCCACGACGGACCCGGCTCGCTGAGGCTTCCATTCCCCGGCGGCCGACCTGTCATGCCGGACGGTCTCCCTCGATCATACGGCGGCCAGGCCTGGTTCGGGGGGGTCTGTGGCGGACTCCATGCCCGCCCGGACCACCGCCCCGGGCCCGCCACGGCGCCCACCGCGAAGGCCGCTCGGAGACACGGTCGCGGACGTCGGCTCAGGACTCGGTGGCGCCGCGGGTCTCGCCGAGGACGTGGAGCTGTGTGGCCACGGAGTGGAAGGCCGGCAGCTCGGCCGCCGCCGCCTCCAGCTTCAGCAGTGCGTCCAGCGCCGCGGGCTCGGTGTCCACGAGCACGCCGGGCACCAGGTCGGCGAAGACCCGCACACCGTGCACCGCGCCGACCCTCAGCCCCGCGCCCTCGACGAGCGCGGTCAACTGCTCGGCGGTGAAGCGGCGCGGCATCGGGTCACCCTCGCCCCAGCGCCCGTCCGGGTCGGCGAGGGCCTGCCGGGCGTCCGTGAAGTGGCCGGCCAGGGCACGGGCGAGCACGGCGCCGCCGAGGCCGGCGGCGAGCAGGCTGAGGATCCCCTCGTCGCGCAGCGCGGCGACCGCGTTGCGCACGCCCTCGGCGGGGTCGTCGACGTACTCCAGGACCCCGTGGCAGAGCACGGCGTCGTAGCCGCCGCGTTCGACCACGTCGAAGAGGCCGTGCGCGTCGCCCTGCACGCCCCGCACCCGGTCGGGCACGCCCGCCTCGGCGGCGCGGCGCTCCAGCGCGAACAGCGCGTTGGGGCTGGGGTCGACCACGGTGACCCGATGGCCGAGCCGGGCGACGGGCACGGCGAAGTTGCCGCTGCCGCCGCCCGTGTCGAGGACGTCCAGCGACTCCCGCCCCGTGGCCTTGACCCGCCGGTCGAGGGCGTCCCGCAGGACCTCCCAGACCACGGCGGTACGGAGGGAGGAGCGAGGTCGGGGGTCGGAGCGCAGCGACGCCGCTTGAGGGTGGCGGTGGGAGACGGGCGGGCGCATCGGGTCCGACACGGCAGTTGACTCCTCGAGGCGGCACCGCCTCTTGCACGGCGGAGCGATCGGGCTGCCTCCTCCGCCCGCGGCACGGGAGGGGAAGGCTTCAGGCGCCTTCCACCCTATTGCCTCCGGTGCCCTGCCCGCCCGCTGCCTCCGGCGCTGGTCCCGGCGATCCCGGGGGCGGCTCAGCCCGCGTCCGGCATGTCGTGCCGGACGTCGTGTCCGGGGCGGGCGGTGCCGGGCTCGGCGGTGTCCTGACGCGGCTGGGGCAGCACCGGCTGGAGGACCAGCATCCGCTCGACGAGGCGGACGAACATCGCCACGTCGCGTATCAGGTCGTCCGCCTCCCGGCGGCCGACCGCGCCCTGGACCCCGGCCTCGGCCAGCGCGCGGCGGCGCGCGCCGGAGGCGAACAGCGCGCTCCACTCGGTGAGTTCGGGTGCGATCTCGGGAAGCACCTCCCAGGCGCTGCGGATGCGCGCGCGGCGCCGGGGCGTCGTCTCGGGGCGCCCGCGCGCGGCGAGCACGGCGGCGGCGGCGCGCAGGGCGGCGAGGTGCGCCGTCGCGTAGCGCTCGTTCGGCGTTTCCAGGACGGCGGCCTCGTCGAGCCCCGCGCGGGCCTTTGCCAGCAGGTCGAGGGCGGCGGGCGGAGCCGTCGCCCGGCGGAGCACGGGGTGCACGTCGCTCGCCGGGCCGGTCAGTGAGGGGGCAGGGCCGGTGGCGCGGCGCCGACGGGCGGCGGCTGCGGACGAGTTGGCCATGACGATCCTCCTGTCGTCTGTGTGACGGCATGGATGCCGTATGTGCCCATCGTGAGGTATGCCACTGACAATCCGTTCTGACCTGGACTTTTGCTTCGATCGCACATTCGGGATAGTCGTCGACGCCCTCAGGAGACTGATCACGGGCGGCGGTGAAGCCCGCCAGCACCACGCAGGCCACCCCGACC
>NZ_MUBM01000432.1 GCF_002154505.1 Streptomyces carpinensis | reverse complement strand
CCCCGAGCGAGGGAGAGCACCACCGGCGTTCGGCGGGCGCGGTGACCACTCCCTCTGTGCCTGCCCAGGTCACGGTGACGGCGACGGTGCCGGCCCGCCCCGCGACGGCCTCCCCGTCCGCGACCTCGCGGTCGCCCTCGCCGGCACCGTCGCCGTCACCGTGACCTGGGCAGGCACAGAGGGAGTGGTCACCGCGCCCGCCGAACGCCGGTGGTGCTCTCCCTCGCTCGGGGAGAGCAGGAAGAGCAGCAGCGGTGTGAGGGCCACGCCGAGCGCCGCCGAGGCCAGCACGTAGCGGCGGACCGGCGGCCAGGCCGAGGTCCCCGCGCCAGTCCCCGGGCGTGCCCCGGCGCGCGGGCCCGGTTCGGGCCGCCGCGTGACGTAGGCCGTGCCGCCCCAGGGCAGCAGGCCCTCGGCGAGCGCGGTGCGCGGGTCGTCGCGCAGCGCGAACTGCTCCTCGAACGCGGCCGTGCAGTGCGGGCAGTGCGCCATGTGGGTGTGCAGGTCGGCGCTGGAACGGGGGTTGTCCGGCCGTACGGACTCCTCGATCAGCCGCCGGAAGTCGCCGCAGTGCGGGTCGTCGGAGGCAGCGAGGCGGCTTCTGAGCCGGGCCCGGGCCATGGCCTGGAGCGCCTGCGGGGCGCCGTAGCGCACGTCCTCGCGGGTGAGCCCGAGGAACACGGCCGTCCGCTCTTCGCTCTCCCGCTCCACGGTCCTGTACCAGAGCAGTCCCTGGGCCCGGACCGGCAGCGACTGGAAGGCCGTGAGCAGGGGCGGCTCGAGGCTCTCGGGACCGGCGGTGCCGAGGACCGGCGGCAGCCCCGCGTCCAGGCCGCCCGAGCGTTCGTCGCGCGCCCGGGAGGCGGCCGAGCGGGCGGTCAGCAGCAGGAGTTGCAGCCGCACCGGGACGCCGCGGTCCACGCCGCGAGCGCTCTCGCGGGCGGCGTGGGTGAACGCCTGCGCCGCCAGTTGCCGTGCCGCCGACTCGCCGGTCGTGCACTGACGGGCGTAGGCGAGCACGGCAGCGTGGTGGCGGGCGCGCAGTTCCCGCAGCGCCGGATGGACGGTCGGTGTGTCGCCACGCAGCAGTCCGACCAGCCGCGCGTCGGGCGTCCCCGCGTACGGCCCGGCCGCTGCGCCCGGAGCCCCCGCGTACCGCCTCCCGGCTTCGCCGGGCGCGCCCTCGTGCGCACCGGCCGCCTCGCCGGACGCGCGCGTGTACGCCCCGGCGGCCTCGCCGGGGGCATGAGCAGGGGACCCGCCGCCGGCATCCCCGGACTCGACGTCGTCCTCGGTCCCGTCGGCCCGAGCCATCGCCCGCCTCCTCGCAGCCCCGGCCGGCATCCCGGAGTCCTGACCTACCGGCCGGTTTGGAGGGCGACCCTAGCGGGGGAGGCGGGGCGGTGAAAGAGGTTTCCCCGGGTAACCGGGTGCCGCCGGTGCGCCGCCGTGACGGATTCCGTCCGGTGCCGATCGGGCACCGGACGGAGAACCTCATGTCAGGCCGGTCACTCCTCGACCGTCAGCCCCTTGCGCAGCCGCACCAGCGTGCGCGACAGCAGCCGTGAGACGTGCATCTGCGAGATGCCGAGCTCGTCGCCGATCTCGGACTGGGTCATGCCCGCCACGAACCGCAGGGAGAGGATCTTCCGGTCGCGGCAGGGGAGTTCGGCGATCAGCGGCTTCAACGACTCGATGTACTCGATGCCTTCGAGCCCGTGGTCCTCGTAGCCGATCCGGTCGGCGAGCGCACCCTCGGAGTCGTTCTCCTCGGGCTGGGCGTCCAGCGAGGAGGCGGTGTAGGCGTTGGACGCCGCCATGCCCTCGACCACCTCGTCGTTGGACAGGCCGAGGTGCTCCGCCAGCTCTCCCACCGTCGGCGCCCGGTCCAGCCGCTGGGCCAGTTCGTCACCGGCCTTGGCCAGGTCGAGCCGCAGCTCCTGGAGCCGGCGCGGTACGCGCACGGACCACGAGGTGTCACGGAAGAAGCGCTTGATCTCGCCGATGATGGTTGGCATCGCGAAGGTCGGGAACTCGACGCCCCGCGAGAGCTCGAAGCGGTCGATCGCCTTGATCAGGCCGATGGTGCCGACCTGGATGATGTCCTCCATGGGCTCGCTGCGGGAGCGGAAGCGGGAGGCGGCGAACTTGACCAGCGCGAGGTTGAGCTCGACGAGGGTGTTGCGGACGTACGAGTACTCGTGAGTGCCTTCCTCGAGGGACTCCAGCCGCTCGAAGAGGGTCCTGGACAGCGCCCGGGCGTCGTCCGGGGCCACCTCGTCGTACGGGGGGATGTCCGGAAGTCCGGCCAGCGCGGCGGCCGGGTCGACCCGCTCCGCGCGTACGTCGTCCTGAAGCTCGATGGGATCCAGATGGTCCGGAGGGGGTGTCGACGTCGTCGTCTGGGTATGCGAGGCGTCGAGCCGGGGTGACATGATGTCCTCCATCGTTCTCGGCATATGGCTGCCGAAGCCAATTCGTGCACTGCGGTGTGCGGCGCCTCCAAAGCCGGCCGTGTCGGGTACGTGTCCCTACTAGCCCTACCCGCTTTCCCAACCCAACCGCAAGTGCGTTCTGTCGCTATATGTCCGTTTGTGTGTGGTTGTTCGGGTGTCGGAGCGGTGAGGGAAGGCGTAGTGTTCGAGGGCGTCAGTCAGCAGCCAAGACACCCGGGAGAGAGAGACGGCATGGACCGCGGGACGGTCGGCAGTGCACAGTCGGGCCGGCTTCTGGTGGAGGTGCGGCAAGAGGGTTCCAGCGCCGTCGTGACACCGGCTGGTGAGCTGGACCATCACACGGCCGACCTGCTGCGCGAGCCTCTCGAGGAGTGCCTCGCCAAGGGGCGCTCACGCCTGGTGGTGGACTGTTCGCGCCTGGAGTTCTGTGACTCCACGGGGCTGAACGTGCTGCTGGGGGCGCGACTGAAGGCGGAGGCGGCCGGGGGAGGTGTCCATCTCGCCGGGATGCTGCCGGTGGTGGCGCGCGTGTTCGAGATCACAGGAGCGGAGGCGGTCTTCAGCGTGCACGACACGCTCGAGGACGCTCTGGCCGACGAGACCGGCTGATCCGGTCGTCGTGCCGTCGGGGGTGTCGCTTTCGTGTGCCGTCGGGCGGAATCCTTCCTTCAGTCCGTCGGTCCGTCTGCCGTGCCGCGGCGGACGTGACGCTCCGCGCGCCGGAAAACGGGGGTGTCCCGTGGGATCGGTCGGGCAGGAGTCATCCTGGACGGATCGGCAACGGCGTACCGACATGTACGCGTGCAGTGACTTTGTGTAGTGACGTGTGAATCGTGAACTGGTGAATCGGTGAGGTGAAGCGCTGATGAGCACCACCCGGCCTTACTCGCCGGGCGACCGCGGCCCGGAGCCCAGCGGCGCTTCCGGGGCGTCCGAAGGGGGCGTGCCGCCGAACGGGGCGTCCGCAGGGGGTGCGACGGCTGTGCCTGCAGTCCCGTCGGGGGGTCGCCAGGTCCGCAGGCTGAGCTTCGACGGCGCGAGCGGCGTCGTGCCGCTCGCCCGCGACTTCGCCCGCCAGGCGCTGTACGCGTGGGGCTGGCTGCCCGCCGCGAGCGCCGACCGGCGGGCCGCCGCCGAGGACGTGCTCCTCGTCGTCTCCGAGCTGGTCACCAACGCCTGCCTGCACGCCGAGGGCCCGGACCAGATGGAGATCGCCTGCGACAACAAGGTGATCCACATCGAGGTCTCCGACCGCGGCACCGGCCAGCCGGCCCCACGCACCCCGCACCGCGCCGGCCGCCCCGGCGGCCACGGCATGTTCATCGTCCAGCGCCTGTGCCTCGACTGGGGCGTCGTGCGCGTGCCCGGCGTCGCCGGCAAGAAGGTGTGGGCGGAGCTGGGGGCACCCGCGTAAGGGGCTCGTCCCGGCCCGGGGTCCCCGCGGCTCTCCCGGTTGGGGTTTCTTCCTCCGTCGTTTCAGCGCTTCTCGGTATTCCCGGTGCTTCTCCGCGCGTCGGATCCTCACGGGTCCGGCGCGCTTCGTGTCTTCCCCGCTGCCCTGCTGCCCGTGCTGTCGGCCGATGGGAGCCCATGGCCCCCAGCCGCCCGGTTCGACAGACCCGATGGCCCGCACGCGACCGCACGCGACACCCGGCAGCGCCCGTGGCCCGACCCGGAGACGCCGGAGGGCCCCCGCATCCCGTACGGATGCGGGGGCCCTCCGGCGGAACGGCGACCGGCGAACCTGAGCCGTGCGTCAGCGCACGTCGCCCATGAGCGCCTTGACCTTCTTGCGGTACATCCACACCGCCACACCGGCCACGACGGCGAGGACGGCCTCCAGGGCGACGATGCCCGTCTTGTTGAGGTCGACACCGGCGATGGAGAGCAGACCGGTCGTGGCGTCACCGGCGGTGACGGCCAGGAACCAGACGCCCATCATCTGCGAGGCGTACTTGGCGGGTGCCATCTTGGTGGTGACCGACAGGCCGACCGGGGAGAGCGTCAGCTCGCCCACGGTCTGCACGAAGTAGATCGCAACCAGCCACAGCGCGGCCGCCTTGTGACCGCCGTCGGCGATCGCCAGCGGGGCGAGGAAGAGGAAGAAGGACGCGCCGACCAGCAGCAGACCCATGGCGAACTTCACCGCGGTGCTCGGCTCCTTGCCGCGCCGGGCGAGCGCGACCCACAGCCAGGCGAAGACCGGCGCGAACGCCATGATCATGACCGGGTTGACCGACTGGTACCAGGAGACCGGGAAGCCCCAGCCGAAGACGCTGTTCTCGGCCGACTTCTCGGCGAACAGCGACACGGTCGAGCCACCCTGGTCGTAGATCATCCAGAACACGGCCGCGGCGACGAAGAACCAGATGTACGCGGTCATCTTCGACTGCTCGGTGCGGTCCAGGTCCTTGTCCCGCTTGATCCGGGCGATCACCAGTACCGGGATGAGCAGACCGGCGATGGTGATCGGGACCAGCAGCCAGTTCAGGGTGTAGACACCGGAGAAGCCGACGATGGCGTAGAAGACGACGGCGACGGCCGCCCACAGGGCCGACTTGCGCAGCATGGCCGTCTTCTCCTGCGCGGACAGCGGCGTCGGGACGACGTCGGAGCGCGCGTCCAGGTGGCGCGAGCCGAGCAGGAACTGGCCCAGACCCAGCGCCATGCCGAGCGCGGCGAGCGCGAAGCCGATGTGCCAGTTGACGTTCTCACCGACCGTGCCGATGACCAGGGGCGCGGCGAAGGCACCCAGGTTGATGCCGATGTAGAAGATCGTGAAGCCGCCGTCCCGGCGCGGGTCGTCGGTGCCCTTGTACAGGTGGCCGACCATCGTGGAGATGTTGGCCTTCAGCAGACCGGAGCCGATGGCGACGAGACCGAGGCCGGCGAAGAAGCTGCCGGACCACGGCAGGGCCAGCGTCAGGTGGCCCAGCATGATGATCGTGCCGGCGGCGGCGACGGTCTTGCGGGGGCCGAGCATCCGGTCGGCGACCCAGCCGCCCGGCAGGGCGAGCAGGTACACGAGGGACAGGTAGACCGAGTAGATCGCGGTCGCGCTGGCCGCACTCAGGTGCAGGCCGGCCGGCGCCACCAGGTACAGCGGGAGCAGCGCCCTCATGCCGTAGTAGGAGAACCGCTCCCACATCTCGGTCATGAAGAGGGTGGCCAGGCCGCGGGGGTGGCCGAAGAAGGTCTTCTCGGAACCGGGGGTGCCCGGTTGGACCGAGTCCTTCGTCAGGCTGGACGCCATGGTCGTTCCTTGCTGGTCGGGACGCGCTGCGTCGAGCCGGACGCGCCCGGTGGGGGGCGGCCGGCACCGGCAGGGCCGGTCGTCCACCCCACGCCCAGGGGAGTCCGCCCCGGATCGCGGAGCGGAGGACGGCGGCCACCGGGATCCACGCCTCACGCCGCGCATGAGCGTGCGATGAGGCCCGGCCCTAGGTCATTCCTTTCGAGGCCGGTCGGAGCCGGCCGGCACGCAAAAGGGACCCTCAGCGTCGGAAGAGCGCCAAAGGTCCGCTGCGTGCTACAGGCGTTCAGGTCACCATACGGCAGGACACTGCCGGATATGGAAGGACTTGAGACGCGGATCACAGGTTGAAAGGGAACCGAGCCCGCCCTTTCGAAGGTGTACTCAAGGATCGCATCCCTGCTCAATGGTCCGGACCGGGGAACGTGCAGGGTTCGCGTCCGCCGTGTGGGCACTCCGTGACCATAGGGGCGGAAGGTAAGAGCAGCGGACTTCGATCACACCGCAGCTCCAGCCCAGCAGGCGGCACCGTCGGACTACCATCACTCCATGACCCGTGTACTGCTCGCCGAGGACGACGCGTCCATCTCGGAGCCCCTGGCCCGCGCACTGCGCCGGGAAGGCTACGAGGTCGAGGTGCGTGAGGACGGACCCACCGCGCTCGACGCCGGAATGCAGGGCGGTGTCGACCTGGTCGTGCTGGACCTCGGTCTGCCCGGTATGGACGGCCTGGAGGTCGCCCGTCGGCTGCGCGCCGACGGTCACGCCGTGCCCATCCTGATCCTGACCGCGCGTGCCGACGAGGTCGACACGGTGGTCGGCCTGGACGCGGGCGCCGACGACTACGTCACCAAGCCCTTCCGCCTCGCCGAGTTGCTCGCCCGGGTCCGGGCCCTGCTGAGGCGCGGCGCCGCCGAGCCGCAGCAGCCGCCGGCCACGCACGGCGTGCGCATCGACGTCGAGTCCCACCGTGCCTGGATGGGCGACGAGGAGCTCCAGCTCACCGCCAAGGAGTTCGACCTGCTCCGGGTGCTCGTGCGGGACGCGGGCCGGGTGGTCACCCGCGACCAGCTGATGCGCGAGGTCTGGGACACGACCTGGTGGTCGTCGACCAAGACACTGGACATGCACATCTCGTGGCTGCGCAAGAAGCTCGGCGACGACGCGGCGAACCCCCGTTACATCGCGACCGTGCGTGGCGTGGGCTTCCGCTTCGAGAAGAGCTGAGCCCGCCCCACGGGTTTCTTACGGGTAAGAGGTCATGCGCCGCCGACTGATCCAGTCCACGCTCGCCGTGGTGCTCGTGGTGATCGCCGTCTTCGGCGTCTCCCTGGTGATCGTGGAGAGCCGCACGATCAGCAACAGCGCACAGGAGCGGGTCGACTCCGAGGCGCTCCGGCTGGCCAGCATCGTCGACGGGCGGCTGTTCGGCGACGAGACGGTCAACGCGGAGATCCTGCACGACCAGGTGGCTCCCGGTCAGTACGCGGTGATCGGCATTCCCGGCCAGCCGCCCATCGAGATCGGCAGCAAACCGGCCGGTGACGTGATCCACTCCACCGCCAAGGGCGAGCAGGGCGAGACCGTCCGGATGGAGGAGTCCCGTTCCTCCGTCACCCGTGAGGTCGGCCGTACGCTGCTGATCATCGGCCTGGTGGCGCTGCTGGCGGTGGTGGCGGCGGTGCTGCTCGCGATCCGCCAGGCCAACCGGCTCGCCTCACCGCTGACCGACCTCGCCGAGACCGCCGAACGGCTCGGTTCGGGTGACCCGCGCCCCCGGCACAAGCGCTACGGCGTCCCGGAGCTGGACCGGGTGGCCGACGTGCTGGACTCCTCCGCCGAGCGGATCGCCCGGATGCTGACCGCCGAGCGGCGCCTGGCCGCCGACGCCTCCCACCAGCTGCGTACGCCGCTGACCGCGCTGTCGATGCGCCTGGAGGAGATCACCCTCACCGACGAGCTGGACACGGTGAAGGAGGAGGCGAACGTCGCGCTCACCCAGGTGGAGCGGCTGACGGACGTGGTGGAGCGGCTGCTGACGAACTCCCGCGACCCGCGCATCGGCTCCGCGGTCTCCTTCGACCTCGACGAGGTACTCCAGCAGCAGATCGCCGAGTGGCGGCCCGCCTACCGCAGCGCCGGCCGCGCGATCGTCAGCTCCGGCAAGCGGCACCTGCAGGCCGTGGGCACCCCCGGCGCGGTCGCACAGGTCCTGGCCGCGCTGATCGAGAACTCCCTGATGCACGGCGGCGGCACGGTGGCGCTGCGCACGCGCGTGACCGGCAACCAGGCGGTCGTGGAGGTCACCGACGAGGGGCCGGGAGTCCCCGCCGATCTGGGCGCGCGGATCTTCGAGCGCACGATCAGCGGCCGCAACTCCACCGGCATCGGGCTGGCGGTGGCGCGCGACCTGGCGGAGGCCGACGGAGGGCGTCTGGAACTCCTCCAGACCCAGCCACCGGTCTTCGGGCTGTTCCTGTCCCGCACGCCCCCGTTGAAGAAACACCCGGACGAGCAGCCGACGGTGCGCTAGGTGTATTGACCCGCAGCGTTGTTCACGCGGATGATCGGTGGCCGGCCGCCACCCGCGAGAGCGCCGGGGCGATCGTGCCGGGTGCGGTGGGTGCCCGCCGGGCGGTGGGTCAGCGGGGGACCCTGGTCGGGCGCGGCTTCCCGGACTGTGTCTCCGCCTGGAGGAACGACTCAGCTCCGGCCACGGCCTCCCGGCCGGGCAGGGCGCGGAAGACCCAGGTGCGATAGGACCAGAAGCGGAACAGCGTCGCGATGCCGATGCCGAGGAACTTGAAGACGTTGCTCTGCAGCGGGCTGTCCCAGCCGAAGCCGTAGGTCGCCAGGTACAGCACACCGTTCTCGATCACCAGTCCGACCACGCTGAACAGCAGGAACAGGGTCAGTTCCTTGGTGCGGCCGCTCTTGTCGCGGTCCCGGTACGTGAAGTAGCGGAAACCGATGTAGTTGAAGATGATCGAGACGACGGTCGCGATGACGCTCGCCCGCACCACCTGCAGGTCGGTCACGTGCCGTACCAGGTTGAACACGAGCAGGTTGACAAGGAGCCCCGCTCCGCCCACCGCGCCGAACTTGGCGACCTCGCGCCAGATCCGGCCGACGCGCAGCAACAGCGCGCCCTGGGGCGCCGGGGGCGCCGATCGATGCCCCGAGGAACCACGTCCCATGGTCGTGCAGGCCCCCGTCCGGGTTGGTTTCGTCAACCCCGCCATGCTAACCAGCGGCCGGTGGCCGCGCCTGCGGACGGGCCATGAGCTGGGGAACGGGTCGGAAAGAGACCCGGAAGAGGCAGGAAAGAGCCGGCGAAACGGTCGGTAAGAGGACAAGCGGTCAGCGGCCGTCAGAGGGTGCGGGGGCGGGCGTGGTGAGGGGCGCCGCGAGGGAGCCGGGCACTGCGCAGGGCGTGGAATCCGGCCACGTCTGCGCGGCCGATACCCTGGGGGCGTGACGTTCCCGGTAGTCGGCATGGTCGGCGGTGGCCAGCTCGCTCGTATGACACACGAGGCGGGCATCCCGCTGGGCATCAGGTTCAAGCTTCTCAGTGACACTCCCCAGGACTCCGCGGCGCAGGTCGTGAACGATGTCGTCGTCGGCGACTATCGCGATCTGGACACGCTGCGCGAGTTCGCGCGAGGGTGCGACGTGATCACCTTCGATCACGAACACGTGCCCACCGAGCACCTCAGGGCCCTGGAGGCGGACGGCGTCGCCGTGCGCCCCGGCCCCGACGCGCTCGTGCACGCCCAGGACAAGGGGGTGATGCGCGCGAGACTCGACGCGATCGGTGTGCCCTGTCCACGGCACCGCATCGTGAGCGACCCGCAGGACGTGGCCGCGTTCGCGGGCGAGGGAGACGGGTTCCCCGTCGTCCTGAAGACCGTCCGCGGCGGCTACGACGGCAAGGGCGTGTGGGTGGTCGACTCCGTGGAGGAGGCCGCCGAGCCGTTCCGCGCGGGTGTTCCCGTGCTCGCCGAGGAGAAGGTCGACTTCGTCCGGGAGCTGGCCGCCAACGTCGTGCGCTCCCCGCACGGCCAGGCCGTGGCCTACCCGGTGGTGGAGTCCCGGCAGGTGGGCGGCGTCTGCGACACCGTGATCGCCCCGGCCCCCGATCTGGACGAGGACCTCGCGCTGCGCGCCGAGGAGATGGCCCTTCGGATCGCCAAGGAGCTCGGCGTGGTCGGCCACCTCGCCGTCGAGCTGTTCCAGACCCGCGACGGCCGCGTCCTCGTCAACGAGCTGGCGATGCGCCCGCACAACTCGGGCCACTGGAGCCAGGACGGCGCGATCACGTCCCAGTTCTCAAACCACGTCCGCGCGGTACTCGACCTGCCGCTGGGCGACCCGCGCCCGCGCGCGAAGTGGACGGTCATGGTGAACGTCCTCGGCGGTGACTACCCCGACATGTACTCCGCGTACCTGCACTGCATGGCCCGCGACCCGCAGCTCAAGATCCACATGTACGGCAAGGACGTGAAGCCCGGCCGCAAGGTCGGACACGTCAACACCTACGGCGACGACCTGGACGACGTGCTGGAGCGCGCCCGTCACGCAGCCGGATACCTGAGAGGCACGATCACCGAATGAGCCCAGTTGTTGGCATCGTCATGGGGTCGGACTCCGACTGGCCCGTCATGGAGGCCGCCGCCAAGGCGCTCGACGAGTTCGAGATCTCCTACGAGGTCGACGTGGTCTCCGCGCACCGCATGCCCCGCGAGATGATCAGCTACGGCGAACACGCGGCGGAACGCGGACTGAAGGCGATCATCGCGGGCGCGGGCGGCGCCGCCCACCTGCCCGGCATGCTCGCCTCCGTCACCCCGCTGCCGGTGATCGGCGTGCCCGTCCCGCTGAAGTACCTGGACGGGATGGACTCGCTGCTGTCGATCGTGCAGATGCCGGCCGGTGTGCCGGTCGCGACGGTCTCGGTCGGCGGCGCGCGCAACGCGGGCCTGCTGGCCGCCCGGATCCTCGCCGCCCACGACGAGGAGCTCCTGACCCGGATGCGCGAGTTCCAGCAGGATCTCAACGACCAGGCCACCGAGAAGGGCAAGCGGCTGCGCGCCAAGGTCGAGGGCGCCGGCGGCTTCGGCTTCGGCACGGGGAAGTGACGCCGATGGCCTCCATCGAGGAAGCCCGGTACCTGTTGCGTGAGTTCCCGGTCGTCGACGGCCACAACGACCTGCCCTGGGCGCTGCGCGAGCAGGTCCGCTACGACCTCGGCGCCCGTGACATCGCCGCCCGCCAGAACGCCCACCTGCACACGGACATCCCCCGCCTGCGCGCGGGCGGGGTCGGCGCGCAGTACTGGTCGGTGTACGTCCGCGCGGATCTGCCCGACCCGGTCCCGGCGACCCTGGAGCAGATCGACTGCGTACGGCAGCTGCTCGACCGCTACCCGGCGGACCTGGCCCCGGCCCTGACCGCCGCCGACATCGAGACGGCGCGCGCGGACGGCCGGATCGCCTCGCTGATGGGCGCTGAGGGCGGCCACTCCATCGCGAACTCGCTCGGCACCCTGCGCGCGCTGCACGCGCTCGGCGTGCGCTACATGACCCTCACCCACAACGACAACGTGGCATGGGCGGACTCGGCGACGGACGAGCCCGGGGTGGGCGGCCTGTCGGCGTTCGGCCGCGAGGTGGTGCGGGAGATGAACCGCCTGGGCATGCTGGTGGACCTCTCCCACGTGGCCGCGACGACCATGCGGGACGCGCTGGACACCTCGGCCGCCCCGGTGATCTTCTCCCACTCCTCCTCCCGGGCCGTCTGCGACCATCCGCGCAACATCCCGGACGACGTGCTCGAACGCCTGCCCGCGAACGGTGGCGTGGCGATGGTGACGTTCGTACCGAAGTTCGTCCTCCAGGCCGCCGTCGACTGGACGGCCGCGGCCGACGAGAACATGCGGGCGCACGGCTTCCACCACCTCGACACCACCGAGGAGGCCATGAAGGTCCACCGGGCCTTCGAGGAGTCCCACCCGCGCCCCGTCGCCACCGCGGCCACGGTCGCCGACCACCTCGACCACATGCGCGAGGTCGCCGGCGTCGACCACCTCGGCATCGGCGGCGACTACGACGGCACGGCCTTCACCCCCGACGGCCTCAGCGACGTCTCCGGCTACCCCAACCTGATCGCCGAGCTGCTGGACCGCGGCTGGTCCCGGTCCGACGTGGCCAAGCTGACCTGGCAGAACGCTGTGCGTGTCCTGGGCGCCGCCGAGGACGTGGCCCGCGACCTGCGGACCACGCGCGCGCCGTCCAACGCGACCATCGAGGAACTCGACGGCTGACCGGGGCCGGCCGCTACGGACGCTCGATCCGGCACAGGCAGAACGGATGCCCGGCCGGATCGGCGTAGACCCGGAAGTCCTTGTTCTCGGTGTCCTCCAGGTCGAGCGGGCGTGCGCCCAGCGCCAGCACCTTCTCGTGGGCGGCGTCCATCTCCTGCCAGGTGGACCCGGCGTCGAAGTCGACGTGGAACTGCTGTGAGTTCCGGTCCGCGCGCGGCCACTCCGGCGGGGTGTGGGCGGGCGCCCGCTGGAAGGCGAGCCGTGGGCCGTCGGGGACCCGCAGGACGACCCAGTCGTCGTCCTCGGGCTCCGGCGTGCCGCCGCCGACCCGGGCGTAGAAGTCGGCGAGCGCGTGCGGGTCGGGACAGTCGATCACGACGGAACGCAGACGTGCCACAGCAGGCATGTGTCACCCTCCCGGAGTCGGTCACGGTCGGCAGGCGCCCCTCAGCAGGCGCAGAGGCAGAACGGGTGCCCGGCGGGGTCGGCGTAAACCCGGAAGGTGCGCGTGCGGTCCGTCGCGTCCAGCGGCTCCGCGCCGAGGGCGAGGACGCCCTTCTCCGCCGCGTCCAGGTCGTCCACCACGAGATCCAGGTGGAACTGCTGCGAGCGGTCGGGCGACGGCCACTTCGGCGGCACGAACCCGGGCGCCGCCTGGAACGCCAGCGACGGCCCGCCCGGCACCTTCAGGTCCACCCAGTCGCCCTCGCCCTCCACGGTTCCGCCGAGCACCTCGGCGTAGAAACCGGCGAGCGCGCGCGGGTCGGGACAGTCCAGAACGACGACACCCAGCTTGGCGAGAGCCATGAGTTCCTCCCAGGAGTGGACGGCTGGTCACCCGTAGACATTGGTTACCCGTAGAACCGGGTAACCGGTAACCGTTACCGCATGCTCCCCCATGACAGGTAACACCGCAACAGGTTTGCGAGGTACCGTCGCTGCCATGAGTGAGAGATCGGCCGCGCCCGGAGGACTGGCGCTGGTCGAGTCCCTGGTGAACACGCTGGACCTGGAGACGGGCGGCGACTCGCTCGATTCGCCGGAGGGCCGGGCGCCCTTGCGGATCACCGAGGCGGAACTGCCGAGCGCGCGCGAGCTGCGCGAGTCGCTGCGGGCGACACTTCTGGCCCACGCCGGGCACCCGCCGCACCGGGAGGTGACACCTCTGGGCGAGCTGCTGGCGCGGGCCCCGCTGCTGGTCGCGGTCGACGCGCGGGACGGCTCCGCGACCCTCGCCCCCGCCGACACCGGCACCCTCACCTCCCGTGTGGCGGCCGCGGTCGCCGAGGCACTGGTCGCGGGCACCTGGACCCGGCTGAAGGCCTGCGAGGCGGACACCTGTCACTGGGCGTACTACGACCGCAGCCCGGCCGGCCGCGGGCGCTGGTGCTCGATGCAGGTGTGCGGGGCACGCGCGAAGATGCGCCGGTACCGCGCCAAGGAGCCGTGAGCACCCCTCCCGTGGTGCAGAATGCGGGAAGACGCCGGTTCGGCCGACTGAGCCTCGGCCGAACCGGCGTCACCCTTTCACCGCTCGTTCGCCTTCGGGGCGCTCAAGCCCGTGCGGCTCGCTGCCGTCAGGCGGTCGGCCGCCCCATCGCCCGGTAGGTCCACCCGGCCCGCCGCCACAGGTCCGGGTCCAGCGCGTTGCGGCCGTCCAGGACCAGCCGGGCCGCCACGACCTCGCCCAGCTCGGCCGGGTCCAGCTCGCGGAACTCACGCCACTCGGTCAGGTGCAGCACCACGTCCGCGCCCCGGACCGCCTCCCGCGCGGACTCGGCGTACCCGAGCGTCGGGAAGACGCGCCGGGCGTTGTCCATGCCCTTGGGGTCGTAGACGGTCACCTGGCCGCCCTGGAGGTGGATCTGCCCGGCCACGTTGAGGGCGGGCGAGTCCCGCACGTCGTCGGAGTCGGGCTTGAAGGTGGCGCCGAGCACCGCGACCCGCTTGCCGAGGAAGGGTCCGCCGCCCAGCGCCTGCCGGGCCAGCTCCACCATCTGCCCGCGCTGGCGCATGTTGATCGAGTCGATCTCGCGCAGGAAGGTCAGCGCCTGGTCGGCGCCCAGCTCGCCGGCGCGCGCCATGAAGGCGCGGATGTCCTTGGGCAGGCAGCCGCCGCCGAAGCCGATCCCGGCGCGCAGGAACTTCCTGCCGATCCGGTCGTCGTACCCGATCGCCTCCGCCAGTTTGGCGACGTCGCCGCCGGCCGCCTCGCACACCTCCGCCATCGCGTTGATGAAGGAGATCTTCGTGGCGAGGAAGGAGTTCGCGGAGGTCTTCACCAGCTCGGCGGTCGGAAAGTCGGTGACGACGAAGGGCGAGCCCTCGCCGATCGGCGTGGCGTACACCTCGCGCAGCAGCTTCTCCGCCCGCTCGCTGCGCACGCCGACCACGATCCGGTCCGGGTGCAGCGTGTCCTGGACGGCGAAGCCCTCGCGCAGGAACTCGGGGTTCCAGGCCAGCTCGGCGTCCTCGCCCGCGGGCGCCAGATCGGCGATCGTACGGGCCAGGCGGTTCGCCGACCCGACCGGCACCGTCGACTTGCCGACGACCAGCGCGGGCCCGGCCAGGTGCGGGGCGAGCGAGGCGATCGCGGACTCGACGTAGGACATGTCGCAGGCGTACTCGCCGTGCTTCTGCGGAGTGTTCACGCAGATGAAGTGGACGTCGCCGAAGGCACCCACCTCGGCCCAGTCCTGGGTGAAGCGCAACCGCCCGCTGGAGCCCTCGATGCCGGCCACGTGCCTGCGCAGCAGCTCCTCCAGGCCCGGCTCGTACATCGGGACCTCGCCGCGCTGCAGCATCTCGATCTTCTCGGGCACGACGTCCAGGCCCAGCACCTCGAACCCCAGCTCGGCCATGGCCGCGGCGTGCGTCGCGCCGAGATAGCCGGTGCCGATCACGGTGATCTTGAGGCTCATGGATGCTCCAGGAGGGACGGTGGTGATGCGCTGCCCGAGCATATCGGGGGCATGCGCGAGCCCATCGCCGGGCAATGTCCCCGCTGTCGCCAAGCTCACGTATCACCGGCGTGGGCGGGCGCCCTAATATTTGGGTTACTTAACGGTAGTTAGCGTCATCACTGGTCGTCTTTGGAGCGTGAGAGACCTTGGCCGGATCGGCTGATTTCGACCTGTACCGCCCGTCC
>NZ_MUBM01000431.1 GCF_002154505.1 Streptomyces carpinensis | reverse complement strand
CAGGCCGAGGTACGCCCGTGCCGAGTCCCGCACGGGCGTACCTCGGCCTGCTCGGGATCACCCTGCTCAACCCCACCACGGTGATCTACTTCGCGGCGCTGGTCCTCGGCACCCGCGCCACGGACGCGGCGCCGCTGCCGGAGCAGGGGCTGTTCGTCCTGGCCGCCTTCGCCGCGTCCGCGAGCTGGCAGCTGCTGCTGGCCGGGGGCGGCGCACTGCTCGGCCGGGCCCTGACGGGCCGCCGGGGACGGCTGGTCACGGCCGTGGTCTCCAGCGCCGTGATCATGGCGCTGGCGGTGCGGACGGCGTTGGCCCAGACGTGAGGCGGGCCTGGCGGGACACGGCGCTCGGTCCGCCGCCGTGAACTGCCGGATTCCGTCAAGGCCGACGGCGCTCCCGGCGCCGGTGTTGAATGGCGGTGCACGAACCGTCACAGGATGCGACGAGAGGACGTAGGCCATGCCTCTTGAGGGCGAGTACGAGCCGAGCCCGGCCGAGTGGGTGCGCGAGCAGGTGGAGTTGTACGAGAGCTCCGGCGGCACCAAGGGCACCACGCTCATGGACACGGGACTGCCCGTGATCCTGCTGACCACGCGGGGAGCGCGCTCCGGCAGGATCCGCAAGACGCCGCTGATGCGCGTGGAGCACGACGGGCGCTATGCCGTGGTGGCCTCGCAGGGTGGCGCGCCCAACCACCCGTTCTGGTACTTCAACCTGAAGGCCGATCCCCGGGTCGAGCTGCAGGACGGTCCGGTCAGGCAGGACATGACGGCCCGCGAGGTCACCGGAAGCGAGAAGGCCGACTGGTGGGAGCGGGCCGTCGCCGCCTATCCGCCGTACGCCGAGTACCAGGAGAAGACCTCCCGGGAGATCCCGGTCTTCGTGCTGGAGCCCGCCGAGGCGCACTGAACCGCCGGGGGCGCCGGGACCGGGACCGAGCCGTCAGGGTGTCCTCCCGAACCGGCGCCGGGCCGCCGCACGCCTCCGTCCGGGAGAAATCCGGGTCGGCCAGGCATGGAGCGGCGGCCTTCGGGGCACCGCTCCTTCAGGCCCCGCCGCGCTCCCCCGTCGCGGCGGGGCTTTCGCGTGCCTCCTCGGCCGGCCGGTCGGTCACGTCGAGGAAGATCTGCTCCGCCTCGGGGACGGTGCGGGCGATCGAGCGCTTGATGCGCATCGCCACCTCCTCGACCCGTTCGCTGTCCAGCCCGGGAACCAGGTCGATCCGGGCCGCCACCAGCAGGGAGTCGAGGCCCGTCTTCATGGTGAACAGCGCCTCGACGCTGTCGATCTCCGGCTGTGCCCGCAGCAGGCTGCCGATCCGGCCGCTGAGTTCCGGGTCCGCCGCCTCCCCGATCAGCTGGTCGCGGGCGTCGCGGCCGAGCCGGTAGGCGACGTAGACGAGCAGTGCGCCGATCGCGAGCGAGGCGGAGGCCTCCCACACGACCTGCCCGGTGACCATGTGCAGCAGCATGCCGACGATGGCCAGCGTGACGCCGAGCACCGCGGTACCGTCCTCGGCGACGACCGTGCGCAGCGCCGGGTCCCGCAGCCGGCTCCCGCCGCCCTGCCGGCGCACCTGGTGCAGTGCCCGCAGCAGCGAGACACCCTCGGCGACGAGGGCGACCCCGAGCACGATCAGGCCCACCAGGTAGCCGGTGAAGTCCTCGTGCGCGCCGTTGCGCAGGGCCTCGGCGCCCTGGAAGAAGGAGAAGCAGCCGCCCATCACGAAGATGCCCACGGCGGCCAGGAGCGACCAGAAGAACCGCTCCTTGCCGTAGCCGAAGGGGTGCCGCCGGTCTGCCGGGCGGCGGCTGCGGCGCAGCGCGGCCAGCAGGAAGATCTCGTTGAGGCTGTCGGCGACGGAGTGGGCGGCCTCCGACAGCAGGGCCGGAGAGTGGGCCACGAGGCCGCCCACGGCCTTGGCGGCCGCGATGACCAGGTTCGCGGCGAGCGCCACCAGCACGGTGACGCGGGTCCTGCGGTCCGAGGCCGCCTCGGCGCCGGCTCCGGTCCGGCGCCGGCCGGCCATGTGGTCCTCGGATGGCGTCTCTTGTGTGTCGTGGGGTGTCCCGCTCACGTTGGCCGACTGCCCCCGTCCGGACCGATCACACCGTGCCGTCGGCGGATTTCGGGGAACGTGTCCACCAGGACACCCGTGCGGCAGGAGGGACGAGCCATGAGCGAGGGCGGCGAGGGCAACCGTGCGTACGGCCACAAGGCCTTCAAACGTTCGAAGAGTCACTTCGCGGACCGGATCACCGCCGACGGCCGGGACGGCTGGCCGGTGGAGGCGGGCCGCTACCGGCTGGTCGTCAGCCGGGCGTGTCCGTGGGCCAGCCGGGCGCTGGTCGCCAGGCGGCTGCTCGGACTCGAGGACGCCCTCTCGCTGGCCGTCGCCGATCCGATCCAGGACGACCGCAGCTGGCGGTTCACCCTCGATGCCGACGGCCGGGACCCGGTCCTGGGCATCCGCTTCCTGAGCGAGGCCTACGACCGGCGGGAGACCGGCTACCCCGGTGGGGTGAGCGTGCCCGCCGTCGTGGACGTGCTCAGCGGCGAGCTGGTGACCAACGACTTCCAGCAGATCACCCTCGACCTCGCCACGGAGTGGTCCGCCCTGCACCGGCCCGGGGCGCCGGACCTGTATCCGCGGGCGCTGCGGGACGAGATCGACACGGTGATGGCCGAGGTGTACGAGGACGTCAACAACGGTGTGTACCGGGCGGGCTTCGCCAACAGCCAGGAGGAGTACGAGGCCGCGTGCACGCGTCTGTTCCGGCGGCTGGAGCTGCTGGCCGACCGGCTGGCCGGTCAGCGCTACCTCGTCGGCGACACGATCACCGAGGCGGACATCCGGCTGTTCACCACTCTGGTCCGTTTCGACGCCGTGTATCACGGACACTTCAAGTGCAACCTCTGGAAACTGGCGGAGAATCCGGTGCTGTGGGCGTACGTCCGCGATCTCTACCAGACACCCGGGTTCGGCGACACGGTCGACTTCGACCACATCAAGCGGCACTACTACCAGGTGCACACGGGCATCAACCCGACCGGCATCGTGCCGCTCGGGCCCGATCCGTCCGGCTGGCTGACGCCGCATCACCGCGAGGAACTCGGCGGCCGGCCCTTCGGCGAGGGCACGGCGCCGGGTCCGGTACCGGACGGCGAGGAGGTCCCGCCCCAGGGCAGGCCCTGACCGCCCCCTCCCGCCGTTCCCTCCCCCGATCAGGTATCCGCACAAGGAGACACAGGTGGCCAAGAAGAAGCACAAGCTCCCACTCGCCTACCAGCCCATCGGCTTCGTGCTGGGCTGGGCCGGCGGTTCGCTGGCCGGGATCGCGTTCCGCGCCACGTGGAAGGCCATCCGCCACGAGGACGACGCCCCCGACGCGCTCGACCGGGACCGGCGCTGGGGCGAGATCCTGCTGGCCGCGGCGGTGCAGGGCGCCATCTTCGCCGTGGTGCGCAGCGCCGTGGACCGCGCCGGCGCGAAGGCCATCGAGCGCTCGACCGGCGTCTGGCCCACGAAGCAGCAAGGCGGGCGCGACTGAGCCGGCGCCTCAGCGTGCCGCCTGGAACGTCCGCCGGTAGGCCTGCGGCGAGACGCCGATCGCCGCGTGCAGGTGCTGGCGCAGCGAGGCGCCGGTGGCGAAGCCGACCTGGCCGGCGATCTGGTCGACCGTCAGGTCGCTGGACTCCAGCAGGTCCCTGGCCCTGGCCACGCGCTGCTGGATCAGCCAGCGGCCGGGGCTGAGGCCCACCTCGTCGTTGAACCGGCGGGTGAAGGTGCGCAGGCTCATCCGGGCGTGGCCGGCGAGGTCGGTGAGGGTGAGCGGTTCGCCCAGGTGCTCAAGGGCCCAGGCGCGGGTGGCGGCGGTGCTCACGGCGGCGTACTCGGGCACCGGCCGCATGATGTACTGCGCCTGCCCGCCGTCGCGGAAAGGCGGGACCACGCAGCAGCGGGCCACGAAGTTCGCCAGCGCGCTGCCGTGGTCCTGGCGCACGAGGTGCAGGCAGATGTCGACTCCGGAGGCGGCGCCCGCCGAGGTGAGGAACCGGCCGTCCTCGACGAAGAGCACGTCCGGGTCGAGGGCCACACGCGGGAAGGCGCGCCGGAAGCGTTCGGCGACATGCCAGTGCGTGGTGGCTCTGCGGCCGTCGAGCAGTCCGGCCGCGGCGAGGACGAAGGCACCCGTGCAGATGGAGACCACGCGCGCCCGGTCCGGGATCCGCGCGAGCGCCGCGGCGACCTCCCCCGGCAGTTCGTCGGGGATGCGGTCCGGGGGCATCGCCGTGATCACCACCGTGTCCGCGGTCTCCAGAATCTCCGGGCCGTGCTCGACGGTGAGGGAGAAGTCCGCACTGGTGCGGACCGGCTTGCCGTCGACCGTACAGGTCAGCACCTCGTACCGGCCGCCGGCCGCACCGAGTATCCGGCTGGGGATGCCCAGTTCGAAGGGATAGACGCCGTCCAGGGCCAGCACCACGACCCGCTCCACCCGCTGCATGGCACGATCCTATCGGTTGATGACCTTCATGCCATTTCCCCGGCGGGCGGACCCGGGCAAGGTGGTCCACCATGAGCGATGTGAACACCGCGAACACGATGCGTGCCATCAGCCAGGACGTCCTCGGCGGTCCCGGCGTGCTGAAGGAGATCGAGCTGGAGCGGCCCGCGCCGCGCCCCAACGAGGTGCTCGTCAGGGTGCGGGCCGCCGGAGTGAACCCCACCGACTGGAAGCACCGCGCCACGGGCGGCTTCCTCGGTGAGCCGCCCTTCGTCCTGGGCTGGGACGTCTCCGGCGTGGTCGAGGCGACGGGCATCGGCGTGGCCGCGTTCAAGCCCGGCGACGAGGTCTTCGGCATGCTGAGCTACCCGTTCGGCCACGGATCGCACGCCGAGTACGTCACCGCCCCCGCCCGCGCCTTCGCGCCGAAGCCCGCCGGGATCGACCACACCCAGGCGGGCGCCCTGCCGCTGGTCTCGCTGACGGCGTGGCAGGCACTGGTCGAGCGGGCTCAGGTGCGGGCCGGGCAGCGGGTGCTGATCCATGCGGCGGCGGGCGGTGTGGGTCATGTGGCGGTGCAGATCGCCAAGGCGCGCGGCGCGTACGTCATCGGCACCGCCAGCGAGGGCAAGCACGACTTCCTGCGCGAGATCGGCGTGGACGAGCCGATCGACTACCGCGCGACCGACTTCGCCGAGGCCGTGCGGGACGTCGACGTCGTGCTGGACACCATCGGCGGTGAGACGTCCGTCCGCTCGCTGCGGGTGCTGCGCCCGGGCGGGGTCGTGGTGTCGATCCTGCCGGTGGGCTCCGACGACTTCTACGAGGAGGCCGAGCGGCTCGGCGTCCGGGCGGTCCGGATGCTCGTCGACGCCGACCACCACGGGATGCGGGCGATCGCGGACCTGGTCGAGGAGGGCAGGCTCAAGGCCACGATCGCCGGTACGTTCCCGCTGGCCGAGGCCGCCAAGGCGCACGAGCTCGGGGAGACCGGACGCACCACGGGCAAGCTGGTCCTGCTGGTCGACTGACCCACAATATTCAAAGACATATGTCAACTGAACATGCTGGAATTCGCTCCAACGAGGGTAACTTGCTGAGCGGGGGCGGCTGTTGGCCCCCCTGAACCGCACCCCCGCAGCCGAGGCCGGTTGGAGGCGAAGTCGTCGTGGCGAACGAACACGCCCCGTTCACCCGGCATCTGCGGGTCCGCCGGGAGCGCGGGCACACCGTGCTGGAGTTCCACGGTGAGATCGACATCGCGGCGGCGGTGGAGATCATTCCCCACCTGGACCGGATCACGGCCCGGCCCCAGGCACGGGTGGTGATCGACCTGAGCGGTGTCGACTTCTTCGACTGCTCCGGGTTGCGCCTGCTGCACCGGGCCCGGGGCCGGGTCCTCGACCGGGGCGGCGAGCTGCGTCTGGTGTGCACGCATCCGCTGACGCTGCGCGTCATCAAGGTCACCGGCCTGTCCCGGGTGCTGCCCCCGCGGCCGACGCTGGACGCGGCCCTCGAACAACCCGAGGCCGCGTCCGGCTCGGTGTGACCGCTCGGCCACCACCGGCTCCTCCAGGTCATTCGCCCCGTGGTGCGTCGAACAGCGCGCTGACGGACTCCCCGTTGTGGATGCGCCGCACGGCCTCGGCGAGCGCGGGGGCGATGGACAGGATCCGGAGCTTGTCCTGGTAGTCCGGGTACTCCTCGTGGTCCTCCACCGGCACCGGCACGGTGTTGGTGCACACGATCTCCAGCACGTCGGGCTGCTCGGTGAGCCGCTTGAGCGCGCCCGCCGCGAACAGGCCGTGCGTGCAGGCGATCCGGATCGAGCGCGGCCCCGACTCGCGCAGCCGCTCAAGGAGTTCCAGCACCGTGCTGCCCTTGGCGATCTCGTCGTCCAGCACGATCACGTCCCGCCCGGCGACGTCACCGATGACCGAGCTGATGGTCACCCGGTCGTCGGCGTACCGCTGCTTGGCGCCGGCGGCCACCTGGGCGCCGATCATCCGGGCGAAGGCGGCGGCCTCCTTGGCGTTGCCGAGGTCCGGCGAGACGACGGTGGTGCGCGTCAGGTCGTACTGCCGGAAGTGCGCGGCCAGTTCGCGCAGCGCGTGCAGATGGTCGACGGGCACCGAGAAGAAGCCGTGCACCTGCGGCGCGTGCAACGTCATCGCGAGGACGCGGCCCGCGCCCGCCGCGACCAGCAGGTCGGCCACCAGCCTTCCGCCCAGCGAGATGCGCGGGGCGTCCTTCTTGTCGGAGCGAGCGTAGGAGTAGTGCGGCATCACGACCGTGATCCGCCCGGCGGAGGCGCCGCGGGCCGCGTCGCACATCAACAGCAGCTCCACCAGGTGCTCCTGTACCGGCTTGATCAGCGGCTGGACCAGGAAGACGTCCCGTTCCCGGCAGTTGGCCTGCAACTGCACCTCCAGGCAGTCGTTGGCGAACCTGCTGACCCGCGTCGGGCTGAGCGGCACGCCCAGGTGGGCGCAGACCTCCGCCGCCAACTCGGGATGGGCGCTGCCGCTGAACACCGCGATGTCTCGCACGATCCGCTCCTCGCATGATCATTCGGGCTGCCGGGCTCATGCTACTGACCGCTCCCGCGACCGCTCGGCCGTCCGGCGGGGCATCCGCCTTCCAGGCTCGGCGCCGGCCCGGGAACGGAAGGCGGACGGAAACGGCGGCGCGCGGACCGCGCATGTCTCCTCCGGCGTCGGGTCAGCCCAGCACGCCCGGCAGGGCCAGCGCGCCGAGCAGGGCCGTGCCCACCAGCAGCCAGGCCACGTAGTCGCCGACGTGCCCCGACTGCAGGCGGCGCAGGGGCAGCGCCCACCCGGGCGCGCCCAGCAGCCCCGGGCGGGTGACCGCCACCATGGCCAGTCCCACGGCGAGCAGGGTCGACAGCAGGTCCAGCAGCACCCCGGTGGCGGTCCAGTGCACCGAGGAGAACACCCCCCAGGTCCCGGCCGCCTCGACGGCGTGCCCCACCATGTCGGCGAAGCCGGGCACCGCGCCCACCACGAGCGCGGCGGCGAGCAGCACCGCCGGGACCGCCACCATGGGGAGGGGGACGTGGTTCAGCCGCTTCTGGGTCTCGGGCTCCTCGTCGGCGCCGGACGTCTCGTCCTCGTCGCTCTCCTCCCCGTCCCCTTCCTCGGGCCGCGGACCGAGCCCCAGGAAGACGCGGGCGGCGACCCTCAGCACCGCCGCCCCCGTGAGGGCGGAGGCGGCGACGTACAGCACGGTGAGGGGGCCGCCCACAGCCTCCTCGCTGACGGCCTTGCCGAGGCCCGTCCCGAAGGGCGGCAGCCCGGCCAGGGCCAGGGCACCGACGGCGAACATGACGCCGACGCCCCGCAGTCGCCGGGCCCGGCCGTGCAGATACAACTCGTCGACGCTGCCGTAGCGGTCCAGCAGGATGCCGGCGCAGGCGAACAGGGCGGCCTTCACGCCCGCGTGCCCGAGGATGTAGAGCGCGGTCCCGTCGTCCGCCTCTGCCTTCAGCACGCCGATGCCGACCAGGAACAGCCCGGTGTGCGCGATGGTGGAGAAGGCGAGCAGGCGCTTGATGTGCCGCTGGTACCAGCACATGACCGAGCCGACGGCGCCGGTCAGTACGCCGAGGACCACCAGTGCCCGGCTCGCGTCGGCCGCGGGGACCCCGCCCGGGCCGGAGAAGACGGTGCCGTACACCCGCCAGACCCCGTACGCGCCGAGTTCCACCATGACGCCCGACAGCAGCATGCACACGGGTGTGGGCGCGACAGCGTGCGCGTCGGGCAGCCAGAACTGGAAGGGCACGGCGGCGGCCTTCACCAGCAGGCCGGTCAGCACCATCACGAAGCCGGCCAGGGCCAGGGCGTCCGGCCCGTGGTGCGCGGCGGCCGCGTCCAGCCCGTGCCCGATCTTCGCCATGGCCAGTTCGCCGGTGCGGGCGTACAGCAGGGCGATACCCATGAGCATGAAGTAGGCGCCCAGCGAGTTGACGACGCCGAAGGTCACCCCGCCCTGCACGGCCCTGGCCTCGTCGATGCGGTACCCGGTCAGCGCGTAGGCGACGACGCTCATCAGCTCGAAGAAAACGAACAGGTTGAACAGGTCGCCGGCGATCGCGAAGCCGCACATGCCGCCCTGGAAGAGCAGTATCAGTGCGGGGAAGGTACCGGCGTGCCCGCGGGGCGGCTCGTCGAAGTAGTGCCACGAGTAGGCCAGCGCGGCCAGGGTGATCAGCGAGACGAGCGCCACCAGGCCGAGCGACACGCCGTCCCCGAGGAGGACGATGCCCACGCTCTCGCCGCCCTTCGGGAACCAGCCGCCGACCCACTCCACCAGCGGCGGCGAGGAGTGCGGCAGCAGCACGATCGCGAGGGCGGCCGTGGTCGCCGCGGCCACGCAGGCGAAGGCCTCGGCGACCGGGCGCGGCACGTGCCGGCCGCCCGCGACGAGCAGGCCGGCGCCCAGCAGGGGTACCGCGGGCAGCAGCGGCAGCAGACGGTGCATCAGCCGCGCAGCTCCCTCAGCTCGTCGGGATCGACCGTGCCATGCCGTTTGGCGATCTGCACGGTCAGCGCGAGCAGCAGCGCGGTCACCGTCGCGCCGACGACGATGTCGGTGAGAGTGAGGGCCTGGACGACCGGGTCGACCACCGGCCGCGAGCCGGGCCGGATGTCGGAGAAGACGGGCGCGGTGCCGCCGTCGCGGTAGCCGACGGCGAGCAGCAGGACGTACGTCGCCGACTGGCACACGGCCAGGCAGCCCACGGCGTGGATCAGGTTACGGCTGGTGGCCAGGCCGTAGGCGCCGACCAGGAACACGTAGGCGGCGACCAGATAGGGAAGGACGTGCATCACGGCGGTCACGGCGCTCTCACTCCCCGCTGCCCTCCTCGATCTCGACGGCCTGGTCCAGGAACCGGGCGAGCAGCACGACGACCGCGCAGGCGACCTCCATGCCGATGGCCGCGTTCAGCAGCGGGACGGTGCCGCCCGAGGACAGCATGTTGAAGGTGCCGTAGGGCAGCAGGGTGTTGGCGAGGAAGGCGCTGCCCGCCAGCACGCCGGCGAAGCCCAGGACCAGATAGGCGGACGCGGACAGCGCGTCGCCGATCTCGTAGGCCTCGATCGGACGGATGCGTTCCAGTGCGGCGTAGTCGGCGCCCAGGTACATCAGGTGCAGGGCGGTCGCGGCGACCACGCCGCCCTGGAAGCCGCCGCCGGGGCTGAGCTGTCCGTGGGCGATCACATAGAGGCCGGTGACCAGGGCGACCGGCAGCACGATCAGCGCGTAGCGGCGTACGGGCGCCGCGACCTCGCAGGGCGCGGGCGGATCGCGGTGCTCGTCGCGGGCCTGGCGCAGCAGCACGACGCAGCCGAGGACGGCCCCGAAGAGGATCGTCATCTCGCCCATCGTGTCGAAGGCGCGCTGGTCGAAGTTGACGGAGGCGACGGTGTTGGCGGTGTGCCGGGCGAGGGCCGCGCGGACGGCACGGTCGCCGTAGGGGTGCCACGGGCCGCCGAAGAC
The DNA here is from genome assembly GCF_002154505.1 of Streptomyces carpinensis. Lineage (GTDB taxonomy): Bacteria > Actinomycetota > Actinomycetes > Streptomycetales > Streptomycetaceae > Streptomyces > Streptomyces carpinensis. The sequence goes on along the minus strand of NZ_MUBM01000431.1, from coordinate 12,747 downwards.
GGGAAGCCGCAGGCAGGCCGCGACCAGGAGGGCGGCGAGTCCCCCGCCGCCCAGGACCACCAGCCACAGCCTGGTGCGCGGGTTCACTGCCTGCTGTCCTTGCCGTGGGCGGAGCGCCGCCGGACCTTGCGCACCGAGAGCATGATCAGCAGCGGGGTCAGGGCCGAGCCCACGGCGAGCTGCGACAGCCCGACGTCGGGTGCCTGCAGCACGGTGAACAGCACGGCCAGGGAGGTGCCGAGCACGGCCAGGATCAGCGCCTGGCGCGCGGGGTCGCGGTTGGCGACGGCCGCGGTCGCACAACCGGCGACGGCCAGCAGCGCCACGACGACGACCGCGTCAGTCACGGCTCACCCCCGGGAAGCCGCCGGAGAGCGCCCGGGAGGCGAGGAGGTTCCCGCCGACCAGCAGCGCCCCGATGACAAGGAGTTTCACCATGGCCCGGCCGGGCCCGGTGACCGCGCAGAGCACGGCCACGACGACCGTGCCGACGCCGGCGGCGACCCAGGTCGGGCCCCAGGCCTGCGGCGGGTTGTCGCCGAGTTCGTCGGCGAGCAGCCGAACGAAGACGAGTGTGCCGACCGGGCCGAGCAGGGCCAGGAGCAGGGCGAGATCGACGTAGGCGGTGCGGCTGTAGCCCTGGGAGAGCAGCAGCAGGCCGGGGCAGACCAGGGCGGTGGACAGGTTCTGGGCGACCACGCGGCGCCCCAGCGGGCCGGTCGCCACGCCCCACAGGGTCGTCCCGAGGCCGACGGCCAGCACCACCGTCGCCGCGAGGATCCAGCCGTTCACCGCCGGCTCACCGCCGCCCGCCGGCCGGCCCGTGCGACCAGGGCGCCCAGGCCCGCCGCGCACGCGCCGACCACCCATTCCAGGGTGTAGACCGTGCTGATCAGCATCAGCCACAGCACGACGAGCGCGGCCCACCAGGCCAGCACCTCGCCCACGGCGAGCAGCGTCGTACGCGTCTTCACACGCCACCTCCGCAGGCTCGGCCCCTGTTCGCTGATGTGCGCCGGCCGCCTCGCGTCCGGTACGCCGCTTCCCGGCATCCAAGCACCGCCCCGGCAGCGGGCGGCGCGGCGGCGCGCGGGTCTGCAGCCCGGATGCCCCGACAGCAGCAACGGAAACCGGCCGGATGCACCGCCCCCGATGCGGTGGCGGGGGCCGCATCCTCGGACCGATCGGGGGTAACCGCCTTGCCGAACGGGGAAGTTGACGTTTGGAGGACCCAATGGCCCGGGTGGCGTTCCGTCCGCTCACCTTGTTCCGACCGCGCAAGGCCGAGGCGGGGCGCACGGCGTCCGGGTCCCGTACGGCCAGAGCGGGGTGCGCCGCCTCCCGGCCCCGTACGGCCAAGGCGGCCAAGGCGGGGCGCACGGCGAGGGGACCGCGTACGCTCTGGGCCCGGATCCGGCGTACGGCCCGGGCCCGGCGTGCCCCTCGGTCGGGCACGGCGGCCGAACGCCAGCCGCTTCCCTGGCCCGTTCGCCTGCCCGCGATGGGGTGCGCCTTCGTCTTCATGGTGGCGTTCGCCGTCGTACTGGCCCGGCTCACGCTCCAGCCGTCCCCCTCGTCCACGCACCTGGTGCACACCAATCTGCATCCGGGCCGCTCGCTGCGGGCCACGTTGGACCAGCCGGGTCTGCGCGAGGCGGTGAAGCAGATCGGCGGCAACCTGCTGCTGGGCGTGCCCTTCGGCGTGCTGGTGCCGGTGGTGGCACCCGGCGCGCGCGGGCTGCTGCGCGTGCTGCTGCTGACCGTCATCGTGATGCTGCTGGTGGAGTTCGCCCAGGGCGCACTGATCACCGGGCGGGCGTTCGACATCGACGACGTCATCCTCAACACGACCGGGGCGCTGGTCGGTTACCTGGCGCTGGGACGTCGACTGGGCCGGTCCGTGCACGCGCGCCGGCGGCGCGAGCGCGCCTGAGCGGCTGTCAGAGCCGGTCTGGACCAGGGTCTTGACGACCACTTACTTCACTCCTTAAATCAAGAAGCGACACCAACCCCCCACAACGGTCGGCGCGCCCGTGCACCGGGCCGCCGTACGGAAGGGAGAGCCGTGGCCCGTCCACGCCTGCTCCGCAGATGTCTCCTCACCGCCCTGTCCGCCGTGCTCGTCGGCTCGGCCGCGGCCGGCACCGCGCGAGCGGACGCACCGAGAGCCTCCGCCGCCGTCGCCGCGGTGACGACGTTCTCCGACACCTTCGACGGGCCCGCGGGCGCGGCCGTCGACCCCGCCAAGTGGCAGACGGAGACCGGCGACAACGTCAACAACCACGAGCGGCAGTACTACACGCCGGGCAACAAGAACGCCGCCCTCGACGGTCAGGGCCACCTGGTCATCACCGCCCGGCGCGAGAACCCGGCCAACTACCAGTGCTGGTACGGCACCTGCCAGTACACCTCGGCCCGGTTGAACACCTCGGGGAAGTTCGCCGCGCAGTACGGGCACGTCGAGGCGCGGATGAAGATCCCGCGGGGGCAGGGCATGTGGCCCGCGTTCTGGATGCTCGGCACCGACATCGGGCAGGTCGGCTGGCCGAACTCCGGCGAGATAGACGTGATGGAGAACGTCGGCTTCGAGCCCTCGACGGTCCACGGGACGATCCACGGTCCCGGCTACTCCGGCTCGGCCGGCATAGGCGCGCCGTACTCGCTGCCGGGCGGCCAGGCGTTCGCGGACGCCTTCCACACCTTCGCCGTCGACTGGGCACCGGGCTCGATCACCTGGTCGGTGGACGGGACCGTCTACCAGCGTCGCACGCCCGCCGACCTGGGCGGGAAGACCTGGGTGTTCGACAAGCCGTTCTTCCTGATCCTCAACCTCGCGGTGGGCGGCTACTGGCCGGGCGACCCGGACGGTTCCACGTCCTTCCCGCAGCAGCTGGTGGTCGACTCGGTGTCGGTCACCACGAGCAACACGTCCACCGGCGCCGCGATCCGGGGACTGGCCGGAAAGTGCGTGGACGTGGCCGGCGCGAACTCCGCCAACGGAACCCCGGTGCAGCTCTACGACTGCAACGGCACCGCCGCCCAGCAGTGGACGTTCGCCTCCGACGGCACCCTGCGCGCGCTCGGCAAGTGCCTCGACGTCACGGACAACGGCACCGCCGACGGCTCCACCGTCCAGCTGTGGGACTGCACCGGCGGCCCGAACCAGAAGTGGGTGCTCTCCTCGGCGCACGACATCGTCAACCCCCAGGCGAACAAGTGCCTGGACGTCACCGGCAACAACTCCGCCAACGGCACCCGGCTGCAGATCTGGACCTGCACGGGCGGCGCCAACCAGAAGTGGACGGTGGGATGAGGGATCCCGCGAGGCCGTGACGGGCCCGCCGGGACGGCAACGGCCCGGCGGGCCGGTCACGGGTCCGGTGACCTGGGAGCGGTCCGGTAGACCGGAGCAGTCCGGTGCACCGGAAAGGTCCAGCGGACGGCCGCGGGTGACGGGCGGGCGAACCCTGAGGGTCCGGTCGACCGGGAACGGTCCTGTGGATCGGTCGCGGGAGACACGCGGGCGAGCCCTAGGGTCTTTCGTTTGGATTCAGGCCGGATCAGGAAGCGGGGCCTGGTGCGTGCAGCTGCAAGGCGGAGGAGGGAGTCGACGCGATGGGGGTCCCCCTGCTCGTCAAGAGCTTGGGGGAGTCGGCGACCGACGACAACGCCGCTGGGGGCACCGCCCACGCCCTTGAGGCAGTGGGCAGCGCGTGCCGGACCGCGCGAGCCCGGCATGATCCAAACGAAAGACCCTAGTGCGGAGTCCAGGTGAACTTGTCGCCGCCCACCCACCGGACCACGTCCGGGTCGTCCAGGTCGTGGACCGGGATGCCGAACGCCGCGGCGGCCTGGAGGACATCGGTGACGGTCTTCGCCTCGCCGACCACCTCACCGTCGATCTCCACGATGCGGAAAGGCGGATGGCCCGGCTGTACCCCGAGCACCATGATTCGCGGCTGGGAGATGTAGGGGCTCGCGCTTTCGGTCATGCCATCAAGCCTAGGACGCGCCCGCCCTCGACGAGGACCCGCGCCGCGGGAACCTGTACGGCGGTCGCACGGCGGCGCGCTCAGGGGCGCCGCCAGTCGTCGCCGGTCAGGTGCGAGCCGGCCATCGGCCCCATCCGCAGCATGCCGCCGTCCACGCTCCAGGACGCCCCCGTGACGTAGGAGGCGTCGGGGCCGGCGAGGAAGGCGATCACGGCCGCGACCTCGCGGGCGTCACCGGGGCGCCCCAGCGGCACGCCGGGACGGCGCTCGGTGTGCACGTCCGTGTCCTCCTGGCCGGTCATCGGCGTGGCGATCTCCCCCGGCGCCACCGCGTTCACGGTGATCCCGTGCTCGGCCAGTTCCAGGGCCATCACCTGGGTGAGCAGGCCGAGACCGCCCTTGGCCGCGCAGTACGGAGCGGCGCCCACGCGCGGCTGGTGCTCGTGCACCGAGGTCACGTTGACGATCCGGCCGCCGTCGCCCTGCGCGATCATCCGCCGGGCCGCCTTCTGCCCGCACAGCAGCGGCCCCACCAGGTCCACGTCCAGCACTCGGCGCACGTCGTCCAGGCCGAGGTCGAGGAACGGCGTGGCCGTACCCGTTCCGGCGTTGTTGACCAGGACGTCGATCCGGCCGCCCAGTTCCCCGGCCAGCTCGTCGAGGGCGTCCGCGGCGGCGGGCAGCCGGGTGAGGTCCATCCGGGTGACGGCGGCCCGGCGCCCCTTCGCACGGACCTCCGCGGCGGTCCTCTCGGCGCCCTTCTCGTCGCTGTGCCAGGTGATGCCGATGTCCAGCCCCGCCTCGGCCAGCCGGACGGCGGTGGCGCGGCCGATGCCGGAATCGGCTCCGGTGATCACGGCCACCCTGGCGACGGCCGACGTAGATGCGGACATGACATACCTCCTGCTGCGGTACGCGACCTCCTGAACGAGCCATCGCACTACCCGAGGGGCGTCACGGACAAACCGTCGGGTGGGCCGGACGGGCGGACGCGCCGGGCGAGCCCCGCGAGCCGCACGAGCGGGACGACCCGGCGGGGACGTGCTGCCGCGGTCCGGCTGGTGCGGTCGTACCGGGCCTGGGGGACTCTGGTGGTGGAGGTGACGATGGACCCCGTCGAGGCACTGGACCGGATCGCCTTCCTGCTGGAGCGGGCACAGGCGCCGACGTACCGTGTGCGCGCCTTCCGCACGGCGTCCCGGACGCTGGCGGAGATGCCCGCCGAGGAGGTCGCGCAGCGCGCCTCGGCCGGGACGCTGGAGTCGCTCAGGGGTCTCGGCCCGAAGACCGCGCAGGTGGTGCGGGAGGCGCTGGCCGGGACCGTGCCCGGATATTTGCGGAGGCTTCAGGACGAGGCGGAGGACCCGCTCGCCCACGGCGGCCGGGAGCTGCTGGCCCGACTGCGCGGGGACTGCCATCTGCACTCCGACTGGTCGGACGGCGGGAGCCCGATCGACGAGATGGGCCGGGCCGCGGCACGCATCGGGCACGAGTGGGCGGTGCTCACCGACCACTCACCGCGGCTGACGGTGGCCCGGGGGCTCTCCGCCGAGCGGCTGCGCGAGCAGCTGGAGGTGGTGGCCGGGCTGAACGAGACCTGGGCGCCGTTCCGGCTGCTGACCGGCATCGAGTGCGACATCCTCGACGACGGCTCGCTCGACCAGGATCCGGAGCTGCTGGAGCAGCTGGACGTGGTCGTCGTGTCGGTGCACTCCAAGCTGCGGATGGACGCCCGCTCCATGACCCGCCGCATGGTCGCCGCCGTCCGCAACCCGCACTCCGACGTGCTCGGACACTGCACCGGGCGGCTGGTGACCGGGCGGGGGCGGCCGGAGTCGGAGTTCGACGCGGACGAGGTGTTCGCCGCCTGCGCCGAGACCGGCACGGCCCTGGAGATCAACAGCCGCCCGGAGCGGCTGGACCCGCCGCGGCGGCTGCTGCGCCGCGCGGTCGAGGCGGGCGTGCTGTTCTCCGTCGACACCGACGCGCACGCGCCCGGCCAGCTGGACTGGCAGATCCACGGCTGCGCGCGGGCCGAGGAGTGCGGGGTGCCACCCGAGCGCGTGGTGACCACGTGGTCCCGCGAAGAGCTGCTGGACTGGGCGCGGGAGCGCCGGACACCGTCCGGAGTGGCGAGCGCCTGACGTGGTACTCGTGGGAAACCCGGCAACCGAGGTGAGCGAGGGAGTTTCCCGGATGGTGGACCGTGCCGCCGTGTTCGACGTCGACGGAACACTCGTCGACACCAACCATCTCCACGTCACGACCTGGTGGGAGGCCTTCCGGCAGGCCGGGCACCGGGTGCCTATGCACGCCATCCACCGGTCCGTGGGGCTCGGCTCCACCGACCTGATCGCGCACCTGCTCGGCGACGACCGCGACAAGGACGGGGACGCCGAGCTCAGCGCGGCGCACACCGCGCTCTACGCCCAGTACTTCGACCGGCTGCCCGCACTCGCCGACGCCGGGCGGCTGCTGCGTCGCCTGCACCAGGACGGCTGGACGGTGGTGCTGGCCACCTCGGCGAGCGGTCCCGAGCTGAGCGCGCTGCGCCGTGCGATCGACGCGGACGACGCCATCGCCGCGACGGCGAGCGCCGACGACGTGGAGGAGGGCAAGCCCGCGCCCGAGCCGGTCGAACACGCCCTGGAACTGGCCGGGGTGCCCGCCGAGCGGGCGGTTTTCGTGGGCGACACCGTGTGGGACATGCGTGCCGGCAGCCGGGCCGGGGTGCGCTGCGTGGGCGTGCTGTGCGGCGGCATCCCGCGCGGCGACCTGGAGGAGGCCGGGGCCGGCGCCGTCTACGACGACCCCGCCCACCTGCTGGCGTCGCTGCCGAACAGTCCCCTCGCCTGAACCGCCCGGCCTCGGGTCCGCCGACCGGAGAACGCGGCGAAATCGGCTCGATTCGCCTGCTTGACCCCCTGGGACCTGCGGATACCCGCAGGGAATGACTCGCGTACCGGAAATTCCAGGACGTACTCCCCCGCAGGTTTCCCGGCAGGACGGACGACCGGCTCCCCCGCCCGAGTCCCGGCAGGACGGCCGGCCGGATGCGCGGGAGGAGCCCGGCCAGGAGACCCACCAGGGTCTACGGCACCGGGTGCGCGCCCTCGCCCGGTTCCCTGGTCCCCGGCCGGTGCACGCGGTACGCGAGGAGGCGCGCCGCGTCGGGCGGGCCGTCCGGGCCGTGGGGCGCGGTCCGGGCCGGGAGCGGGACCTGGTCGTGCAGTCGCTCAAGGCCGCCGCGGCGGCGCTGCTGGCCTGGTTCGTGGCCAAGGACTGGCTGGGCGATCCGATGGCCCTGATGGCGCCCTGGGTGGCGCTGGTCATGGTGCAGTCGACGGTGTACAGCTCGCTGCGCCGGGCGGCGCAGCAGTGCGCGGCGATCTGCGCGGGGACGCTGCTCGCCTCGGCTGCGCAGGCGGTCACCGGCGACACCCTGGGCGCACTCGCCCTGTGCCTGCCGCTGCTGATGCTGCTGGCGAACTGGTCGCGCTTCGGCGACCAGGGGATCTACGGTGCCACCACCGCGATCTTCACGCTCGCCGCGGGCAGTGTCTCGGCCGCCTCGGTCGGGCACCGGCTGGGCCAGGCGGCGCTGGGCGCGGCGATCGGGGTCGCCGTCAACGCGTTCGTCCTGCCGCCGATCCATCTGCGGGATGTGCGGGCGAACCTCGCCGCGGTCGCCCGGGAGACGGGAGACCTGCTGTGCGCGGTCGCCGCCGAACTCCGGGAGGGGAACTGGGACGCCACGTCGGCGGGCGAGTGGTCCCGTGGCTCCGCCCGGCTCGAACACCGCCTGGAGACGCTGAACTCGGCGCGCCGGTGGAGCCGGGAGAGCCTGCGCCTGACGGACGGTGCGCTGCGCGCCCTGCGCCGGCTGCCCACGCGCCTGCCTCCGGAGACGGAGGACGAGCGCTGGAGCCGGGTCACCGGCCATGTGCGAGCGCTCACCCGGACGCTCGCGATCGCGGCCGACGAGGACCGCGCGCCCGCGCCCCCGGACGCGCCGTTGCTGCGGACGTACGCCGATCTGCTGGAGCTGATCGCGCAGGCGTGCCACGCGGAGAGCGGCCGGCTGCTCGACGAACGCCCGGCCCGTCGGCCGGCGGAGTGGGCCGGCGAGACCCGCCGGGAGTTGCGTCGCCGCCTGCACGACGGGCTGCGGGAGCACGCGGGCCGCCGGACGGCCAGGGCCACGGTCCTCGGATCGCTGCTGCTGCAGGCCGAGAGCCTGTGGACGGAGATCGTGCCGCACACCGCGTCTGAGTGATACAGATCACCAGGTGAACCGGCAGATGCCGGAACACCGGACCGTGGTTCCCCGTTGAACAGAGCGTGGGTGCGGATGGGACAGTGTCCCCGGGCCTCACCTATTGCCCACAGGGACGATCGTTCGGCTGAAGCCCTGTGGAGCGTCTCGCCGAGAGGCGACCGCCATGCGTGCCCACATCTGGACCGCCCCGACCGTGATTCCCCCGTCCGGTCGGGGCTTTCCCCTGTCCGGGTCCCGCGGCGGACCGTGCCACGCGCTCGGCGCTTGACTTCGAGAGCACTCCAATTCGTAGCGTTCCCGGCATGAGCACTACGGCACAGCACAAGATCGGTTCGGGTTTCGACGCGAAGAGCACCGCCGACGACGTCCTGCGGGGCATCGACCTCACCGGAAAGCTCGCGATCGTCACCGGCGGCTACTCGGGCCTCGGCCTGGAGACCACGCGCGCACTGACCCGTGCGGGCGCCCACGTGGTCGTCCCCGCCCGGCGCCCCGCCGCCGCCCGGGAGGCTCTTCAGGGCGTCGACGGCGCCGAGGTGGACGCGCTCGACCTGGGCGACCTGGACAGCGTCCGCGACTTCGCCGAGCGCTTCCTGGGCTCCGGCCGCACCGTCGACATCGTCATCGACAACGCCGGGATCATGGCCTGCCCGGAGACCCGGGTGGGGCCCGGCTGGGAGGCCCAGTTCGCGACCAACCACCTCGGCCATTTCGCCCTGGTCAACCGCCTGTGGCCGGCGATCGAGCCGGGTGGCGCCCGCGTGGTCTCGGTCTCCTCGCGCGCCCACCACTTCTCCGGCATCCGCTGGGACGACCTCCACTGGCAGCGGGGCTACGACAAGTGGGAGGCCTACGGCCAGGCCAAGACCGCGAACGTCCTGTTCGCCGTCCACCTCGACGCTCTCGGACGCGACTTCGGCGTCCGGGCCTTCGCCCTCCACCCGGGCGGCATCCACACCCCGCTCCAGCGCCACATCCCCAAGGAGGAGATGATCGAGCGCGGCTGGATCGACGAGAACGGCGACCTCCTCAACCCCGAGGGCTTCAAGACCCCGCAGCAGGGCGCCGCCACCCAGGTCTGGGCGGCGACCTCGCCCCAACTGGACGGCCTGGGCGGCGTCTACCTGGAGGACTGCGACGTCGCCGAACCGGCGCAGGAGGGTGCCGAGCGCAGCGGAGTCAAGGACTGGGCGACCGACCCCGCCCAGGCGGCCCGCCTGTGGGACCTCTCCGCGGAGCTGACGGGCGTGAACGCGTTCGCGTCCCAGGACTGAGACATGTCCGGCGACACCTGTCCGGACGGGCCGTCAGGTCCGTGGCGAGGTGATGAACTCCCGCAGATCCGCGGTGAGTCGTTCGGCGTGGGTGATGTGCAGGCCGTGGCCGGCGTCGTCGTAGACCTTCAGGATGCTGCCGGGCAGGAGGGCAGCCGATCGGCGGCCGGTCACGGACAGGGGGGCCGAGGTGTCGTGGGTGCCGTGCACGACGAGTACCGGCAGGTCGAGCTTGGGCATCTCGGGGGCCACGTTCACCTCGGCGACCATGGCGACGACGGCGTTCGCGGCCCGGGCGGTGGAGACCAGGGCCTGGTCGACCGCGTGGCGCACGTACGCCGGTGACACGTCGTTGCCGGGCCGGTCGAGGGCGAAGAAGGCCCCGACCCCGCTCTCGTAGAACGCCGCCCGGTCCCGGCGGAGCGCCTCGTTGGCGGTCCGCATGACGGCCGGGTCCACGCCGTCCGGGTTGTCGGCCGAGCGGGCCAGGCCCGGCGCGATGCCGGCGACGAGGGCGGCCCGGGCGACCCGGCCGGTGCCGTGCCGCGTCAGGCAGCGCACGATCTCCGCGCTGCCCACCGAGTGACCGACCAGAGTCACCTCGTCCAGGTCCAGGTGGTCGAGCAGCCCGTGCAGGTCGTCGGCGAGCGTGTCCAGGTCGTAGCCGCCCCAGACGTCGTCGGAACGACCGTGGCCCCGCCGGTCCAGGGCGAGGCAGCGGTGGCCCTCCTCCGCCAGCGGCAGCATCTGGAACTCCCACATCTCGGTGCCGAAGTAGGCGCTGTTCGCGAAGACCACCACGGGTCCGTCGGCCGGCCCGTAGTCGGCGTAGTGCAGGCGGGTGCCGTCGACGGGGCTGGTGAAGTACGGCATGGAGGACCTCCCGGAGTCCGGCGGTGGGGTGAGCGGGTACGTCCTCGATGGTTCCGGACGGCGCGGTGCGGGGCGATTACCTGTGACGTCATGACGGGCGGATGCACGGGGGTCGCCGGGCGGGCGGCGCCGCCGGGTTGATCGGTGCGGACCGGGTACTCGGAGTCCGCACCGTCCGCCCCGCCGAAGGGAGACGCAGGTGAACAGCGCGTCGGGCAGCAGGGTCGTCGTCACGGGCGCCACCGGCAACGTAGGTACGAGCGTCGTCCGCCTCCTCGCCGAGGATCCGGAGGTCGCGTCGGTGCGGGGCCTGGCCCGCCGGATCCCGCAGTGGTCACCGCCGAAGACGGAGTGGGTGGCGGTGGACGTGGCGTCCGAGCAGGCCGGACTGGCCGGGCAGTTCGAGGGCGCCGACGCCGTGATCCATCTGGCCTGGGCGTTCCAGCCGACCCATGATCCGGCGACGACCTGGCGCACCAACGTGCTCGGCAGCATCCGGGTCTTCGACGCGGTGGCCGCCGCCCACGTGCCGGTGCTGGTGCACGCGTCGTCGGTCGGCGCGTACTCCCCGGGCCCGAAGGACCACGCCGTGGACGAGTCCTGGCCGACCCACGGCTGGCCGGACGCCGCGTACACGCGGGAGAAAGCGTACCTGGAGCGGGCCCTGGACACCTTCGAGCGGGACCATCCGGACGTCAGGGTGGTGCGGATGCGTCCGGGGTTCCTCTTCAAGGCGGAGTCGGCGAGCGAACAGCGCCGTATCTTCGGCGGCCGGTTCCTGCCGGGTCCCCTGGCGCGGCCGGAGCTGCTGCCGTTCCTGCCGGACGTCCCGGGCCTGCGCGTGCAGGTGCTGCACACCGACGACGGCGCCCGGGCCTACCAGCTGGCGCTGCGGCGCGACGTGCGGGGGGCCTTCAACCTGGCCGCCGACCCGCCGCTGGACGCCGAGGTGCTCGCCGAGATGCTCGGCACCCGGCCCGTACGCCTGCCGCGAGCCGCCGCCCGCTCCGCGATCGCGGCCGCCTGGGGTCTGCATCTGCTGCCCGCCTCGCCCCATCTCTTCGACGCGGTTCTCCGCCTTCCCTTGATGGACTGCACGCGTGCGCACACCGAACTGGGCTGGCGCCCGGAGCAAACGGCGACCGACGTCATCCAGGAGTTCCTGCGGGGTCTGCAGCGCGGCGAGGGTGCGCAGACCGACCCCCTGCGGGGCCGCAAGGTCGGCTGAGGCGGTCACTCCGGCCGGGCCCCGCCCGGCCGGAGTGACCGCAGGAGCCGCCCGTCAGCCGGGCGGCTCTTGCGGTGCGGGGTGTTCGGGGTGCACGTTTGCCGCGTTCGGGGCGCCCTGACGGCCGGTGCCCGCCTCGTCGGTGTCGGGGACGTCCTCGTCGGTGCCGGGCTCGTTCCGGGCGGACCTGCGTGGGCTGGACTCGGCGACCTCCCAGGGGTCCTCGCCCGTCCGGGCCTGCTGGTCCGGCATGTCCCGGGGAACCGGCGGGGCGTTCTCGCCAGGGGCTTCGCGGCGGTGCTCGGTCACGGCATACTCCTCTCGCGTCCGTCGCGTCGGGGCCGAGGTGCGGGTACCGTGCCCGTGACCTGCGAAACCTCTTGGATGGGCGGCGCGGAGGCACGGCGTTTCGTCAGGGGTTCGCAGGGCCGCCCGTCAGGGGTCCACAGGGGTGTTTCAGCCACGCAGCCGCAGTGCCCTCATCTGCTCCTCCAGCGGGCCGAGGCCGACGTCCTGCCGGCGTTCGTCGACGGTCTCCGGCCGGCGGATCGGGCACGGGCGCAGCGACACGGGGTCGATCCGCGTCCCGTAGTACTGCGGCTCGCCCAGCTCCACGGCGCAGTGGTCGGCGATGTAGGCGAGGTGGACGGCGGGACAGCGGCCGTCGGCCGCGGCCCGAGCGATCAGATCCCGGCACCGCAGCCGGAAGCGCAGGTCGGTCGCGTGCAGCAGGATCGTCAGGGCGGCGGTCGACGCGGCCGGTCCCACGAGGTCCGTGGCCGGCCAGCCGTGCCGGCGCACGAGCGCCGCGAGTGCCTCGGCGTTGTCGCGACGGCACTCGACGACCCGGCGCCGACGCTCCGGGGTGGGAGCGGCTCCCGCCTCCCTGGTCAGTTCCCGGTCCTCGCCGGCCCTGCGGACCAACTCGGCCGCCGACGCCGCGGCGTGCTCCGCGGGCATGGCCTGCCCCGCGCCGGCCGGGGGCACCGAGCTGTCCACGTGTGCGACGGGGCGGACGTCGGGGGCGGGCGCCGCTGAGGTCCCCACTGCCGGCAGCCGCGCCGTCCCTCCCCCCGGGTACGCCGCCGGCGACGGCGGCGG
>NZ_MUBM01000430.1 GCF_002154505.1 Streptomyces carpinensis | reverse complement strand
CTCGAACTCGTCGTCGGCCCGGTCGATCTCGTCCACCAGGAGCACCGACGGCTGCGTCTGCAACGCCCTCAGCAGTGGCCGGGCGACGAGGAACCGCCGGTCGTAGAGCTCGTGCTCCAGGCGGTCGGCGTCCTTGACCCCGGCCGCCTCGGCGGCCCGCAGATGCAGCAGCTGACGGGGGAAGTCCCAGTCGTACAGCGCCTGGGAGGCGTCGATGCCCTCGTGGCACTGGAGCCGGATCAGCGGGGCGCCGAGTGCCTCGGCGAGGGCGGAGGCGAGCGCCGTCTTGCCGACGCCCGCGTCGCCCTCGCAGAAGACCGGCCGGTGCAGCCGCAGCGCCAGGAAGCAGGCGACGGCGAGCCCGTCGTCGACGAGGTAGCCGGTCTCCTCCAGGCGGGCGCGCACCTGCTCGGGGCTGTCGATGGGGGTGATCGGCGCTCACCCCATCCCGGCGGCGGCCAGCACCGCCCGCTTGGTGAGGACCCGTGCGAGATGCGCCCGGTACTCCGGCGAGGCCGACGCGTCCCGCGAGGGCCGGGTGCCCTCCGCCGCCGACTGGGCCGCCCGAGCCACCGCCTCGGCGTCCCCGGCCCCGGTCAGCGCCTCCTCGGCCGCCGAGGCCCGCAGCGGGGTCGCGCCCATGTTGGTCAGCCCGATCCGCGCCTCGGCGATGTGCCCGTCGTCGCGCCGCACCAGCGCGGCCACGCCGACCATCGCCCAGGACTGGGCGACCCGGTGGAACTTCTCGTAGTGGAAGCCCCACCCCTCCCGCTTCGGCACCCGGATCTCCACCAGGAGTTCGTCGGGGGCCAGCGTGGACTGCAGGTAGTCGGCGAAGAACTCGCGAGCCGGGATCGTGCGCCGTCCGCGCGGTCCCACGGCCACCAGTTCCGCGTCCAGCGCCAGCACCACCGCGGGCAGGTCGCCGGCCGGGTCGGCGTGGGCGAGCGAGCCGCCGAGGGTGCCGCGGTGGCGTACGGCCGGATCGGCCACCGTCTCGGTGGCCTGGGCCAGCAGACCCGCGTGCCGCCGCACCAGCGGGTCGTGGATCACGTCGTGGTGGGTGGTCAGCGCGCCGACGGCGAGCGTGTCGCCGTCCTCGCGGATCCCGCGCAGTTCGGGGATCCGTCCGACGTCGACGACCAGTTCGGGGAAGGCCAGGCGCAGCCGGAGCAGCGGCAGCAGGCTCTGCCCGCCGGCCAGGACCTTCGCGTCCTCGCCCGCCTCGGCGAGGGTGCGCACGGCCTCGTCCAGGCTCGTCGGCCGGGCGTAGTCGAATGCGGGGGGAATCATGCCGAGGCCTCCTTCCGCGACGCTTCGGACGACTGCTCCGGCTGCGCGGCCCGGACGGCCTCCCACACCCGCTCCGGGGTGCACGGCATCCGCACGTCGTGCACGCCCAGCGGGCGCAGCGCGTCGACGACCGCGTTGACGACGGCGGGCGTCGAGGCGATCGTGCCCGCCTCGCCGACGCCCTTGACGCCGAGCGGGTTGGCCGCGGGCGTCTCGGTCCGGTCGGTGACGAAGTCGGGCAGGTCCGCCGCCGACGGCACCAGGTAGTCGGCCATCGTGCCGGACACCAGGTTGCCCTCCGTGTCGTACACCGCCTCCTCGTACAGCGCCTGGGCGATGCCCTGGGCCAGGCCGCCGTGCACCTGCCCCTCGACGATCATCGGGTTGATCACCCGGCCGACGTCGTCGACGCAGACGTAGGACCGGATACGGGTCTGCCCGGTCTCGGTGTCGACCTCGACCGCGCACAGGTGGGTGCCGTGCGGGTAGGAGAAGTTCTCCGGGTCGAGCACGTGGTCGGCGTTCAGGGTGGGTTCCATGCCGTCGGGCACGTCGTGCGAGGTGAAGGTCTCGAAGGCGACCTCCTGGATGGACTTGCGCGCCTCGGGCGATCCCTTCACCGAGAACACGCCGTTCTTGAACCCCAGATCCCCCTCGTCGGCTTCGAGCAGGTGGGCCGCCACCTTCCTCGCCTTCTCCACCACCTTCTCGGCGGCCCGGTGCACCGCCGACCCGCCCACGACGAGCGAGCGGGAGCCGTAGGTGTCCATGCCCTGCGGGGCCACCTTCGTGTCGCCGTGCACCACCTCGACGTCCTCGAACGGCACACCGAGGACGTCCGCGGCGATCTGGCTCCAGCAGGTCACGTGCCCCTGCCCGTGCGGGCTGGTGCCGGTGACCACCTCGACCTTGCCGGTGGGCAGCATGCGGATGCTCGCCGCCTCCCAGCCGCCGGCCGCGTAGCGGAGGTCGCGCAGCACCCGGCTCGGGGCGAGCCCGCACATCTCCGTGTACGTCGACACGCCGATGCCGAGGCGTACCGGGTCCCCGCGCTCGTTGCGCTTGCGCTGCTCGGCGCGCAGGTCGTCGTACCCGAACAGGGCGAGCGCCTTCTCGGTCGCGGCCTCGTAGTTGCCGCTGTCGTAGGTCAGGCCCGCGATCGAGGTGTACGGGAACTCCTCGTGCCGGATCCAGTTGCGGCGCCGCACCTCCACCGGGTCCAGGCCCACCTCGGCGGCCAGTTCGTCCATGGCCCGCTCGATGGCGTACGTGGCCTCCGGGCGCCCGGCGCCGCGGTAGGCGTCGGTCGGGGTCCGGGTGGTGAACACGCCCGTGCAGCTGAACTCGTAGGAGTCCATCTTGTAGATCGCCGGGTACATGAACGCGCCGAGGATCGGGATGCCCGGGGTGACCAGCATCAGGTAGGCGCCCATGTCGGCGAGCAGGTCGACCTTGAGGCCGAGGAGCCGGCCCTCGCGGGTCGCGGCGATCTCGATGTCCTGGATCATGCCGCGGCCGTGGTGCGTGGCCAGGTACCCCTCGGAGCGGGACTCGGTCCACTTCACCGGCCGGCCCAGCCTCCGGGCGACCTCGAGCGCGACGGCCTCCTCGCCGTACACCTGGAGCTTGGAGCCGAAGCCGCCGCCCACGTCGGGGGCGATCACCCGCAGCTTGTGCTCGGGCACGCCGGTGACCGTGGAGAGCATGATCCGCAGGATGTGCGGGATCTGGGTCGCCGAGTACACCGTGTACTCGCCGGAGGCCGCGAGCGGGGTGACGACGACCGCGCGTGGCTCCATGGCGTTGGGGATCAGACGTTGCTGCCGGTAGCGGCGCTTGAGCACGACGTCCGCACGCTGCCTGACCGCCTCGAAGTCCTCGCCGGTCGCAAGCGGCCAGACGTAGGCGCGGTTGGTGCCCTTGTCGGCGTGGACGAGCGGTGCGTCCTCGGCGAGCGCGTCCTCCAGATCGAGCACGGGCGGCAGGGGCTCGTAGTCGATCTCGATCGCCTCCAGCGCGTCGGCGGCGGCGTACCGGTCGCGGGCCACCACGACCGCCACCGGGTCACCGGCGTGACGCACCTCCTCGAGCGCGAGCGGCGGGTGGTCCGGCAGCACCATGTCCTCGGTGACGGGCCACGCGCAGGGCAGCGACCCCAGCCCCTCGGCGAGGTCCCGCCCGCTGAACGCGGCGACCACACCGGGCCGTTCGAGGGCGGGGGAGACGTCGATCCGTTCGATCCGGGCGTGCGCCATGGGGCTGCGCAGGATCGCCAGGTGCAGCAGCCCGGTGACGGAGATGTTGTCGGTCCAGTTGGTCTGCCCGGTGATGAGCCGGGCGTCCTCCTTGCGCAGCCGGGCCCTGCCGACCTCGCGTTCGACGGCCTGGTCGGTCATGCCGTCACCTCCTGCGCGGAGGCGGCCTGATCGGCCGGGGCCGTCTCCCCCTCGGCCACGGCGAGCACCGCGCGGACGATGTTCTGGTAGCCCGTGCACCGGCACAGGTTGCCCTCCAGCCCCTTGCGTACCTCGTCCGGGGTCGGGTGCGGATTCTCCCGCAGCAGATCGCGCGCGGCCATGATCATCCCAGGGGTGCAGTAGCCGCACTGCAACGCGTGACGCTCGTGGAACGCGCGTTGCAGGGCCGTCCACTCGCCGTCGCGGGCCAGGCCCTGGACGGTGGTCACCTCGCACCCGTCCGCCTGGACTGCCAGCACCGTGCAGCTCTTGACGCTCGCGCCGTCCAGTTCGACCGTGCAGGCCCCGCAGTTCGAGGTGTCGCAACCGATGGGGGTACCGGTCAGGCCGAGCCGGTCACGCAGATAGTGGACCAGCAGCAGACGGGGCTCCACCTCGTCCTCGTAGGTCGTGCCGTCCACCGTGACCGAGATGTGGGTCATGTGCCCTCCAGAGACCGTATGGGCGTGAGTGAGGGAATTCAACGACCAGCGTGGTGTACGTCACTCTATGGCCGAGCCCCAGGCAGGGCGAGTGCTGTGACGGGCTTTGTTGACGGTTAATCCATTGCCTCCGGGCGGGCCGCTCTGCTGCACTGCCTGCGACCCGTCGTCACCCAGCGAGGAGCACCGATGCGCACTGCGTCCATGTCCACCCAGGAAGGAATCCCCCCTACACAGAAGGACATGACGCTCAGTGCACTTGCTCAACCTCGGCATCCTCGCGCACGTCGACGCAGGTAAGACCAGCCTCACCGAGCGGCTGCTGCACTCCGTCGGAGTGATCGACGAGATCGGCAGCGTCGACGCCGGCAGCACGCAGACCGACACCCTCGCGCTGGAGCGGCAGCGCGGCATCACCATCAAGTCCGCCGTCGTCTCCTTCGCGGTCGACGACGTGACCGTGAACCTCATCGACACCCCCGGCCACCCCGACTTCATCGCCGAGGTGGAGCGCGTCCTCGGCGTGCTCGACGGCGCGGTCCTCGTGATCTCCGCGGTCGAGGGCGTCCAGGCGCAGACCCGTGTGCTGCTGCGCACGCTCCAGCGGCTGCGCATCCCGACCCTGCTCTTCGTCAACAAGATCGACCGGCGCGGCGCCCAGGACGGGGCCCTGCTGCGCGCCGTCGCACGGCGGCTCACGCCCGCGGCCGTGCCGATGGGTCACGTCCAAGGGCTCGGCAGCCGCGGGGCCCGCTTCGTCCCCGGCCTCGATCCGAGGGCCGCCGACGTCCTCGCCGACCACGACGACGACCTGCTGACCGCCTACCTCGAGGACACCCTCGGCGACGACCGCCTGCACGCGGCCCTCGCCGCCCAGACCCGCCAGGCCCTCGCACACCCGCTGTACTTCGGCTCCGCCATGACCGGAGCGGGCGTGGACGCGCTGATCGGCGGCGTCAGGGAACTGCTGCCCGCCGCCGCGGGAGACCCCGACGGGCCGGTCTCGGCCACCGTGTTCAAGGTCGAGCGAGGACCGGCGGGGGAGAAGGTGGCGTACGCGCGGATGTTCTCCGGCACGCTCCGCGTCCGCGACCGGGTCCCCTACGGCGAGTCCGGCACGGAGGGCCGGGTCACCGCGATCGGCGTCTTCGACCACGGCACGGACGTCCGCGCCGACGCCGTCCCCGCCGGCCGGATCGCCCGGCTGTGGGGCCTGGCCGACGTCAGGATCGGCGACGCCGTCGGCCGACCGCGCAAGGCCCACGAGCGCTTCTTCGCACCGCCGACCCTGGAGACCGTCGTCGTGCCGGGCCCCGGAGTCGGCCGCGGCGCCCTGCACCTCGCCCTGACCCGGCTGGCCGAGCAGGACCCGCTGATCGGCCTGCGTCACGACGAGGTGCGGCAGGAGACCTCCGTGTCGCTCTACGGAGAGGTGCAGAAAGAGGTCGTCCAGGCCACGCTCGCCGACGAGTTCGGGCTGGACGTCACGTTCCGCGAGACCACCCCGCTGTGCGTCGAGCGGCCGGTGGGGACCGGAGCGGCCGTGGAGTTCAACAAGAAGGACGCCAACCCCTTCCTCGCCACGGTCGGGCTGCGCGTCGACCCCGCGCCGATCGGCTCCGGGACGGACTTCCGGCTGGAGGTGGAGCTGGGCTCGATGCCGTACGCCTTCTTCAAGGCGGTGGAGGACACCGTGCGCGAGGCGCTCGGGCAGGGCCTGCACGGCTGGCAGGTCACCGACTGCACGGTGACCATGACCCACTGCGGCTACTCGCCTCGGCAGAGCCACGCCCACCAGGGCTTCGACAAGAGCATGTCGAGCACCGGGGCCGACTTCCGCGGTTTGACCCCGCTCGTGCTGGTCGAGGCGCTGCGGCGCGCCGGCACCCGCGTCCACGAGCCGATGCACCGCTTCCGCATCGAGGCGCCCACGGACACCCTCGGCGCGCTGCTGCCGGTGCTGGCCGCACTGCGGGCCGTGCCCCGCACCACCCGGACCCGCGGCACCGACTGCGTCCTCGAAGGCGAGGTCCCGGCGGCCCGCGTGCACGCGCTGGAACAGCAGCTGCCCGGGCTGACCAGCGGCGAGGGCGAACTGGAGACCGTCTTCGACCACTACGCGCCGGTCGCAGGCGGCACTGTTCCCGAGCGCCCCCGCACCGACCACAACCCCCTGGACCGCAAGGAGTACCTGCTGAACCTCACACGCCGGATCGGCGGATGAGGCCCGCGATTGACCCTGCCCTCGCGTCAGGCTCCAGGCTGTACCCCGACGAAAGGGCAGGAGCATGAGCTACTCCGTGGGACAGGTGGCGGCCTTCGCCGGGGTCACCGTCCGGACACTGCACCACTACGACCGTTCCGGGCTGCTGTCACCCAGCGCGCGCAGCCGGGCCGGGTACCGGCTCTACGACGACGGCGACCTCGCACGCCTCCAGCAGGTCCTCTTCTACCGGGAACTCGGCTTCTCCCTCGACGAGATCGCCACCATCCTCAAGGACCCGCAGGCCGACGCACTCGAACACCTGCGGGCCCGGCAGCGGCGGCTGGGCGAGGAGATCGCGCGGCTGCAGCGGCTGGCCGAGGTCGCCGAACGCGCCATCGAGGTCCAGCAGACCGGCGTGTCCCTCACCCCCGAGGAGCGCTTCGAGGTCTTCGGCGAGATCACCTTCGACCTCAGCTACGCCACCGAGGCCCAGCTGAAATGGGCCGACTCCGAAGGACAGCGGGAGTCGATGGCGCGGGCCGCCGCGCACACCAAGGAGGACTGGCGCCTGCTCATGCGGGAGGCGGCGGCCTGGCGCGCCGAGCTGCTCGCCGCCTTCGACGACGGCGAGCCCGCCGACGGCGAGCGGGCCATGGACCTCGCCGAGGAGCACCGCCTGCACATCTCGCGCTGGTTCACCTCCTGCCCGCCGGACATGCACCGGCGCATCGCGGACGACGTGGTCGCCGACCCGCGCGCCTTCGCCCTCGTCGTGCCGCCGTCGCAGCAGCGCCCCGGCCTCGCCGCCTACCTGGGCAAGGCGGTGCACGCCAACGCCTCCCGCCGCACCGACCCCGAGAGGAACCGATGAGAATCCTGATAGCCGCCGCCGGCTCGAGGGGGGACGTCGATCCCTACACGGGCCTGGGCGCCGGACTGCGGCGGGCCGGACACGAGGTCACCGTGGCCGCGCCGGAGCCATTCGGGCCCCTCGTCCGCCGGGCCGGACTGGGGTTCCGGGGCCTGCCCGCGCGCCCCGAGGCCCAGGACGGCGCCACCGGCCGGCGCGCCCTGATGCGCAGCGCCGTCGCGTTCGTCACCGAGCTCGGGCGCGGCTTCGCCGACGTCATGGACGACGCCACCGACCTGCTGGTGCTGTCCGCGACCACGGCCCCACTCGGCTGGCACCTCGCCGAGGCCACGGGCACCCCGAGTCTCGGCGCGTATCTCACGCCCACGGAGCCCACCGGGGACTTCCCGCCCGTCGTCACCGGCACCCGTTCCCTGGGCCGCCTCGGCAACCGTACGGCCGGACGGTTCGCCCTGCGTATGGCCGACCGCCTCTACGGCCGGGCGGTCGCCGAACTGCGCGGCGGACTCGGCCTTGCGCCACTCCGTCCCGCCGCCGCACGCCGCCGGCAGGAGGCGGCGAACTGGACCGTCCTGTACGGCTTCAGTCAGACCCTCGTGCCACGTCCCGCCGACTGGCGGCCCGGCCTGGAGGTCGTCGGCACCTGGCCGCCGTACGTCGATCCGGCCGAGAGGCTCCCCGCCGAGCTGGAGGACTTCCTCACGGCCGGGCCGCGGCCGGTGTTCATCGGGTTCGGCTCCATGGCGAGCGGTGACGGGGAGCGGCTGAGCGAACTGGCCGTGGGGGCGCTGCGGAGGGCCGGACTGCGCGGCGTGCTCCAGTCCGGCAGCGCCGGGCTCGCCGCCGAGGGGGACGACGTGCTGACCGTCGGCGACCTGCCGCACGCGCTGCTCTTCCCGCGCGTCGCCGCCGTCGTGCACCACGCCGGTGCGGGTACCTCGGCGGCCGCGCTGCGCGCCGGGGTGCCCTCGGTGCCGGTGCCGGTGACGGCGGACCAGCCGTTCTGGGCGGCACGGCTCGCCGCCCTGGGCGCGGCCACGGATCCGGTGCCGTTCGGGGAGCTCACCGC
>NZ_MUBM01000043.1:34966-35406 GCF_002154505.1 Streptomyces carpinensis | reverse complement strand
GCCCGGAGGGGCCGGAGGCGGCCGTGGAGCCCGCGCCGCCGGTGCCGGGAAGGTGGTGGGTGGCGGCCAGCACGGCGACGGCGACGGTGACGACGGCGAGGGCGGTGCCGGTGACCACGGCCCGTCTGCCCCAGGCACGGCCCGCCCGCCAGGCCGCCGCCGCGTACGCACCGCGCAGCCGGGGCCGGGCAACCTCCCGCGCGACCGTGGCGGGGTCCTCGTTCAGGACCCGGGTGAGCGCGTCGTGGACCACGGGGCGGGTCAGCCGTTCCCGGGAGTCCTTGCGCAGCAGCCCCTGCACGGCGCGGGTGAGCGGTCCGGCCCGCAGCGGGGTGCGCAGCGGCAGCCGGTCCACGCCCTTGAGCGTGGCCTCGGGCCGGCCCCGGTCGCGGAACGGCGGGCGCCCCTCGACCATGCTGTACAGCAGCGCGCCGAGCGCC
>NZ_MUBM01000043.1:0-34943 GCF_002154505.1 Streptomyces carpinensis | reverse complement strand
GGCGTACGCCGGTGAGGTGATCCGGGGGGCGAGGGTGACGCCCGAGAGACCGAAACCGGTCACCACGACCCCGCCCCGGTCCCGTACGAACACCTGGCCGGGGCCGAGTTCGCCGTGGGTGAAGCCCTCCGCGTGGGCGGCCTCCAGCACATCGAGGACCTCCAGGCCGATCCGGGCCGCCCGCACGTACGTGAACGGGCCCTGCTCCGCGAGGAGTTCACCCAGTGGCGTGCCGTCGATCCACTCGGTGACCGTCCACAGCGTCCCGGCCTGCGTGACGGCGTCGACGACCGTGGCCACCCGGCCCGGCCGCAGCACCACCATCGTCTCGGAGGTGCGCATGACGCGGGCGGTGATGCGGCGGGCCGTCTCCGGATCGGTACCGGCCGGGAGCCCGATCTGCGTCACCAGCCGGGGGCGTTCCGCGGTGACGTCCTCGCCGTACCAGCAGACGTGGTTGGTCCCGCGGTGGACGACCTGCAGAAGCCGGTACCGGCCGGCGACCAACTCGTGTGCGGACGGCTGCGCCTCGACCATGGGCATCCCTCGCTGAATCCCCGGCTCTCACCTTTCCCAGTGGTACGACGGCCGGGACCGGGTCCGTTCAACGGGACCACGACCTCGCGGAGTTCCTGTCCTTCGGTCAAAGTCCGCCGGGCGGGCGGGCGCTCACCGCAGCCCGAACCGGTCCGCCCAGGACATCATGTCGGCCGTGGTCGCGTTGCCCCCGCAGACCACCAGCCCGAGCCGGGCCCCGTCTCCGACGCGCTCCCGCACCAGCCGGGCCCCAGGCAGCAGGCAGCCCGCGGCGGGCTCGGTCCAGACCTTGGCGTGCTCGGTGAGGTCCAGACACCCCTGGACCGCCTCCCGGTCCGGGACCACGAGCACCTCTTCGACCAGCGCGGAGACATGGTCGTACGTCAGCTGCGAGACCGTCGGGGCGCTCAGCGTGGTGGAGATCGAGGACAGCGCCACCGGCACCGGGCCACCGGCCGCCAGCGCCTCGGACATGGCCTCGGCACCCTCGGTCTCCACGCCCCAGACCCGTACCCCGGGGCGCAGCGCGTGCAGCGCGGCGGCGACGCCCGCGATCAGCCCGCCGCCCCCGACGCTGACGAGCACGTCGGTGAGGTCGCCGGCGTCCTGGGCCAGCTCCAGGCCGACTGTGCCCTGCCCGGCGACCACTACCGGGTCGTCGAAGGGATGGACGAGGGTGAGCCCCTCGTCGCGCAGTCGCGTCGCCGTGGCGAACGCCTCGTCCATGCCGTCGGTCAGCCGCACCGACGCCCCGGCCTCCGCTGCGAGCTCCACGGACCGGGCCGGTGCCGTCCGGGGCATGACCACGGTGGCCTTCACATGGAGCGCGGAGGCCATCACCGCCAGCGCGATCCCGTGGTTGCCGCCGCTGACCGCGACCACGCCTGCGGCCCGTTCCGCCTCGGTGAGAGACAGCAGCTTCGCCGTCGCGCCTCGCGCCTTGAACGAACCGGTGCGCTGCAGCAGCTCCAGCTTCGCGGTCACCGGGACGCCGAGCAGCGCGGACAGGCCGGGACTCGGCACGGTGGGGGTACGGACGACGTGTCCGGCGATCCGCTCGGCCGCGGTTTCGATCTGCGAGATGCCGATCAAGGCAGTTCACCCTCCCGGCGCGGGTGACGATCCGCGCCGCCTCGACCCTCACCCGGCGAGGCGGCGCAGGTCAACACGTTTCGTACGCGGACGGAGGCGGTCGGCGTACCGGCCACCGCGGCGGCGGCGCCGGCGGCGGGGTGACGTTCCTGGCACGAGTCCACGACGGTCCGCGCGGATCGGCCTGGCCTCTACCCCGGTCCCTGCCGCCGAAGCGGCGACCCCGGTCCACTACGCCCAGCGCGCACAGGCGCACCGCCATGCCGGCGGGGCCGACCCGGTCTCCGAGCTGAGCATGACTCAGAGGCGGACGCAGTGGGCTGACCCACCGGGAAGCACGTATGCCTCCCGGGGTCGGCCTTCGCCCGGTCACCCCGGGGGATCTTCTTGTACGAGACGGCGGCGAGGCGGCGTACCCGCCGAGCTGCTCGGCAGTCCACATGCCGCAGCCCACGCGGCGGCTCGGCGTGGCTCAGCCGCCGGGGACCGACCCCCTCAGTGCTGCTGGGCCTTCTGCGGGGTCGCCTCGCTCGGCCGGACGACGACGTACCCCTGGCCCTGGAGCATCAGTTGCACCGCCTCGCCGGAACCGCCGCGCAGCATCGAGCCGATGGACTGCGAGCGGTGCAGCGACGTCTGGAGGTGGGCGGTCCAGCCGACGACCGCGTCGGTGTCGACGTACACCGGCTGCTCGGGCGTGACCGGTATGACGAGTGGATTGCCCTCGCAGGCCAGACCCAGCCTGCCCTGCCCGGTGAACACGCTGTTGAACAGCCCGCCGCCTGCGATGCCGGACCCCTTCACCGTCTTGATCTGGTAGGACAGCGACGCGTCGAAGCACAGTACGTTGCGGCCGTTGACGGTGAACTCGTCACCCGGGTCGACATCGACGATGAAGCAGTTCTGCGCCTCGTGCGCGAACCAGGCATCGCCCTGGCCGCGCACCGCCATCAGCGGCAGCCCCTCTCCGGTGACCGCACGCTTGAGCATGCCGCCCACGCCCTGCCCCTTGCGTTCGAACTGCAGACTGCCGCGGTAGGCCACCATCGCGCCCTGCCGGGCGAGCATCTCGCCGTTCACCGTGTACCTGATGCACTTGGCGTTCTCGACGGACATGCCCGGTGCGGTCGTGGGCGCCACCATGTGCTCACTGGAAAAGAGATCACCCTTCATGCGGGCATCCTGGCCCGGAGGGGATGATTCCGCCAAGATCACCGGGCCAGGTCGTCCATCGGGGGCTCATCGGGCGAGGTCGTTCACCGCTTTCTCCCCGGCCGGGCGGGACAGCGGTGCCGCGCCCCGCACCTTCGACCGCTTGCCGCAGAACGCCGACTCCAGCGTGCTCAGCATCGCCTCGTGCACCGCGTCGTTGTTGGAGGTGTTGGCGAGCGCGGTGAGGCTGCGCCGGCCGTCCTTGCTGGTGAACGCGTAGGTGTAGAAGCCCTGGACGACACCTGTGTGCCCGTACACCGACACCCCGCAGGACAGGTCGCGACGGCGTAGTCCGAGTCCGTACCACTGGCCGGTGCCCGCCGGGACCCACCGCTCCATCTCGGTCAGCTGCCTGGTGGGCAGCAGCCCGCCGCCGAGCAGCGCCGAGAAGAAGGTGTTCAGGTCGCGGGTGGAGGAGATGAGGGCGCCCGCGCTCTGCGCCCAGGACGCGGTCTGGTCGGTGGCGTCCACCAGGGCGGCCTTGGCGTCGTCCGGGGTGAGGTAGCCGTGTGCGTACCGGCCGGGGATCCTCGGGTCGGGGTGGACATAGAAGGTGTCGGTCAGCCCGAGGGGCCTGATGATGCGGTTCTGGTACTCGGTGCGCACCGGGTGGCCGGTCAGCTTCTCGATGAGCAGGCCGGCGACCACGAAGTTGGTGTTGGAGTAGTCGAAGGCCGCTCCGGGCGCGTGGGTGAGCGGATGCTTCAGCGACCGGGCCACGAGCTGGCGGTAGGTGAAGACGTGGTTGCGCGCGGCCTCGAAGCCGGTGACGGTGTGGGCGAACAGGTCGTTGGTGTAGTCGTACAGCCCGCTGCGGTGGCTGAGCACGTGCCGTACGGTGATCCGGTCGTCCGGCAGCAGCCCCGGCAGGTAGTGGTTGACGGACGTGTCCAGCCCGAGCCTGCCCTCGGCCGCCAACTGGAGCAGCACGACGGCGGAGAAGGTCTTGGTGACGCTGCCGACGCGGAACCGGTCGGCGGTGTTCATCGCCTCCCCGGTCCCACGGTCGGCGACTCCCTCGGTGGCCTTGTGGACCGTGGCGTGGTCGTCCCAGGCGGTGCGGTGGTCGTCGATCCGCGCCATGGCCCCGGGCGCGCCGCGCGACACCGCGGTGCGCAGCAGGCCGCCGAGTGCCGCCATGTCGGGGGCCGCCGGCGGGGTGGGCGCGGTGGCGTCCGGCCGGCGGTCCGCCGCGTGCGCCGGCCCCGCGAGGAGGCCCAGCACCAGCGATCCGAGCACCGCGCTCCTGCACATCGTTCGTGGGCCCATGCGTTTCCTTTCGTCTCCGTCCAGGCGTGATTCGTGCGAGATCGATCACATTCGGGCAGCGCAACCATCTCGCATCGCGTCACATCTCCACAGGCGACACACAGTTGGTCGTCCGCCGATCACCGAGTGGGGTGGATTGGCAAAGGATTGTCATGGACTGCACGGAATGATTCATTCGCGCTTTACATGCCCATGACTTATCCATAAGTGTTCCGTTCCGGGGCACGACCAGCCCCCATGGCGCAACTGCGCCGTGTGGCAGGGCGGTTGGCCGGTGGCCGCCGCCCTCACGAACGAAGGACCCTCAAGAGTGCACAGAGCCCACATACGCAGCGTGGCGGTCGCCGTCGTGGCGACGACGGCCGTCACGGGCCTGGCCGGCACGGCGCTGGCCGCTCCCGCCCCGGCGCCGGACCACGTGGCGGCGTCCGCCGGCACCTCCGCCGCCTCGGTGGTGGACGCCGCCCGCGCCGCCGCCTTCGCCCACGCGTCGGCGACCGGGGTCACCCAGGGGGACGAACTGCGGGCCCAGGACGTGATGCTCGACCCCGAGGGCGCGCGGCACGTCCGGTTCACACGCACCCACCAGGGCATGGCGGTGCTCGGTGGCGACCTCGTCGTCCACCTCGACCGGAAGCTGGCGTACACCGGTGTCACCCGGGCCGCCGACCACACCGTCCGTCCGGCCACTACCAAGGCGAAGCTGACGCCCGCTCAGGCCGCCACCAAGGCGGCCTCCGCCTCCCGGGGCGAGGCGGGCACCGCCCAGCTCGTGGTGGACGCCCGCGGCGGCGCCTCGGCCCTCGCCTACCAGGTGCGGGTCACCACCGCCGCCACCTCCGGGAACACGGGCTCCCGCACGGTCGTCGTCGACGCCGTCACCGGCAAGGTGCGCAGCAACACGCCCGACAGCGAGGAGTTCCTGTCACCCAGGCTGCTCGACACCCTGCGCGAGCGGGGCGAGACGCTGAACCCGGCCACGGACGCCGCCGCGCCGCCGGCCGCCCTCGGTGGCACGTTCGGCTCCTCCACGGCCGTCAGCTACCCGAGGACCGTCACGGGCACCGGCTCGTCCCTGTTCCTGGGCACGGTCTCCCTGACCACCACCCAGACGGCCCGCACCAGCTTCCTGCTGAAGGACCCCACCCGGTACGGCACGGAGACCCGGGACGCCAAGAACAAGCTCCAGGAGAGCTTCGCGCTCGGCACGAAGATCACCAGCACCACCAACAGGTGGGGCAACGGCACCGTCTCCAGCCGGGTCAGCGCCGCCGTGGACGCGCAGTACGGCGTCACCAAGACGCTGGACTTCTACAAGAAGACCTTCGGGCGCAAGGGCATCGAGAACAACTCCAAGGGTGCCAAGGCCATGGTCCACTTCGGCAACAGGATCGCGAACGCGTTCTGGGACCCGACGTGCGACTGCATGCTCTACGGCGACGGCGACGGCCAGACCTTCAAGAAGCCGCTCGTCGCGCTCGACGTCACCGGCCACGAGCTCACCCACGGCGTCGTGGACGCCACCGCGAAGCTGGAGCCGACCTACGTCGACTCCAACGGCAACCAGTACGGCGAGCCCGGGTCGCTGAACGAGTCGCTGGCCGACATCTTCGGCTCCGACGTCGAGTTCTACACGAACAACCCGAAGAACCCGCCGAACTACCTCATCGGCGAGAAGCTGGGCCTGGCGCAGAAGTTCCTGCGCCGCCTGGACCACCCGTCCCTCGACAAGCTCGAGGGCACGATCGACTACTGGTCGCCGTCGGTGTACTACACCGAGGTGCACGCCGGCTCCGGTGTCTCCTCGCACGCGTACTACCTGCTCGCCGAGGGCAGCGGCCGCAAGACGATCGGCGCGGTCACCTACAACTCGCCGACCTACCACAACCTGTCGGTGAAGGGCATCGGCCGCTCCAAGGCCACCGCCATCTTCTACCGGGCGCTGACCCGCTACATGGTCTCCACCACCGACTTCCACGACGCGCGCCTCGCGACGCTGAAGGCGGCCAGGGACCTCTACGGCGCCAACAGCACCGAGTACAAGACGGTGAACCGGGCCTGGGCCGCGGTCAACGTCACCTACGCCAACACCCCGGCGAACCGTCACTGACGGAGCACCGGCCGCGGCGGCCGGGATGCCCCGCCGACGGCGGGGCATCCTCGGGCGCGGCGTCAGCGCAACGTGTCCGCCCAGTTCCCCGGGACGCGTCCCGCCGGGCCCGGCACCGGCTGGTCGACCGGATGGGCCTGCGGGGGAGCGAGTTCCGGCCCGGAGTCGTACAGCTCCTCCGTGGCGTAGTTCCAGTACCAGCCCTCGCCCGGCTCGTAGCTGCGGATCACCGGATGCCCGGTGGCCCGGTAGTGGGCGGTGGCGTGCTTGGCGGGCGAGTCGTCGCAGCAGCCGATGTGGCCGCAGGCCGCGCAGCGCCGCAGGTGGAACCACCAGCCGCCGGCCGCGTCGCACTCCACGCAGCCGCTGCCGCTCGGCGGGATGTCGGGGTCGATTGCGTTGTCGCTGGTCATGCCCGCTCCTCGGTGGTGAGGCTCAGTGATGTGTCGTCGTCGGCCGTGGCGGTCAGCGGCAGCAGGACCCGGAAACGCGTGTCGCCCGGAACCGACTCCACCCCCAGGCTGCCGTGGTGCTTGTTGACCACGATCCGCCAGGAGATGTCCAGCCCCAGACCGGTGCCCTGGCCGACGGGCTTGGTGGTGAAGAAGGGGTCGAAGATGCGCCCGCGGATCTCCGGCGGCACACCCGGCCCGGTGTCCTGGAACTCCACCAGAAGCCGGTCGTCGCGACGCGCCGTCCGAACCGTCAACGTGCCCTCGCCGCCGGTGCCGTTCATGGCGGAGACCGCGTTGTCGACCAGGTTGGTCCACACCTGGTTGAGCTCGGCCGGATAGGCGGGGATCCTCGGCAGCGTACGGTCGTAGTCCTTGACCACCCTGATGCGCGGCCCGATCTTCCCGGACAGCATCAACAGCGTGCTGTCGAGGAGTTCGTGCACGTCGGCGACCTGGTAGGGGGCGCGGTCGAGCTGGGAGTACTGCTTGGCGGCGTCGACCAGGTGGGAGATGCGGTTGGTGGAGTCCGCGATCTCGTCCATCAGCAGCTCGGTCTCCACCGTGTAGTTGAGCCACCCCACGGCACCCGCCAGGATCTCCTCGTCCACGGCCGCCGCGACCTCCTCCAGCCAGTCGACGTCGAGTCCGGCCTGCACGAAGGTGGGCGCGAGCTGCCAGCCCTGGTCGATGCCGTGGTCCTCCAGCCAGTCGGTGAGCATGTCCTCCCGGTCGGAGGCCTCCAGGGGGCTGAGCGCCGGCGCCTTGGCGACCCGCTCGGCCGTGCGCTCCTGGATCTCGATGAGGTGTGCCAACTGCTCGCGGGAGAAGGGGCCTTCGGCGATGACGGCGAGCTTGCGCCGCATCTTCGCCACCCGCTCCCGCAGCGTCTCCGTGGCCCGTACGGCCGCCGCCGCGGGATTGTTCAGCTCATGGGTCAGACCGGCGGACAACGAGCCGAGGGCCAGCAGCCGCTCGCGCTGCCCGATCACCGCCTGAGTGCTCTTGGACCCGAAGAAGAGCCCCTCCAGCAGATGCACCGCCATCGGGAACCACTCCCGCATGACATTCGCGAACGTGTCCGCGGGCAGCACGAAGAACCGCGTCGGCTCCGTGACGCGCATCGAGTTGTTGTACACCTGCCGCACCCGGTCGCCGATGTACGCCTGCATGGCGCCCGCGTACACACCGGGCTGCGAGCTACGGATGACCTCCACGTCGTCGCCGCCCACCCGGCGGGACAGCACCACGGTGCCCTCGATCATCACGTAGAAGCAGGTGGCCGGTTCGCCCTCCGTGTAGACCGGGCCGGGCTCGAACCGCTCCACCCGGCCCTCGCTGCACAGCCGTCCCAGCTGCTCGGGCGACAGCTTCTCGAACAGGAACAGGGCGCTGATCTCCCTGGGGCTGCACGGCACCGGCTGCCCGCTCATGACTGCTCCAGGTACCGGTGGACCAGCATCACGGCCATGGCTCCCTCCCCGACGGCGGAGGCGACGCGCTTGGCGGACTCCGCGCGCGCGTCACCCGCCACGAACACACCGGGCACGTTGGTCTCCAGGTGGTACGGCGGCCGGTCCAGCTCCCAGCCCGCCGGCGGCCGCCCGTCGGGGGTCAGGTCCGGCCCGGCCAGGATGAACCCGCGCTCGTCCCGCAGCACGGTATCGCCGAGCCAGTCGGTCAGCGGGGCGGCGCCGATGAAGACGAACATCCACTGGGCGTCGACCTGTTGGGTGTCCCCGGTCACGGTGTGCCGCAGCGTCAGCCGCTCCAGGTGGTCCGAGCCGTGTGCCGCCTCCACGACCGTGTGGCTGCGCACCGAGATGTTCGGCGCCTCGTGGATCTGCTGGATCAGGTAGTAGGACATGGACGCCGACAGGTCCGGACCGCGCACCAGCAGCGTCACCGACTTCGCGCCCCGGGACAGATACATCGCGGCCTGCCCCGCCGAGTTGGCGCCGCCGACGATGTACACGTCCTGCCCGTGACAGGAGGCCGCCTCCGTCAGCGCCGAGCCGTAGAACACCCCGCAGCCGGTGAGATCGGTGCAGCCCTGGGCCTCCAGCTGCCGGTACTGCACCCCGGTCGCGAGGATCACGCTGTGCGCGGCGACCGCCGACCCGTCGGCGAACCGGACGATACGGGCGGCGCCGTTGACCTCGAGCCCCGTCACCTCGCGCGCGGTCAGGATCTCGGCGCCGAACCGGGCGGCCTGCCGCCGGGCCCGGTCGGTGAGCTGGGCACCGGAGACGCCGTCGGGGAAGCCGAGGTAGTTCTCGATCCGGGAGCTCTGCCCGGCCTGCCCGCCGGTCGCCGACCGTTCCACGAGAACGGTCCGCAGCCCCTCGGAGGCCCCGTACACGGCCGCCCCGAGCCCGGCCGGGCCCCCGCCGATCACGACCAGGTCGTAGAAGTCGGCCGTGGGTGTCGTGGCCAGTCCCACCCGGGCGGCCAGTTCGGGTGCCTCGGGCTCGACCAGCGCCGTGCCGTCAGGGGTGATCACCAGCGGCAGTCGCTGCCCGTCCTGCCCGGCCGCGGACAGCAGCCGCCGTCCCTCCGGTTCCTCGACCGAGTACCAGCGGTAGGGCACCTGGTTGCGCGCAAGGAACTCGCGCACGTCCGACGACCGCGCCGACCAGCGGTGCCCGACGACCTTGGTACTGGGCACCGGCCTGTGGTCGCTGGTGCGCCACGCCTGGATCAGATCGTCCAGGACCGGATAGAGCTTCTCCTCGGGCGGGTCCCACGGCTTGAGGAGATAGTGGTCCAGGTCGACCACGTTGATCGCGTCGATGGCCGCGTTGGTGTCGGCGTACGCGGTCAGCAGCACCCGCCGCGCGCCCGGGTACACGTCCAGGGCCTGTTCGAGGAACTCGATGCCGTTCATCCGCGGCATGCGGTAGTCCGCGAGGATCACCGCGACGAGATCTCCGCGCAGCTTCAGCTCGCGCAGCGCCTCCAGCGCGGACTCGCCGGACTCCGCGCGCACGATCCGGTGCGACTCGCCGTAGCGCCGCCTGAGGTCACGGGCGACGGCGCGGGAGACCCCCGGATCGTCGTCCACGGTCATGATGACGGTCCGCGCGGATTCCGCGGCCTGTGCCATGTGTCTCCCACCCCGAGCGGTCGGATCGGGGGCCCGGTGCGCCCCCGTCGTCACCGCGCCGACTCCCGGCCATCGTATGTTCGATCGTCCCGTTTCGCTCGGGTACCGGGAAGACGGGCGCCGTCCTGGAAGGGGCCCCTTCAGGACGGCGCGGGCGCGGTGGGGAAGACTGGGGTCCACGGAACCCCGACACGGGAAGGTGGGTGGCATGACGCGGCCGATCACGGCAGGCGTGGACGGATCGGAGGAGAGCCTCGCCGCGCTGGCGTGGGCGGGCCGGGAGGCCGAGCGCCGCGGGCTGCCGCTGCGCGTGGTGCACGCCTGGCGTTTCGAGGTGCACGACGCCTTCGACCTGGGGGACCGGGAGTCGCAGCAGCAGTTGGTGTGCGACGCCGCGGCAGAGGCGCTCCGCAGCATCACCGGGCGCCACCCGGACCTGCCCGTGACCACGGACGTCGTGGAGGACAGCGCCGCCCGGGCGCTGACCGCCGCCGCGGCGGACGCCGAGATGCTGGTGCTCGGCTCGCGAGGGCAGGGGGCCCTCGTCGGGTTCCTGGTCGGCTCCGTGGGCCAGCAGGTGATCGCCGAGGCCGAGGGGCCTGTCGTCCTGGTGCGCGCCGGGGACGAACCGGCCGCCGAGGCCGCCGGGCGGGAGGTCGTGGTCGGCCAGCACGGCACCCCCGAGGACAGCGCGGAGATCCTGAGGTTCGCCTTCGAGACGGCCGCGGCGCGGGGCGCCACCGTCCGCGCGGTACGCGCCTGGACCCTGCCGCCGGTGTTCGGCTACAGCCCCGGCTCGCTCAAGCTGCTCGACGAGGCCGGCGGCCTGGAGCCGTACGAGGCGAAGGCGCTGGCCGACGCCCTGCGGCCGTGGCGGGAGCGCTTCCCGGACGTCTCCGTCGTCGAGCATGTCGAGATGGGCAGCGCGGGACAGGTGCTGCTGGCCGCGGCCGGACGTGCCCAGCTGGTGGTCGTGGGCCGCCGCGCCCGCCGCACCGGGCTCGGCGCGCGGATCGGCTCCGTCGCGCACGGGATGCTGCACCACGCCGGCTGCCCGGTCGCGATCGTCCCGCACACCTGACGGCTCACTCCGGCGTCGCCGGCTCCAGCGTCTCGCGCGTCTTCGGCAGGATATTCCTGACGTAGTCGTCGACGGCCGTGTCCAGACCGATGTCGTGCTGGGCCCGCTCGGACAGGTACCAGCGGTGCTCCAGCAGCTGGTGGTACAGCTCGGCCGGGTCCATGGTGCCGCGCAGCTCGCGCGGCACCGCCCGCACGGTGGGCCGGAAAACCTCCCGCACCCAGCGGTGCGCCAGCACCTCCGGGCGGGCGGCGAGGGGGTCGCCCGGGGCGTAGTCGTCCTGGGTGGCCATCCAGCTCTCCAGGTCGTTCAGCAGCCGTCGCGCCTGGTTCTCCTCGGTGTCCAGGCCGGTCAGGCGCAGCAGCTGCCGCTGGTGGTGGCCGGCGTCGACGACCTTGGGCACGAAGGTGACCGTGGAGCCGTTCGAGGCGTGCTCGATCTGCATCTCGGCGACGTCGAAACCGAGGTCGTTCAGCCGCCGTATCCGGCGCTCGATGTAGTGGTACTTGCCCGCCGGGTAGACCGAGGTGCGGGTCAGCTCCTCCCACAGCCCGCGGTAGCGGGCGCAGATCTCGGTGCCGAACTCCACCGGGTCCACCGAGGGGTGCAGCGCGCCGGAGGCCTCCAGGTCGAGCAGCTCGCCGCTGATGTTCACCCGGGCCAGGTCGAGGTCGTACTCCCGCTGCCCGGTGCTCAGCCGCGGGTGCAGCTCGCCGGTCTCGGCATCCACGAGATAGGCGGCGTAGGCGCCCGCGTCGCGCCGGAAGAGCGTGTTGGACAGCGAGCAGTCGCCCCAGGCGAACCCGGCCAGGTGCAGGCGCACCAGCAGCACGGCGAGGGCGTCCATGAGCCGGTGCATGGTGGCCGGGCGCAGCGTCGTCTCGAACATCGACCGGTACGGCAACGAGCCGCCCAGGTGCCGGGTGATCAGCACCGGCTCCAGCGGGGCGCCCGCGCGGTCGGTGCGGCCGGTGACCACGGCGAGCGGGTCCACCGCGGGGATGGAGAGCCGGTCCAGGTCGCGCAGCAGCTCGTATTCGCGCAGCGCGGGCCGCTCGGCGAGTTCCTTGACGGCGATCACCTCGTCGTCGGCCCGGGCGTAGCGCACGACGTGCCGGGAGATGCCGCGCGGCAGTGGCACGAGGTACTTCTCGGGCCACTCCTCGAGCGGTGTGTCCCACGGCAGTTCGAGCAGGAGCGCGGGATGCTCCGGGTTGGTGGCGCTGATCTGCAAGGCCATGGCGGAAACCTTAGAGGGCTTGTTCGCGCGCCCGCTGCGCGGCCTGCCGGACCGGGCCGTGGAGCACGGGTCCGTGGCCGGGCAGCAGCACGTCCGCGGGGAGGTCTTCGAGGACATCCAGCGAGGCCAGCGCCCGGGCG
The DNA here is from genome assembly GCF_002154505.1 of Streptomyces carpinensis. Lineage (GTDB taxonomy): Bacteria > Actinomycetota > Actinomycetes > Streptomycetales > Streptomycetaceae > Streptomyces > Streptomyces carpinensis. The sequence continues at coordinate 22,704 of NZ_MUBM01000043.1, read as the reverse complement.
CGTTCGTGGTGGAACATGGCGGGCAGCAGCTGCGGGCCCCGGATCCGGGAGGTGGGGTGGCCGCTCACCAGGGCGTCGCCGGAGATCAGCACGCCCGCGTCCGGCAGGTGGAAGACCGCGTGGCCGCGGGTGTGGCCCGGCGTGTGCACGGGCACGGGCCGCCCCGGCAGGTCCAGCGGGCCCGTCACCGGGAACGCCTCGGGGGCGGCGACCGGCAGGTGCGCGGTGCCGCCCACGCGGAGCGAGTGCACCGCCCACGGCAGCACGCCCGGCCGCCAGCCGTTGCGCAGCACCGTCCCGACGGTCACCTGGTGCAGGAACTCCCGCCGCGCGTGCGGCACTTCGTCCGCGTGCAGCTGGACGGGGATGCCGTAGGCGGCGCGCAGGTACTCGGCGGAGCCCAAGTGGTCGTTGTGGGCGTGGGTGATCAGCACGGCGGCCACTGCCTGAGGTGAACTTCCCACCGCGTCCAGCGAGTCGAGGAGCTGCTCCCGGTCACCGGGGTAGCCGGTGTCGATCAGGGTGGCCGCGTCGCCGTCGGTCAGGATCACCCAGTTGGTGTTGCTGCCGTGCACCAGATAGGTGCCGTCGGCGACTTGCTGCACGTCCGCCCGCATCGTCCGTCCCACATTCCCGGTTGGCTGCTCGACCAGGACAGCAAACCAGATGCGGCCTCAGCGCACCCCCGCCGGGCGGAACTGGATGCTGATCCGTGGTTCTGTCACCCGGGCGCTCTTGGGTTCTGCGGACGGTTGCCGCGTGTTGCCGCTCGGCCGAGACGCTACCAGGGCGACGGGGGCGCGAAGATGGCTGTCGCCCGGAGCACCCGTCGGTTTGAAGCCTGACAGGTGCGGTTTCTTCGATTTCGAGTGATCGCGTTTGTTGCGAGAAGCGCTATCTACCATTGCCGCACTTGCAGCGCCGAGGTGGACTCGCACTGGCCCGCAAGCCGGTGGAGCGCCCCGGCGCAGCGTCCGGGGGCGGTTGTTCGCCGGTGGGCGGCGTTGGTGTTCCGGCTCGGCTGGCCGTGACCTGCCGAGCTGGCTCATGTCAGCGGCGTCGCTGGTCGGCCCGCAGCTCGAAGTCTCCGTAGCTGTTGTCGACCGGGTTGACCGTGACGCCCGGGGCGACGATCTCGTCGATGGCGTCGAGGACGTCGGAGGACAGGGTGATGTCGGCGGCGGGCAGGAACGCCTCCAGCTGCTCCATGGTGCGAGGTCCGATGATCGCCGAGGTGACACCGGGGTGGTTGATGACGAAGGCGACGGCGAGTTCGATCAGGGAGAGGCCGGCCTTCTCCGCCAGGACAGCGAGCTGTTCGACGGCGTCGAGCTTGCGCTGGTTGGCGGGGGTGTTCATGTCGAAGCGTGCCTGGGGGCGGGCGGCGGAGGCGGGGCCTTCGGTGGCGTTCTTGCGGTAGCGGCCCGAGAGCCAGCCGCCGGAGAGCGGGCTGTAGGTGAGGGTGCCCATGCCGTGGCGTCGCACGGTGGGCAGCACGTCCTCTTCGATGCCGCGGACGAGGATCGAGTAGGGCGGCTGCTCGGTGACGAAGCGCTCCAGGTTTCGCTCGCGCGAGGTCCACTGGGCTTCGACGATCTGCGAGCCGGAGTAGGAGGAGGAGCCGATGTAGCGGACCTTGCCCTGGCGGACGAGGTCGGTGAGGGCGCCGAGGGTCTCCGAGACGTCTGTGTCGGGGCTGGGGCGGTGGACCTGGTAGAGGTCGATGTGGTCGGTGCCAAGCCGCCGCAGGGAGTTCTCGACCGCGCGGATGATCCAGCGGCGCGAACCGCCCCGCTGGTTGGGGTCGTTCTGGTCCATGGGCATGAAGAACTTGGTGGCCAGGAAGACGTCCTCGCGACGGCCCTTCAGCGCCTTGCCGACGATCTCCTCCGAGACGCCGGCGGAGTAGACGTCCGCGGTGTCGACAAAGTTGATGCCCGCATCGAGGGCGCGGTGGATGATCCGGATGGAGTCGCTCTCGTCCTCGTTGCCCCAGGGGCCGAACATCATCGCGCCCAGGCACAGCGGGCTGACCTGGACGCCGGTACGGCCCAGCGGTCGGTACTGCATGGAGTGGTTCTCCTCGTTCGTGTGGGGGATCAGTCGTTGCCGGAGGGCACGACCGTGCTGGTGCTGGCGGTGGTCCAACTCGCGAGCAGGTTCAGGGCCTGCTGTTCGGGGGAGTCCGGCTCGGGCGTGTAGAAGTTGAGGCGCAGGCCGGGGTCGGAGGGCAGTTCCATCGCCTCGTAGGGCAGGGAGAGATCGCCGACGAGCGGGTGGTGGAGGTTCTTCAGGCCGGAGCGGTGGAACTTCACGTCGTGCCGTGCCCACCTGCGCGCGAAGTCGCTGCTGCGGGTGGTCAGTTCGCCGATCAGGTCGGTGAGGGCCTTGTCGTGCGGCGCGCGGCCCGTCTCGGTGCGCAGGAAGGCCACGGCGTCGTCGGCGCCCTTGTCCCAGTCGACCCAGAAGTCCTGGCTGGCGGGGTCGAGGAACAGGAAGCGGGCGCTGTTGACCGGCCCGCGCTGCGCGAACAGCGGTGAGTCGAACAGCGGCGCGTACAGCGCCCGGCCCAGGGCGTTGGCGGCCATGATGTCGAAGCGGGCGTTGCGGACGAACGCCGGTACGCCGGTCATCGAGTCGAGCAGCCGCAGGATCGTCGGCCGCACGCGTGAGGAGGTCACCGCCGGCCGACGGCCGGATGGGCTGGCGGCGCGGGCCAGGTCGTAGAGGTGGGTGCGTTCGGCCTCGTTAAGCTGCAGGGCGTGCGCGAGGGCCTCGAGGACGGAGTCCGAGGCGCCGGCGAGGTTGCCGCGCTCCAGGCGGACGTAGTAGTCCACGCTCATGCCCGCCAGCAGGGCGACCTCTTCGCGCCGCAGCCCCGCGACACGGCGGTTCCCGCCGTAGACCGGCAGCCCGGCCTGCTCAGGGGTGATCCTGGCCCGCCGGGTGCTGAGGAACTCCCGCACCTCGGCGGCCACGTCCTTCTTGGTGTGGTCGGTCATGCTCATTTCCTGGTCTGGGTGCCCGGCTCTGACCGGGCCAGTCGCGTCCGCCGTCGGGCCGGACCTGACCCTCGAGTAGGGGGGCACGGCGCACTTCTCCCGGCCGGTCTGCTCGGTGTGCCGGCTCCTCCACGGTAGGTCGGCCCGGGCAGGCCTGCGAGGTACTGCCAGTACCTGGAAGAGCAGTGACTCCCACTGTCCCTTCGAGGTGCCGTTACCTGGGAGAAGCCAAAGACCGGCGGCCCGGGATCGGGCCGCACTCCCGACCGAGGCGAGGAAGACCGTGCGCACAGCAGCCACCCACGACACCGGCGACGCCCCCGCCGGGCCGGTCGCCGACTCAAGCCGTCAGGGCGGGCCGAGCGGCGGCAGGACCACCGCCCCGCGCCGCCAGGCGCAGGGTTTCTCCGGGGGCCCGGAGCGTTCGACGCTGATTCTGGCGATCATCTGCATCAGCTACTTCATGGTCATCCTGGACAACTCGATCGTGTTCACCGGGCTGCCGCAGATCCGCTTGGACATGGGCTTCTCCGAGACGGGCCTGTCGTGGATCACTAACGCCTACGTCCTGGTCTTCGGCGGGCTGCTGCTCTTGGGGGCACGCGCCGGTGATCTCTTCGGGCACCGCAAGGTTTTCCTGTACTCCCTGGTCGTCTTCTCACTGGCCTCGCTGCTGGTGGGCGCAGCCCAGAGCGCCTGGTGGCTGATCGCGGCGCGGGCTCTGCAGGGCGTGGGCGCCGCCGTTCTTGCCCCCTCCGCGCTCTCCCTGCTCACGCGCAGCTTCGCGGAGGGCAAGGCCCGCAACCGGGCCATGGCCGCCTACAGCGCAGTGGCCGGACTCGGCGCGGCGTTCGGGCTGGTCGTCGGAGGCATGGTCGCGGACCTGATCTCCTGGCGGGCCGGGTTCTTCCTGAACGTCCCCATCGGCATCGTGATGATGGTGCTGGCGGTGCGCTTCCTGCCTGAGACCGAGCGGCGCGGCGGCCGGTTCGATGTGGCCGGGGCGCTGCTGGCGACGCTGGGGTCGACCGCGCTGGTGCTGGGCATCGTCGACGCGGCCGATCACGGCTGGACGGCACCTGCCACTCTGCTCCCCCTCGCAGCGGGCGCGGTGCTGCTGGTCCTGTTCGTCGGGGTGGAGCGGCGGGCCGCGCAGCCGATCGTGCCGCTGCGGCTGTTCGCGAGCCGGGAGCGGTCCGGCGCCTACGTCACCCGGATGCTGTACATGGGCGCGATGATGGGGTTCTTCTTCTTCACCGCGCAGTTTGTACAGAGCGTCTACGGCTGGACGCCTCTGCAGGCGGGCCTGGCGTTCCTGCCGATGACGCTGGTCAACTTCGTCTTCGCGGTCCGCGTACCCCGGCTGCTGGAGCGGTTCGGCAGGCCCCAGGTCCTGGCCGCGGGGGTCGCCCTGACGACTGTGGGCATGGCCTGGCTGAGCCGCCTAGACCTGCACACCCCCTACCTGACCGGAGTGGCCCTGCCCATGGTGATCATCGGTGCCGGCCAGGGCCTGGCGCTGGCCCCGATGACCTCCAGCGGCGTCGACGGCGTCGCCCCCGAGGACGCGGGGGCCGGTTCGGGGCTGGTCAACACCGTGCACCAGATCGGCAGCGCACTGGCCCTGAGCATCCTGACGGCCGTGGCCGCCACCGTCTCCACCGGTCACGCGGCCGCCGACATCGCGGCCCGCTCCGGCACCGCGCTGACGGGCTCCGCCGTCCTGCTCGCCCTGGCGGTCGTCGCCGTCCTCGCCCTGATCGTGCCCGCACGGGCGTCCCGCAAGCAAAGGACCATGTGATGCAGACCCTCACCCTCAACAACGGCGTCGAGATGCCCGCCCTCGGCCTGGGCGTGTTCCAGACGCCGCCCGACGAGACGCAGGCCGCCGTCAAGGCAGCGCTGGAGCTTGGCTACCGGCACATCGACACCGCCGCCGCCTACGGCAACGAGCGCGAGGTCGGCCAGGCCATCCGCGACTCCGGGGTGCCCCGCGACGACATCTTCGTCGAGACCAAGATCTGGATCAGCGACCACGGCTACGACGAGACTCTGCACGGCTTCGACAAGAGCGCCGCCAAGCTCGGCGTCGACCAGATCGACCTGCTGATCCTGCACCAGGCGCTGCCGTCCGAGTTCGACAAGACCCTCGCCGCCTACCGCGCCCTGGAGAAGCTCCTGGCCGACGGGAAGGTCCGCGCGATCGGCGTCAGCAACTTCATGGTCGACCACCTGACCACGCTGCTCGATGCGACGTCCGTCGTGCCGGCGGTCAACCAGCTGGAGATCCACCCCTACTTCCAGCAGCGCGAGGTGCTCGACTTCGACGACACCCACGGCATTCTCAACCAGGCGTGGTCCCCCATCGGGGGCATCACCTTCTACCCGGGCTACGGCGAGGACCGCCGAAGCGTCCTCCAGGACCCGGCCGTCACTGCCATCGCCGAGACGCACGGCAAGAGCCCCGCGCAGGTGCTGCTGCGCTGGGGCCTGCAGCAGGGCCGCTCGGTCATCCCCAAGTCCACCCGGCGCGAGCGGATCGCCGAGAACATCGACGTCTTCGACTTCGAGCTCACGGCAGACGAGCTCACCGCGCTGGACGCGCTGGAGACCGGCCGGCGCGGCGGTCCCGAGCCCGAGAACGTCACCCTCGCCGCCTTCGGTCGCGCCATCCCCGAAGCCTGACTTTCACCCCGTACGACCTGCGCAAAGGAACCACAGTGCCCACCACCGTCCACGCCTTCGGCGCCCGCGAGGCCGGCCAGCCGCTCGCCCCCGTCACCCTCGAGCGCCGCGACGTCGGCCCCCACGACGTCCGAATCGACATCCTGTACTGCGGGATCTGCCACTCCGACATGAACTTCGTCGACGGCTCCTTCGGCCCGCTCCCGGTCAGCCCGCTCGTCCCCGGCCACGAGATCGTCGGCCGCGTCACCGAAACCGGCTCCGCCGTCACCCGCCACCAGGTCGGCGACCTGGTCGGCATCGGCTGCATGGCCAGCTCCTGCCGCGAGTGCGAGAACTGCCGGGCCGGACAGGAGCAGTACTGCCTGAACGGCCACACCCTCGTCTTCGGCAGCCCCGACCCCGCCGAGCCCGGCGCCCACACCCAGGGCGGCTACTCCGAGGCGATCGTCGCCCCCGAGGACTTCGTCGTCCGCATCCCCGACGGCCTTGACCCGGCCGCCGCCGCACCGCTGCTGTGCGCGGGCATCACCGTCTACGCGCCGCTCAAGCGCTTCGGCGCCGCGCCGGGCACCAAGGTCGCCGTCGTCGGCCTCGGCGGCCTGGGCCACCTCGGCGTGAAGATGGCCAAGGCCATGGGCGCCGACGTCACCGTGCTGTCCCGGTCGGACAGCAAGCGCGAAGCCGCCGCGGCCCTCGGCGCCGACCACTACGCCGCGACCGGCGACGGCACCGCGTTCACCGAGCTGGCCAACACCTTCGACATCATCCTCAACACCGTCAGCGCCCCCATCAACCTGGCGGACGATCTCGGCCTGCTGCGTCTGCACGGCACCATGATCAGCGTGGGTGTCACCACCCAGCCGATGGCCCTGGACGTCTTCCCCCTGCTGCAGAACGGCCGCTCCTACGCCGGCTCCCTGTTCGGCGGTATCGCCGAAACGCAGGAGATGCTCGACTTCGCCGCCGAGCACCAGGTCACCGCCGACATCGAGCTGATCGGCGCGAACGACATCAACACCGCCTACGAGCGGATCAACGCCTCCGACGTCCGGTACCGGTTCGTGATCGACGGCTCGACCTTCAAGGGGCTGACGGCATGACACAGCCAGCCCCCTCGGACATGAGCCGCGTCCTCATCATCGGCGGCACGGGCAGTATCGGACGCCTCGTCGCCGCCCGGCTGCTCGAGCTGGGCCGCCTGCCGCGCGTGCTCACCCGCAATCCCGACCGCGCCCGACGGACCCTGCCCGACGGCGTCGAAGTGGTGGCAGGCGAGCTGGCCGACCCGACGGCCGTGCGCGCCGCCGTCGCCGGCGTCGACGCCATCGTGATGACCCACGGCGCGCCCTACGGGTCCGGCGACTACGCCGCGGTCGACTACGGCGCCGTACCTGCGGTACTCGACGCGCTCGACGGACATCGGCTGCCCGTGGTGCTGATGAGCTCGATCGGCGTCACCGCCACCGGCGGGCAGTCACGGGAGCTGCTGGAGTGGAAGCGACGCGGTGAGCGCCTCCTGCGGGTCACCGGCCTGCCGTACACGATCGTCCGGCCCGGCTGGTTCGACGCCGGCAGCAGCTCCCACCAGCAGGTGGACCTGCGCCAGGGCGACCTGACCGAGTACGGGCCCGTCCGCCGCGACCACGTCGCCGAGACGCTCGTCCAAGCGCTGCTGACCGAGTCGGCAACGGGCCGGACCGTGGAGGTCTTCTCGGCCGACGGCCCGGCCGTCACCGACTGGCCGGGCGCGTTCCTCGCAGCCGAACCCGACCGGCCGGGCGACCTCGACGGCGCCCGCGACCGGCCCGGACCACGGCCGGAGGCAGAACCCGAGCGTGTCCGCGCCGACCTGCGACGTCACGCCCACACCCCCTGACACCCGATATCCGATCCCTGAGGAGACCGTCATGAAGGCAGCCATCTTCCGAGGCGAGAAGCACATCGAGCTCGGCGAACGCCCCGACCCCACCATCCAGCAGCCGACCGACGCCGTGGTCCGCGTCGTGCGCGGCTGCGTGTGCGGCTCCGACCTCTGGTACTACCGCGGCATCAACCCCCACAAGGTCGGCAGCATCGGCCACGAGTACATCGGCGTCGTCGAAGCAGTGGGCGAGAACGTGCAGAACCTGGAGGTCGGCGACTTCGTCATCGCCCCCTTCACCTACAACGACGGCACCTGCCCCGCCTGCCGGGCCGGCTTCGAATCCAACTGCGAGCACGGAGGAGCCTTCGGCGACGGCGAAACCGACGGCGGCCAGGGCGAAAAGGTCCGCGCACCCTACGCCGACACAACCCTCGTGAAGGTCCCCACACCGGCCGACGGGTTCACCGACGCCCAGCTCGCCTCCTTCACCGCCCTCTCCGACGTCATGTGCACCGGCTACCACGCCGCCGTCAGCGCGGGCGTGAAGCAGGGCGACACCGTCGCCGTCGTCGGGGACGGCGCAGTCGGCCTCTCAGCCGTGCTGGCCGCCAAGCTTCTCGGCGCCGGCCGGATCATCGTGCTCAGCCGCCACGCCGACCGGCAAGCCCTGGCCAAGGAGTTCGGCGCCACCGACATCGTCGCCGAACGCGGCGACGACGCCGTCACGACCGTCCTCCGTCTCACCGACGGCGCCGGTGTCGACGCCGCACTCGAATGCGTCGGCACCGACCAGTCCATCGAAACGGCCGCCGGCATCGTCCGCGCCGGAGGCATGATCGGCGCCGTCGGCGTCCCGCTGTACGAAAAGTTCGAGTACAAGACCCTCTTCTGGAAGAACGTCGGCATCAAGGGAGGCGTCGCCCCCGCCCGCCACTACATCCCCGAACTGCTGCCGCACGTCCTGGACGGGGCGATCAACCCCGGACTCGTCTTCAACTACTGCACGGACCTCGACCACGTCGCCGACGCCTACGCCGCGATGGACGAGCGCCGCGCGATCAAGTCGCTCCTCACGGTCAGCCAGCCGTAAGCCCGAACCCCTGCACCGGTCCGGGGTCGACACATCACAGCCGGGTTCCCCGGCCACCGGGACAGGTCCTCCCTATGGGGCCGGCATGAGCGGGCCGTCGAGACCGGGCCAGACCCGAGCCGACGACCGACTTCACCAGGTCGTGGCGACGGTCCGCTGGGCGACCCATACGTCGTCATGACGGGCGTAATCGGTGGCCAGGCACAGACGCCAGCCTGCACGGGTGCCGTACACGGTGGCGTCGGTCACGGTCCGGACCGTAAGGCGGGCCGTGCCGTCGCCATCGACGTCGAGCGCTGTGTCCTTCTCCTCGATGGAGTGGTAGACGAACTGCCCCTGCCGCATCTGCGCCAGCCACTCGGCCTTCGGCTGCACGTATCCCGTCATGTGGGTGAGAGTGAAATCCTCCGCGAGCAGGTCACCGAGAGTTGCGGTGTCCCCTTCGAGCATGGCGTCAAGGTAGGCGCGGTGGGCTCCCCGCAGTTCCGCGATGGCCGTTGCATCGGGGGTGGGCATGGCGACTCCTTGCCGGGGCTGTGGGTTGGGTCCGGATCCCTCGTTGTGGCTGCTGTTACGCCACGTCCAGTGTCCCTGCGGTCGGGATGCCGCACCTACCGGGCGGCACCGCCAGCAACCAGTGGTGCCGCCCATCTGCGCGCCGACACACCGGCTCAACAGCGGCGCGCGACGCCGACGCACGGCGCCGGCCGAACCACGTGTGAGCATGAGGCTCCGGAGTGCCCGTCACCGCTCACCCGGCCATCCCTGGGAGGAGAACTCATGGCCGCGCTCGAGTTCATCGTGATCCTCGGGTGCGCCCTGCTCGCCAGCGGGGCCCTCGCCCACCGGCTTCGAGTGGCCGCGCCCGTCCTGCAACTGGCCGCCGGCGTGGCCCTCGGTTTCGTGCCCGCGCTGCGTGAGACGGAACTCCCGCCGGATGTGCTGCTGCTCGTCTTCCTGCCGGTGCTGCTGTACTGGGAGAGCGTGACCACCTCGCTGCGTGCGATCCGTCGGGACCTGCGCGGCATCGTGCTGACCGGCACGCTTCTGGTCGCCGTCACCGCCTGGGCCGTGGCCGCGCTCGCCCACGTGCTCGGTCTGCCGTGGGGCCCGGCCTGGGTGCTCGGCGCCGCTGTGGCACCGACAGACGCCACCGCCGTCAGCGTGGCATCCCGGCTCCTGCCCCAGCGCAACGTCACACTGCTGCGCGCCGAATCTCTCATCAACGACGGCACCGCGCTGGTCGTCTACAGCCTCGCGGTCGGCGTCACCGTCGGCTCCGAGCACCTCAGCGTGGCCCACGTAAGTGGTCTGGTGGCGCTGTCCTACGGTGGTGGCCTCGCGGCTGGAGCGGTGGTGGCGTGGCTCGGCATCCAGCTTCGGCGCCGGGTGCGCCAACTCGGCGACACGCTGCTGGACAACCTGACCATCATCCTGATCCCGTTCGGCGCCTACTTGGTAGCCGAGCAGGTCGAGGCGTCAGGCGTGCTCGCGGTGGTGGTGTGCGGGCTGATCATGAGCCAGGCCGGGCCGAGCCTGGGCCGGGCCGCGGCCCGGCGGCAGACAGAAGCCTTCTGGTCCCTAGCGATGTACCTCCTGAACGGCGCCCTGTTCGTTCTGGTCGGGCTCGAAGCACAAGCGGCGGTCCGCGCCTTGTCCGGTACGGCTCTGACCGAGGCCGTAGTGATGGTGGTGGCGGTGGCGTGTGCGCTGGTCATCGTCCGCTTCCTGTTCCTGTTCGTCGCGGTGTACACCATCAGGGCGTTGGACCGGCGTCCGCAGCAGCGCGGACGCCGGATGGGGCACAGCGCCCGGGTGGTCAGCGCTCTGGCTGGCTTCCGCGGAGCCGTTTCCCTGGCCCTGGCCCTGTCCGTGCCCTACACGCTCGACTCCGGCACGTCGTTCCCCGACCGCGACACGATCGTCTTCGTCACCGCCGGTGTCGTCGTCGCCACCCTCGTGGTGCAGGGCCTGGTGCTTCCGGCCGTCGCCCGCTGGGCACGGCTGCCCAAGGGCACGGACTCCGAGCAGGAGCTCGCCCTCGCCCGGATCGCTGCCTCTCGGGCCGCGCTGGACGCTCTCCCCGCGACGGCGGCCGACCTCGGTACCGACGCCGAGACTGTCGAGAAACTGAAGACCGAGTACGAAACGCACCTGAGTACAGTGCACGCCGCCGGTGCCGCGAGTGACCCTGAGTCCGAACCTCTGCTGCGACGCCGGCGACAGGAGACCTCCCTGCGCCTGGCGCTCCTGGAATACAAGCGCTCCGCCGTCATCGCCCTGCGCGATGGGCACCGCATCGATGACGCCGTTCTGCTGCGGTTGCAGGAACAACTCGATGCAGAGGAAGTACGCCTCGCGCAGGCAAGCCAGAACGAGTGACCGCCCTCGCGGGCGTTAGCAGCTGTAAGGCACCGGGCGAAAGAGGGGCGGCACCCGGGCGGGTGCCGCCCCTCGGCGTTGAGCCCGCGGTCAGGACCGGCGCCGCCAGCGAGTCAGGTCGGGGACGGATGCCTGAGCGGCCACCTGCTGCTCCAGGGCCGCGTTGATCTCCTTGAGCTTGCTGTTCTCGATCTCCAGGACGTGGACGATCCGCGCTAGGAGCTGCGCCTGTCCACGCAGATCGTCGCGTTCGGCGCGGACGCGGGCCAGATCCTGCTGCTGCTTGGCCGCGCGGGCCCGGACCGAATCAGGCAGCGCATCGAGGACGGGGCTGCGGGCCTTGACCAGGGCGTAGAACAGGTCCTTGAGACCGGTGTGCTTGTGGGTGAGCTTGTTGCGGCGCAGTCCGGCTTCGGTGGCCAGGGAGACGACGGTCAGCTTGCCGTCGGAGCGCAGTGGGGCGCCGATCAGCAGGCGCACCATGGCGTCGGTGATCGCTCTGATCTCCGCGGCGTCCTCGGCGGTGGCGTGGCCCTGGGCGTGGGCGTAGGCGTCGCCGACGAGCTGGGCCAGCGCCGCGCCGTCGTGCGGGCCGGGGGAGGCTGCGGCGGGGGTGCTCATCGTCGCTCCTCGACGCCGGTGCCGGCCTGCTGGGCGTCGTGGCGGCGGATGATGTCGTTGAGCTGGGCCTTGCGCTGCTGTTCGCGGGCGGCGATGGGGTAGGGGTCGAGGCCGGCGTCGGCGTCCGCGTCGATCCGCGCGACCTCGGTGCGCAGGGCGATGATCTGGCTGTCGGTGCGGCTGATGTTCGCGCACGCCGGGTGGCAGCGGGAGTGGTCGGGGGTGCTCCTCCGGGCGCCGTCGCCCGCCCGGTCGCGGTCGGGGCTGCACAGCGCGGTGAACGCGACGTGGTTGCAGGTCAAGAAGGCCCTGGGGTCCTCGTAGACCTGGAGGCGGGGGTTGGCGACCAGCGCGCGCAGTTCGCGTCGTCCGAGGTAGGTCCCGGCGTAGCGGTCGGAGAACTCGGCGGCCGCGGCGCGGTAGCGGTCGGCGGCCGGGCCGCTGACCTTCTCGCCGGCGGCGATGCGTTCGCCGGCCCCGGCGAGGGTCTCGGCCAGGGCCAGGCCCTTCTCCTGGTCTAGAACCTCGAGCATGTCGGCCTTCGAGCGGCCGGCGTAAGACTCCGACATGGCGGTGGCCGCGTGCCCGTACTGCACCGCGAGCGCGATCCGGCCGCCGGGCTGGCGATAGATGAACCAGGTAATGGTGCGGCGGAAGCGGCGCAAGGCGACGGCGCCGTCGGGATCGGGCGGGATCAGCTCGTGGGGCCGGTCACGGGCGGCGGCGAGCTGGTTGGCCCAGGCGGTGAAGGCACGGAACCGTTCCACTGCGGTGTCGGAAGACAGGCCGGTGCGCGGCATGCAGGTGCCCTTGGCATACCGGTAGAGGGTGCGGGTGAACAGCTGCTCGCCGTCTTCGAGTTCCTCGACGACGGCGATGGCGTGCGCGACGGGCTCCAGCACGATCCACGGGTCCTCTCGCTGCTCGCCTTCGCCGATCGCGTTGCCGTCCTCGTCCAGGACTCCCTTAAAGTGCCGACCGCGAACCTCGAACCGTACGGTGCCGTCGTCGCGCTCCGCGCGGGTGCAGCAGCCGCGGCGCAGGGCCAGGACCTCCTCGGGCCGCATGCCGGAGAGGTAGGCGCAGCAGATCAGGGCGGCAGTGGACAGATGCAGCATCAGGTTGTCCACGTCGTCGAAGCCGATCTGCTCTCGCCACGGGAAGCCGCCGATCCGGGCGGCGAGCGGAACATCGAGGACCGGGGCGGGGCCGAAGTCGTCCGGGGCGAGCTCGTCGGACAGGATGCCGCGGGCGCGGGCGACCTGGGAGGTGGTGACGCCGAGGGCTCCGGCCAGGAAGGTGTTGGCCATCGGCGGCGGCGCCCCGCCGAAGCGGGCGCGCACGGCGGTCGCGCCGGGCGCACCGCTGGAGGGCAGCTTCTGCCCGGCTGCGAGAAGGCCGCGCAGATGGGCCACCGTGGCCTCGGTGCCGCCGAGCGGGGCGCGGTCGGGGATCGCGGCGAGCAGCCGGCGATGCTCGCGGGCGGCGGCCAGGATGTCCGGGGACAGGTCCAGGACCGTGCGCAGCGCCCACACCAGCAGCGGGGCCATGACGGCCGGGTGCACGATCGCGACGCTGTTCTCGCCGCCCGGGGTGTCGTCTTTAGTGCCGAGGAAGTCGGACATGACCGCGACCGGGTCCTCCCACGGCGGCATGACCAGCCGGTCGCTCTCGGGCAGGTAGGGGGCGTAGGCCCACAGTCGAGAGATGACCCACAGGGCCTTGGCGTCGGTGCGCCACCGGCGGCCGAGCGGGCGCAGGTGCTCGGCGTATGCCTCCAGGTCCCCTGTGGTGACCTGGGAGAGCTCGGTGATGGCGCGACCGTCGAGCCAGGTGGCGAAGCGGATCCAGATCTGAAAGTTGTGGCGCAGGGTGGCCGGTTGGGTGGTGGAGCGCGAGGCGCGCTGCTGGAGCAGCACGGCCGGGTCGGGATGTTCAGTTCGGCGAAGGCCGCGCGCATCATGCCGGGCCGCAGCCCGGCGGGGCAGCGGGTCCAGTCGATGACCAGCGAGCGGTTGGACTCCCTGGGGCTGATCAGCGCCAGGCGCCAGGCCAGGTCGCGGAAGCGTGGCAGCTGCTCGGGGTCGAAGCCGGGCCGCAGCCGGTTGAACGGGAGGACGAAGGTGTCTGAGACCGGGTCGACGACTTCCGGGCCGGCGGGGGCGGGCGTGGACGCGCTCACGGGTCGAGCCTCCGTTCCAGCATCGCGTGGATCAGCTCCCGCTCGCTGTCGGCCACGGCGGCGACCAGCTGGGGCCGCGCGTCGGTGGTGGTGTAGGTGGTGAGGAAGTCGCCGATTCGTGTGTGGTGCGTCGCCCAGTCTGCGGCCCACACTGCCGGGGTCACGGCTGAGCGCAGGGACTCCAGCGCCTTGTGCAGGTAGGCGATGCGGGGCAGGTCGCGGCCGGTGGCCACCGCGTTGCGGCAGGCGAAGCACAGCAGGAACGACACCGCGCACGGCATCCCGGCCTTGCTGTGGTCGGAGTTGAGGAAGTCCGCGCACGAAGCGACCGGGGTGCGCATCCGGCCGGCCACGATCCGGCGCGCCACCTCCACGTCAATCCCGGTCTCCTTGACCACGAGCTCGGCACTCACCTCGCCCTTGGCGTCGACCTCCTCGACCAGGCGCATGGCAAGCGTCTGCCGGGCGGAGGCCAGCGCCTGGGCCAGCCCGAGCTCCACCGCGCCGCGCGAGGCGGCGCGGACGTCCTCGTCCTTCAGCTGGTAGTCCCGCTCGTGGGTGGCCTGGGTGTTGTTGCGGGCCCGGCCGTGGTGCGCCTGCGCGCTGTGGCGCAGCGCCTGGGAGTTCACCCGGGTGGGCAGGTCGACGCCGTCGGCGCGGACCTGCTGCTGCCAGCGCCGGATAGCGCCGTCCAGGGCTTTGCCGAGCGCGTGGTCGCGGAGATTCTCGCTTCCGCCGAGGCCGCGGTGGCCGACCAGCAGCTTCGTCGTGGGACGGCCCAATGCCTCCAGGGTGGTCCTGGCCGGCGCGGTCAGCTCCAGCACGTGCCGCAGGGCCCGGCCGCTGGAGCCCTCGCCGACGTCGACGAGCGTGTTGCTCGCGTGCCGACGCCGTCCGCGCCGGGCCTTGTCCGTGTCGACCTAGTGCACGGCGGGGTCCTCGCGGTCCGCGTTCGGCCACCAGGTGGGCACGTCCATCTTCTTCAGCACCGACAGGTTCCATGCCTCGTGCACGATCAGCAGCACGGCCGCCGCCCCGATCTCCGACGGCGTCGCGAAAAGACGGCTCAGCGAGGCGGCGTTGCCCTCGAAGCCGCACGCGCGCTCCGCGTACGCGGTCACCGAGTGGTCGTTACTGCTGTTGTAGCGCGGAAGGTCCCCGGTGCGGGCCAGCACGTCCAGCACCTCACCGAGGGGCCAGTCGCCGTCCCCGCGCTCGATCGCGCCTGCCCGCCACCGCTGAAGGATCGCGGTGTTCACCGCGATCCGCAGCCGCCCGGTGCGCACCGTCGCGGCGGCCATATCCCGGATCCCGCGCAGTTCCTCCCGTGTGTGGGCCTGCTTGCGCGGGCGTCCGCGCCGGGCTGGCGGCCGGCGCCGCGGCGTCTGCAGGAACTCCTGGGTCGCCTTCGGCAGCCCGGGCGCCCGGCGGACGACCGCGGCCAGGACCCGGCGGACGTGGATGTCGCCGGTCCACTGCTTCCACCACTCCACCGTGATCTGCCCGGTCGCGGTGACAGGTGGCTCGGCCGCTGCGGCGTCCCTGAACAGCAGCCGCAGCGTGCTGGCGTTCGTCTGGTAGGTGTCTTCGCTGCCCCAGCCCCGGCCCTGCGCGGCCAGTCCGGCCACCAGCGCCCGCCGGAAGTCGACGGGCCCGGGGCTGTCCCGGAAGTCCCACACACCCAACGACTTCCCGGCGCCGCTGACCGGGCGGATGACCAGGCCGTCCGCGTCCAGCACCGGCGCCTTGCGGTAGTCCGTCGGCGGCAGCGCCGCCCGGCGCCCGCTCATGCCGCGTCCAGGATCAGGCCCGTGCGCGCCGCCAGCTCCGCGATCTTCTCCGCGTTCACGGGGTTGTCGTCGTCACCGAGCAGCGACTCCAGCTGCAACCCGCGCACCGGCTCCAGGTACACGTCCCGCGTCACCTGCTCGCTGCGGTGCCCGAGCATGTCCTTGACCATCAGCCAGACCTGCCCGTACACCTCCTCGTAGTGCAGGCGCTCGGCCGGCGTCAGCCCGAGCCGGCGGTCCAGCGCGTTGTGCAGCGCAACCAGCGTCCGCAGAGCCATGGAGTGCCGCAGCATCTTCGGCGTCGCGAAGACGTCGAGCCCCGCAGCAGCGCACCGGTCGCTCGCCCGCTCGAAGACCTTCGTCCAGCTCGTGTACCGCAGCGGCAGCCCGCTCTCGGTCAGCCACAGCATCGCCGGTTCCAGGCCGTCCTCGCCCTCGACGAACAGCAGCATCCGTTCGGCGGACGTCAGCCTCCCGAGCGCACTCTCTCCCGTACGCCCGTCGCGGCTTCTCCACTGCACGCGGCCCGCCCGGTTGACCTTCTGGATGATGCGCAGGCCGGGCAGCCGGTCGTAGACGCCGCGCCGTCGCGCGCGGGCTACCGCCAAGGCGCGCGTGCTGACCCGGTAGCCCTCGACGCGCTGCAGCGCCGGATGGCCGACGTAGAATGTGTAGCCGGCTCGCTTGGCCACGGCCTGGCCCGCCCTGCCCGCGTAGTAGTTCCGTCGCCCGAGCGCCGGGAGTTCGCAGAGCAGCAGGGTGCCGCCCTCGCGGCGCCGCAGGCCGCTGGAGTACATCAGGTCGGCGTAGGCCGTGTCCCGGCCGGCTGATCGGCCGCGTCACGCCTCGTCCTCCAGGCCGCCCGGCAGCATGCCGCCGAGCCCGACGCTGCGCCACAGCCGAAAGGCGCGGGGCGACAGCCACTTCACGTCCGAGGTCTTCACGTCCGACGGCGAGGTGAGCGTCACCGGGTTCGACGATACGAGGCCGCGCTTAGCCGCGATGGCGTACAGCAGCTTCAACGCGGCCCGCTCCTTCGCCCACGTCCCGCCGTCGACCGGCGCCGGGTTCGTCGCCCCGCGTCGGCGCCAGTCCTCCCAGTCCTCGACGTCGTCCTCCGACGCCTCGTCCCAGTCCAGCCCGCGCTGCCACAGGAACGTGAAGAACAGCCGGTAGAGCAGGGCGTACGTGACCTGGGTGCCCTGCGACTTGGCCGAGAACGCCGAGCGTCGCAGGCACTCACTCAGCCGAGGATCGACCCGGCCATCCGGCGAGACCAGGATCGGCTGCCGCTCGCGCAGCCCAAGCGCCCGCTCACGCTCCTCCAAGTCCTCCCAGCGGGGACGGGTCGGCCCTCTGCGGGATCACCACCGTCACCAACCCAGAACAGCCGCCATTCGTATGCCATTTGACTCCCTCAGCCGCAACACGACATGAGGCAACACAGCGTATGTCCACAGAACACCGCTACGCAGTGCTCCCAGGTGCGCTGGCAGGAGCCGCCCATGACGATCAGGGCTCCGTGCCCGAGCGGGCGGCGGACCGTGGCACCGCCACCCCCTGCCGGGCGAAGCAGCAGGTCGCGGGGTGCGCCCACGGAGAGGATCGCGACCATGGTGTCCTCGCGCCGGCCATGGTGAACGGCTCACCGAGTTCGTCGCGGTAGTGCGCGGTCAGCGCGTCGCGCGCCTCGGCGAGCACGGGGTGGGGGAGCGGGTCGTCCGCGCCGTAGAAGGCGAGCAGGCGCGGTACGGCCACGATGTTGTGGTACAACCTCACGGGTAAGTTCCAGCGAGGCTAGCGGATAGGCTCGTGACCTGCGTTTCGGCAGGTCAGGGGAGTCAGGACCAATTGAATGATCTCGACGTTCCGTGGCGCTCGCGGGCGGGTACTAGCGGTGCTGTCGCTGACTCGATGCTGACTTTGGCGATGGGCCGTCAGGTGACTTTGAGTAGTCGGCCGTGAGGCCGCGGGACGGCTACCGTCAACATCATTAACCTTGCGGCAGCGAAGGTAACGTGTGGCGGTGCAAGGGGCCCGCAACACCACCGGGACCGTTGCCTGCGTGGCTCAGGCATCAGCCGTACCGGAAAGCCGTCGGCCACTCTTCCTCCGCCGCCGAGAAGCGGCGGAGCCCGGTGCCTGGCGTCGTGAACGTTTTCTGTCTATCTGCGAAGAATGTTTGTGCGACCGGCGCGGGGGTCGGCGAGGTCGGTGGTCTCGACGAAGATGCGGTCGCACTTCTCACGGCGCCGCATCAGCGTACCTAGGATGCTGATGAGATCATCGCCGCCCGCGGGGCAGCAGATGCAGCCGTTGTTCAAGTCCAAGATCTAGCGTTTGGGTGTTTTCGCAGGTCAGAGCCCTAATCGCGGTCTCCAGGTCAGCAAAAGGTCAGCATTAGGCTGGCCGGTGTCCGGCATGCTGACCTGCGCCCGCGGCAGGGGCCTCCTGCGCCGCCCATCGCCCTGCTCGGAAGGCTTGATGCGTGGCTCGACAGCTCGCTCGTGGAATGGGGTCGTTCTTCAAGGAGTGCGGTTGTTCCAGGCCGACCCGCTGCCCGCACCCGTACACGATTCGGTTCCGGGACGCTCTCGGCAAGCAGCGTGAAGAGGCCGCTTCGGCACGCAGGATGACGCGATCGAGCGCCTTACGCAGAGATCTACGCGGAGAAGAAGAAGACGGCGCCGTCCGTTGCCGAGGCCCGCCAGCCGACCGGATCGGGTAGCATGCGTGACACGCGAATCACCTTGGGGTAGGTGCATCGCTGGTGGCAGGCGCACAGGTGCGCCCCAGATCCGGACCGGTCCGATGGGATGGCATGGGAGAAGGATCGTTCGGAGCTGTCGCCGTCAGCGCGGTGACGTGGTGCGCACGGTCGCCCGGATCTCCGTCTGGCGGTGTCGCATGGCACCAGGGCGCCGTAGCCCGCCGTCCGGCTCGCCCCAGACGATCACGACCTCAGTGCCGTCCTGGGCGTACTGCTGGTCAATCACTCCGAGCGAGGCGAACGAGCCGATGTTCACAGTGTAGCCGGACCAGCCGGACCAGCCGATCTCGGTGTCGCCGAGCAGGACTGTGTCATAGTTGTGGGCCGCGTAGCAGGGAGTCGGAATCGTCAGTTCCCGAGCCGGCAGTTCGTCGAAGAGGCTGCTCGCGATCGTTCGGGCCACGTCGTCGTTGTGCCACTTCAGCCACACCTGGCGGCGGGACTGGTCCTCGCGCCTGCGCAGCAGGCCGTCTCGTCCCACGAAGTCGTGGTCGAGGTTGACGGACTTGTGGTAGCCCAGCTCCCACGGGGTTACGTAGTAGTCCGTGATGTCCTCGCGAACGTAACTCCCGCCCAGCGAGTTGCGTGCCTCCCAGCTGTCGGTGCCGAGCCATTCCCGGTAGGACCGGTGTGCCTCGCCGGAATAGATTCCGGGCACGGGCATGCCCAGCCATCCCGACTCGACGCACGTGGTCGGGTAGGAGAGCGCCCCGCCCTCCTGCAGGCCGAACTCGGCTCCGGCCGCGAGAATGGCAGCCTTGACCTCGTCCGCGTAGGCGGCTGGACCGTAGACCTCGAGCCCCGTGCTCTCCTCGCCCGGGAGGCCGCTCATCGTGTGGTTCAGTGCGCGCACCGGCCGGCCTGCGACGCTGAACTCGCCGATCCGGAAGAACTTGATGGGAGGAAGGGTGCCGCCGGACGCCTTGCTCATTGCGGCCAGTGCCGAAGGTCCCTGGATGATGAAGTGGAAGTTTCGCTTGGGAGGAAGCTTCCGGTCCGAAAGGGCCGGGGTCTCATCGTGGGATATCTCGACGTCGTACCCGCCCGTTTCCGCGTGGTAGGTGATCCAGTTCGCCGCGAGCGGCGAGCCCACGGTGACGTACTCATCGTCGTCCAGACCGAACAGGATCGCGTCGTCGATCAGATGGCCGTCATGGCCGACGGCGACCAGACGCCGGGCTCGGTTTCTTCCGAACGTGGCGAAGTTGTTGGCCGCGGTCTCGCTGAACAGCTTCCGAACATCCGGGCCCTTGAAGTAGACGTTCGAGCCGAAGGAGGTGATGTCGTAGAAGATCGCCTCGGTGGCCCACTTACGCTGCTCATCCCGCCAGTTGGTGACTTCGGCCGGGATAGGGAAGGGATACTTCCCGATGGGCGCTTCGCGCAGCATGCGGACTGCGCTGCCCGCCTCTTGGATCAGGTCTTCGACACTGCGTGCGGCCATGGTGGTCCTTCCGGTTTGTATCGGACAAAGGAGGATGAGGAGAGGCGAGGGGGTGTTCGCGGTGCTCCCATGACCGGAGCGACACCGCGACGCGATCCGAGGGTTACGGCACCGCGGGAGTTGTCGGCGTTGCGTCGCCGGGCGTGACGTCCGCGCCCCGCACCACCCGGTTGAGGACATCCCCGGATCTGAAGCTGACGATCGCGCCGCAGATCAGGGCCGCTGCCACTAGCGTTGCGCAGACCAGGACCGCCGCCGTGCCGTTGGAGACAGCCGCCTCAGGGCCGAACCCGCCGCCCGGGCCAGGCCTGGAGCAGACGACCAGGACAAGCGCTCCGCCGAATGCGGTGCCGATCCACTGGCCCGTCATCACCATGCCGCCTGCCGCCCCCGCGTCGCGCCCGGGAACTCCGGACAGGGCTGCCGCGAAGCTGGGCCCGACAAAGGCCCCGGAGCCGAGTCCTCCGACGAACAGCGGTACTGCGAGCACGAGCGAACCGGCTTGCGGAGCGGCGGCCAGAATCCACCACGTCACGGCTAGCCCCGCACCGAGCGCGGCGAGCGACCCCGGGACGACCCAGTGGCCGATCCACGCGGCCGTCCGGTCGCTGATCACCGCACCGAGGATGCTGCCGACCGAGAAGGGAAGGGCCACCAGCGCGGCAGACAGCGCTGATTCGCCCCGGCCGCTCTGCCACAGGATGGCGAGCGCCACATAGATGCCCAAGCCAAAGCTAGCGAATGCGAAGAAGATGGACACGGTCCCCAGTGAGAACGGCGCACGGCGAAACAGATTCATCGGAAGTACGGGGCTCAGGCCCCTCCGCCCGAGCCTGCGTTCCCACAGCACGAAGGCAAGTGTCAGGACGACCGCCACGCTCCAGCAGTCCCAGGACCAAGAGGGAACTCCCTCGCCGGTCGCCTGGATCAGCGGGATGATGCAGCCGCCGATCGCACCAGCCAGCAGCAGCATGCCCAGGATGTCGAAGCGCCCGGACTTCTCCGGCGCCTGCCCTGACGTCAGCTTGCCGGCAAACGCCAGTGCGGTCGCGCCGAACGGCAGCGCAAGGGCCAGTGCCCAGCGCCACCCGGTGCCAAGTCCCGCAGCATCGACGAGCCAGCCTCCGGCGAGGGGCCCTACAAGCGAGGCGACCCCGGTCATCGCGGTGTAAGCGGCTATCGCGCGCACACGGCCAGGACCGGTGAACATCAGCTGGATGAGTCCGAACACCGCTGCGATCATCATGCCCCCGGCCGCTCCGTGCAGAACCCGGGAGATCGACAACATCGCCTGGGAGACCGCCAGGACGACGGCTACGCCGGTCAGCACATACAGCGATGTTCCTATGACGAACAGGCGCCGGTGCCCGTGCCGGTCGCCCAGTCGGCCGGCAGGCACCAGGGCTATGGCGAAGGCGACTGTATACCCCGAAACCGCCCAGGAGAGCGTGGCCTGCGAAGCTGCGAAGCCCTCGGCCGACCCGAGCGACGGCAGTGCCACGTTCGTCGCGGTGGGGTCGATGATGGCCATCGCCCCCGCCAGAAGCAGGACGACCAGCCCCACCCATGCCGTTTTGGTTCCAGTTGCCTTCTGCGTACCTGCTCGAGGCGTTGTCGCATCACTCATGCCGACCTCCGTGCTCAATGCAATGGGGGCGCACGCAGGGTCGCCCGGAAATGGAGGAACTGGACCAGTAGTCACACCCGGGGTCCTGACTCCTTCGAGGCCTCGGATGGCAGCGCAGACCTTACGCAGCACGCCCAAACAGCGCAAGTGCTATCTTTGAAACAATGCGAATGCTATGTTGAGTGTTCGTTGCCTGGTCAGAGCCTGCTGCGATTCCGGGCGTCAGGGTGCTGACACCGCCTCACGCTGTCCTCGTCAGCCCCTCGGAGGCCCAGCCGCCAGGTTCCATCAGGCGCATTACCTTCCGTGAACAGTTCACCGGTTCGCGCCCAACAACCAGCCAAGGCGCAGGACCGGTCGTCGCGACGGCGCGCCCCTTGCTGCACGCCGTTGAGCCCTATCGCAAGCGCTTTGTTCGGCCGCGAGAGAGGGATCCCTGTGCCACATAACCCGACAGGTCCACCGCCCGGCGCGCCCGTCGCCGATCTTCTGCACGACTGCTCCTTGGAGATGACAGGCCGAGACAACCCAGGACTGCTGGCCGCTCGGCACCTCATCACCCGTGGAACCCAGATCAACATCACGTACCTCGGCACCGAGGACATGAGTGCGCGGATCACTGCCGCGCAGACAGTGAAGGAGAGCGGTTTCATTCCCGTTCCCCACCTGTCGGCCAGGAGACTCCGGTCGGCCGCTGAACTCACCGCACATCTCGACCGGCTGCAGGAAGCAGGCGCAACCGAGCGGGTCTTCGCCGTCGGTGGCGATCCGGCCACGCCCGAGGGGCCGTACGAGGATTCGCTGGCCCTGATACGTTCCGGGCTCCTTGCCGACTACGGAGTCCGCTCCGTCGGTATCGCCGGCTACCCGGACGGTCACCCTGGTATCTCGGAGGACGACCTGTGGAAAGCCCTGGACGACAAGATCTCCATCTTGACCGAACAGGGCATAGGCGTTGAGATCATCACGCAGTTCGGCTTCGATACCCAACCCGTGGTCTCGTGGCTCCGGGCAGTGCGCGAGCACGGCATCCATGTCCCCGTTCGGGTTGGTATTCCCGGCCCGGCAGGTGTCAAACGGCTGCTCGGCTACGCCCGGCGTTTCGGTGTGGCCTCGTCGGCGGGCATCGCGAAGAAGTACGGGTTTTCCCTGACCAACCTGCTGGGCACCACGGGCCCGGACCGCTTCGTCGCGGACCTGGCCGCTCGCCTGCGGACCGCGGCGCTAGTGCCGCATCAGAGAAC
>NZ_MUBM01000429.1 GCF_002154505.1 Streptomyces carpinensis | reverse complement strand
TACGTCAACTCGGCCGCCACAGCACGGAAATCGGCCAGCATCGGCTCCATCAACGGACTGTGGAACGCATGCGACACCGACAGACGACTCGTCTTACGACCCTGAGCGGAGAAGTGCTCGCTGATCGCGAGTACTTGGTCCTCGGTGCCGGAGACCACCACGGACGCGGGCCCGTTGACCGCGGCAATGGAAACGCTCTCGGTGAGCAGGGGCAGGACCTCGTCCTCCGACGCCTGTACGGCGACCATCGCCCCACCCTCGGGAAGCGCCTGCATCAGGCGCCCACGAGCCACCACCAGCCTGGCCGCATCCGCCAGCGACAGCACCCCCGCCACATGGGCAGCCGCCAGCTCACCGATGGAGTGACCCACCAGCACATCCGGCCGCACCCCCCACGCCTCCACCAACCGGAACAGCGCCACCTCGACGGCGAACAACGCCGGCTGCGCAAACCCCGTGGCGTTCAGCGCCTCGGCGTCCTCGCCCCACATCACCTCACGCAACGGACGATCCAGATACCGATCCAGCTCAACCGTCACCTCATCCAGCGCCGCGGCGAACGCGGGGAAGGCGTCGTACAACCCACGCCCCATGCCCAGCCGCTGAGCCCCCTGCCCCGTGAACAGGAACGCCAGCTTGCCGGTGCGCCGACCCGAAGCCGCGGCAATGGCAGGGGCGTTGCGGCCCTGGGCCAGGGCGGTGAGCGCGCGCACCAGTGCGTCGCGGTCGGTGCCGACCAGGCCCGCCCGGTGGGTGAACACCGCTCGTGTGGTCGCCAGGGAGAAGGCGACGTCCGTCGCGGAGATCTCCGGCCGGTCCGCCACCAGGCGGAGCAGCCGTTCGGCCTGCGCGATCAGCGCCTCCGGCGACTTGGCCGACAGCAGCCACGGCAGCGGGCGCGGCGCGGTGCTGCCGTCCGTCACTGGAGCCTCGGCGTCTGGTTCCGCGGGTGCCTGTTCGACGATGACGTGGGCGTTGGTGCCGCTGATACCGAACGAGGAGACGCCCGCGCGGCGCGGGTGGCCGTTGTCGGGCCACTCC
>NZ_MUBM01000428.1 GCF_002154505.1 Streptomyces carpinensis | reverse complement strand
GGTCCAGCCGCGCGGCTGGGCCTCGCTGAACCCGTAGACGACGGTGACCAGTCCGCCGCAGCCCAGCACGACACCGGGCACGTCGAGGCGGGCGCCCCTGTCGCCCGGCCGGTCGTGCAGCAGGGCGAACGCGCCGAGCACCGCGACGACGGCGATGGGCACGTTGACGTACAGGCACCAGCGCCAGTTCAGGTACTCGGTCAGCAGACCGCCGACGATGAAGCCGATCGCCGAGCCGCTGCCCGCGAGGGCGCCGTAGATGCCGAACGCCTTGCCGCGCTCCCTCGGATCGGTGAAGGTCGTGGTCAGCAGGGAGAGCGCGGACGGGGCGAGCACGGCGGCGAAGGCGCCCTGCAACGCGCGGGCGCCGAAGAGCACGCCCGAGGACGAGGCGGCGCCGCCGAACGCGGAGGCGGCGGCGAAGCCGATGAGCCCGATGACGAAGGTGCGCTTGCGTCCCACCAGGTCGGCGATCCGCCCGCCCAGCAGGAGCAGCCCGCCGAAGGCGAGGGTGTAGGCGGTGATGACCCACTGGCGGTTGCCGTCGGACATGTGCAGGGCGTGCTGCGCGGAGGGGAGCGCGATGTTCACGATGGTCGCGTCCAGGACGACCATCAGCTGCGCGAGCGCGATCACCACCAGGGCCCACCAGCGGCGCGCGTCGGCGGGCCGGGCGTGTCGGGGAGGGTGCGCCGGGTGCTTGTGGAGCAGCTGGTCGGAACGGCTTCCCTGGTGTCGATGCATGGAGGAGGATTCACCTTTTCGGGTGATACTCATCCCGCCAGAAGACCACGAATCCGGGCGAATTGCACACCTCAAGCCCGCTTGAGGTCGAGGTGGTTCCAGCGGTCCGGGGGACGGTGGCCGAGACCGGGCCGGCCGAGGGCGAGGGAGACCGCGGTGAGCGCGCTGGTGAAGGAGACCTCCGACAGGACACCGGGCGCGGCGACCTGGTCGCCGGCCAGGTAGACGCCGTCGCCGCGGTCGATGGCCGGCCGGTCGCGCCAGCTGGTGCCGGGCGGGTCCACGGCGCCGGTACGGCCGCTCGCGACCGCCTCCCGCCGCCAGGTCACCCGCTCCCGCCAGCCGGGGAAGCCCAGGTCGAGCAGCTCCTCCGCACGGGCGATGCCGGCCCTGCGGGACTCGTGCGGGGCGAGCGGGACCTGTCCCTGGACCAGCTGCTCACCGGCCGGGGCGAGGGTGCGGTCCTGGGCGGTGAACCGCTCGATCCAGCCCGACGCGTCCAGGTCGGAGACGGCGAAGGCGTCCCCGCGGCGGGTGTGCACGGCCAGGTCGATCAGGGCCGTACGGCCGCTGGGCCAGGTCAGAGAGTCGTCGTCGAGGAGCCGGCGGGCGGCGTCCAGGGACGTGGCGACGACGACGGGGGTGTCGGTGGGGAGGACGTCGACGCGGGACAGGGTCTCCACCCGCACGCCCAGGTTCCAGGCGCGGGCGGCCATCCGGTCGACGACGCCCGCCCAGCCGCCGCGCGGGTAGTGCGCCTCGGGCGGCAGCTTGGTGGCGCGGCGCAGCCGCTCCTGCACGAAGGCGGCCGACAGCGCGCCCGGGTCGTGGTGGAAGAGGGCGACGGCGCTGTAGTGGGCGGCGGCGCGGGCGCCCTCCTCGCCCGCGATCGCGGTCGCCCAGGTCAGGAAGTCGACGTCCACGGGCGCCTGCGGCAGGCCGCGGCGCAGCAGCTTGAGCATCGCGAAGGGCGGGGTGCGGCGCAGCACCCCCTTGTGCCGCAGCCGGAGCCGGGTGGCCTCCAGCGGCGGGAGCGGGGCGAGCGGCCCGATGAGGTCGCGCCGGCGGAGCCAGGCCCAGTGCGGGCCGCCGTTGTAGAGGGCGTGCGGGCCCTCGTTCGTGCGGTACGGGCCCTCCGCCGTCCGGGCCCGTCCGCCGAGCGTGTGGTGGGCTTCGTGGACGGTGACCTCGGCGCCCGCTTCGGCGGCGGTGATGGCCGCGGTCAGGCCGGCGAGGCCGCCGCCGATGACGGTGATGCGGTGCATGGATGGGGTCTCCCTCTGGTCGGGTTTTGGTCGGGTTTTGGTCGGGTTTCCGCCGGGTTCGTCCCCGGGCGGGTGTCTGGTCGGGTGCGCCTTCGCCGGTTACGACTGCTCGTGGGCCCCGGTTTGTGACATCGCGGGTGTCCGGGCATGTCAGTGGCGTTGTCAGTGGTGCGGTGCAGCATGGGGGCATGGTGAGGAGAGCGAACGGCGGGACGGGCGGGAGCCGCGCGGTGCGGGCCGCGCGGCGACCGGAGGTGCGGCTGCCCGCGCTGGAGGGGTACGGCGGCGGGGCGCTGTCACCGGACGGGGACTACGACGGGCTGGAGTTCCGGGAGACGGACTTCGCCGGGCAGGACGGCGCGGGCGCCCGCTTCATGGACTGCGCGCTGCGGGGCTGCGTGCTGGACGACACGTCACTGCGCCATGCGCGCCTCCTCGACTCGGTCCTCACCGGCGTTCGGGGCGTGGGCACCGACCTCGCGGAGTGCACACTGCGCGACGTGGAGCTGTTCGACGCCCGCCTCGGCGGGGCGCAGCTGCACGGAGCGGTGCTGGAGCGGGTGCGGATCAGGGGCGGCAAGATCGACTATCTGAACCTGCGCAAGGCGAAGCTGAGAGACGTCGTCTTCGAGGGCTGTGTCCTCGTCGAGCCGGACTTCGGGGGAGCCCGGCTGGAGCGGGTCGAGTTCGTGGACTGCGCGCTGAAGGGTGTGGACTTCAGCGCGGTGACGCTCACGGACGTGGATCTGCGAGGGGCCGCGCCGCTGGAGATCGCGGGCGGGGTGGACCGGCTGGCGGGGGCGGTGATCAGTACCGGCCAGCTGCTCGACCTGGCGCCGGTCCTGGCGGCGCAGCTGGGGGTGCGAGTGGAGGGCTGAGCGGGCCGGCGGGACCGGACGGGCGGCCGCGTC
>NZ_MUBM01000427.1 GCF_002154505.1 Streptomyces carpinensis | reverse complement strand
CAGCCGGGGTTCCCCCCGTACCCACGGCTCGTGCATGTGGCGCGGGCGGGGCACGTTCCCCCGGTCCCGCCCGCGCCCCGCCTCACTTCACGTCACATCCAAAAACCCTCGCGCGTCACCAGTGCACGACGACCTTGTCGCCCACTCTCACCTGCGCGAACAGCTGCGCGATCGCCGCCTCGTCCCGTACGTTGACGCAGCCGTGCGAACCACCGGCGTAACCCCGGGCCGCGAAGTCGTAGGAGTAGTGCACGGCTTGGCCACC
The DNA here is from genome assembly GCF_002154505.1 of Streptomyces carpinensis. GTDB lineage: Bacteria > Actinomycetota > Actinomycetes > Streptomycetales > Streptomycetaceae > Streptomyces > Streptomyces carpinensis. The sequence continues at coordinate 8,794 of NZ_MUBM01000427.1, read as the reverse complement.
GCTGAAGAACAACGCGTACGGCATGGGGGAGTGGTAGATCGTCGACACATGATGGCGTGACTTCCAGTAGACCTTGAACACACCTTCCCGGGTGGGCGTGTACTGCGTGCCGAACCGCACCGCCATCGTCGAGAGCGTCCGCCCGTCGACCATCCAGCGCAGCGTCCGGGTGGTCTTGTCGATGCACAGCACCCGGCCGGTCAGGCAGCGCGGGTCCGGCGCGCCGGCCGGCTGGCCGCCCATCAGATACAGCTCCCACTTGCCCGGCCGGTGCGTCATGGCCAGCAGCCGCTGCCAGGTGACGGTGTCGGTGCGCCCCGTGGGCGGCAGGCCCCGCTTGTCCTGGAAGCCCTTCACGGCCTGCTCCGTCAGATCGTCGTACGTCCCGGTCGGACCGTCGAACAGCCAGGCGACCTGACGGAGTCGGGCCTGGAGCTCGCGGACGCCGCTGCCGCTGTCGCCGCGGGACCACAGGACGGGTGCGCTCGGCGCCCGGGTGGGGGTGGCGCCCGGTGCCGTGCCCGGGGTCGTTCCGGTTCCCCCGGTCGTTCGCGCAGTCGCGCCCGGCCTGTCGTCGGTGGAGCCGCCGTCGCCGGGTGTCCCGGTGGCGGGGAGCTCGATGTGCACCGGCGAGCGGTGCCGGCCACCCCCTCCGGCGCCCTGTCCCGAGCCCGATCCCGCGCCCGGGGTCTGCACCGTGCACCCGCACACCGCGGCCAGCGCCACGGCCGCGGCCACGACGAGGCCCGATCTCCTCATGCCTCCGATACGCATACCGCCCCCGCCGTAGCTGTTGCAGCCGTCGTAGTCCGGTAGTACAGGGGGATGTCTCCCCACGCGTGACCGACCGTGAACCAGGGGGCAGGCTGGAAGGCGGAGCCTGACCACGAAAGCGTGAAGAGAGGCGTGAGGGACGGCCAGGGCAGAAGGAGCCGAACCGGTCTGTGAGCAAGGTCCCAGCGTGGGGCACTCCACCCCGGCGCACGGCCGCCGCTACAGTCCGTGGCGAGGATCGGATACCGGCGAGTAACTGGCGAGTAATAAAGAACGCGGAGGCACACACCATGGCGCGCGAGTCGGAGTCCGGGCTGCCCATCGAACCGGTCTACGGGCCGGACGCCCTGGAGGGCTGGGACCCGGCCGGGAAGCTGGGCGAGCCGGGGTCGTACCCGTTCACGCGCGGCGTGTACCCGACGATGTACACGGGCCGGCCGTGGACGATGCGTCAGTACGCCGGGTTCGGTACGGCTTCGGAGTCCAACGCACGGTACAAGCAGCTGATCGCGAACGGCACGATGGGCCTGTCGGTCGCCTTCGATCTGCCCACCCAGATGGGCCATGACTCCGATGCGCCGATCGCACACGGTGAGGTGGGCAAGGTCGGCGTGGCGATCGACTCGCTGGACGACATGCGGGTGCTGTTCGGCGGGATCCCGCTGGACAAGGTCTCCACGTCCATGACGATCAACGCGCCGGCCGCGCTGCTGCTCCTGCTCTACCAACTGGTGGCCGAGGAACAGGGCGTCCCGGCGGACAAGCTGACGGGCACGATCCAGAACGATGTGCTCAAGGAGTACATCGCGCGGGGGACGTACATCTTCCCGCCCAAGCCGTCGCTGCGGCTGATCGCGGACATCTTCAAGTACTGCCGGGCCGAGATCCCCAAGTGGAACACGATCTCGATCTCCGGCTACCACATGGCGGAGGCGGGTGCCTCGCCCGCGCAGGAGATCGCCTTCACGCTGGCCGACGGCATCGAGTACGTGCGCACCGCGGTCGCGGCGGGCATGGACGTGGACGACTTCGCCCCGCGGCTGTCGTTCTTCTTCGTGGCGCGCACCACGATCCTGGAGGAGGTCGCCAAGTTCCGTGCGGCCCGCCGGATCTGGGCGCGGGTGATGCGTGAGGAGTTCGGGGCGAAGAGCCCCAAGTCGCAGATGCTGCGGTTCCACACGCAGACGGCCGGGGTGCAGCTGACGGCCCAGCAGCCGGAGGTGAACCTGGTCCGGGTCGCCGTCCAGGGGCTGGCGGCGGTGCTGGGCGGTACGCAGTCGCTGCACACCAATTCCTTCGACGAGGCGATCGCGCTGCCCACGGACAAGTCCGCGCGTCTGGCGCTGCGCACCCAGCAGGTCCTGGCCTACGAGACGGACGTGACGGCGACGGTGGACCCCTTCGCGGGCTCCTACGTCATCGAGAAGATGACCGACGAGGTCGAGGCGGCCGCGCTGGAGCTGATGCAGAAGGTGGAGGACCTCGGCGGCGCGGTCCCGGCGATCGAGCACGGCTTCCAGAAGAACGAGATCGAGCGCAACGCCTACCGCATCGCCCAGGAGACCGACTCCGGCGACCGGGTCGTGGTCGGCGTGAACCGCTTCCAGCTCGACGAGGAGGAGCCCTACGAACCCCTCCGCGTCGACCCCGCCATCGAGGCCCGGCAGGCCGAACGGCTCGCCGGACTCCGGGCCGGACGCGACCAGGCGGCGGTCGACTCGGCCCTGTCCGCCCTGAAGAAGGCCGCGGAGGGCGAGGACAACGTCCTGTACCCCATGAAGGAGGCGCTGCGGGCCCGGGCGACGGTGGGCGAGGTGTGCAACGCGCTGCGGGAGGTCTGGGGGCACTACGTGCCGTCGGACGCGTTCTGACCCGGACCGTTTCTCCGAACTCCGAACGAGTGATCGGGGGTGTGGACGTCGCCCGCTTCCGGCGGGACGGCGGCGACCGGCCCGTCTGTCTCGCCCCCCGAAATGCCCACCCGGAGTGTCGTACCCTCGTGCGACACTCCTGCCATGTTCGGCGTCATCGACCTCCCCACCTATCTGGCGGGCCTTGTCCTCATCGTCCTGCTCCCAGGGCCCAACTCCCTCTATGTGCTGTCCGTGGCCGCCCGGCGCGGGATACGCGCCGGGTACACCGCCGCGGCGGGCGTCTGGTGCGGGGACACCGTGCTGATGACGCTCTCGGCCGCCGGGGTCGCCTCCCTGCTCAAGGCGAACGCCGTGCTGTTCGGGATCGTGAAGTACGCGGGTGCCGGATATCTGACGTGGCTCGCGATCGGGATGATGCGGGCCGCCTGGGAGATGTGGCGGACGCGAGGGGAGCGCGCCGTCGAGGAGGCCCAGGACGCGTCCCCGGCCCCCGCCCACGAACGGCCCTACCGCCGTGCGTTCGTCGTCAGCCTGTTCAACCCGAAGGCGATCCTGTTCTTCGTCGCCTTCTTCGTGCAGTTCGTCGACCCCGGCTACGCCTACCCGGCCGTCTCCTTCGTCGTCCTCGGCGCCTTCGCCCAGCTGGCCAGCTTCCTCTACCTCAGCGCCCTGATATTCAGCGGCACCAGGCTGGCCGCCGCCTTCCGCCGCCGCAAGCGCCTGTCGGCGTGGGCGACCTCGGCCGCGGGCGCCCTGTTCCTGGGCTTCGCGGTGAAGCTGTCGCTGGCCAGCGCATAGCCGGCTTCGGCCGGTACCGGTGCGCGCGCCAGGCCTGGTCGAAGCGCCCGAGGTGCTCCGTGAGCCCGGCCACCGTGTCGCCCCTCGGGTCGTCCGCCGTGCCGCCGCCCAGCCGACGCAGCCGTCCGGACGGACCGGGAACAGCCCGGTCCGGTACGGCTCCTGCGCGGGGCCGCGGGCCACGCGGACCGAGCCGGGGGCACGGACCCCGGCCGCCATGCCCAGCGCGAGCAGCGTCCGGTGCGGTCCGCGGAACGCGTCGAGCAGCCGCACCGCGGTCATCGTCGCGTCCGGCGCCCGGCCCCGGCCCGCAAACGGCCCGTGGTGCCCGTGCGCGTCTGCGCCGTGACCGGCGACTCCCGGTAGCCGCCGCCGAGCTGACGGGTCGCCATGCCGCGACGGACCTCACCGCGGTACACCCGCGCGGACAGGCCCAGCATGTGCGCGGCGACCCGGCGCCGCTCCTCCCAGGTGTCCGGCAGGGACTCCGGTGCGCCTTCGCCCAGCACCGAGCCGAGCTGCCGGCCCAGGTTGCAGGCGTTCTCCACGCTGAGGGACTGGACCTGCCGATCGCGGGCATCGCGGCCCGCTGCGGGATCAGCCGAGCCCGGGTCTCGACAGCACCCCGCGCAGCCTCGGTGTCAGCCACTCCTCCACGTACCGGTTGATCAGCCACGCCAGCGTCAGCATGGCGGCCACCGTCAGCATGAACGTGCCGTAGGACGGTATGCCCAGGCCCTGGTGCAGGACGTGGATGACGACCCAGCCCAGGTGCTCGTGGACCAGGTAGAAGGGGTACGTCAGCGCGCCGGCGACCGTCAGCGGGCGCCAGTCGGCCCAGCCGAGCAGGCCCAGCGCGATCGCGGCGACGGCGAGGAAACCGAGGGTGACGACGAGCACGATGCCGAAGGAACTGCGGTAGGAGAAGCCGGGCGCGTCTGGGGCGTGCCACAGCCGCTGGACCGCGTAGTGCTGGCCGAGCAGCCAGCTCACCGCCACGATGCCCCAGGCGATGGCGTCGCGCCGGTCGCGGTGGACGAGGTACAGGCCGATGCCGCCGACGAAGTACGGCGTGTACTCCGGCATCAGGACGACGTCCAGCAGCGGCGTGCCGGCCCCCTGGACGATCGCGGACGCCAGGGTCCAGCAGGCGCAGAACAGGACCACGCGCCGCCGGTTCGCGCCGGGCAGCACGACGCACAGGGCGAAGAGGGCGTAGAAGCGGACCTCGCACCACAGGGTCCAGCACACGCCCAGCACCCGGTCGACGCCGAGCGGTTGCTGGAGCATAGTCAGGTTCACCAGCGCGTCGGACGGCGAAACCGCGCGGTACACCACCGTGGGCAGCGCGAACACGGCCGTGACGAGGACGATCGCCACCCAGTACGCGGGCAGCAGCCGGGCGGCGCGGGAGGCGAAGAACGATCGCAGCGGCCTGTCCCAGCCGCTCATGCAGATGACGAAACCGCTGATCACGAAGAAGATCTGCACGCCCAGGCAGCCGTAGGCGAACAGGGAGTGCAGCGCCGGGAACTGATGGCGCGGCGATCCGCCCCAGGCCTGGCCGACCTCGCCGTCCCGGCCGCCGTAGTGGTAGGCGGCCACCATCAGTGCGGCCACCAGCCGCAGCCCGTCCAGGGCGCGCAGGCGTGTTGCCCGGGGCCCGGCCGGTACGGGGGCCGGGACCGGGCGTGTCGCCGTGGCGGTGGCGGCCCGGCGGGTGTCCGTGGGCGCGTCTGTCACGTGCTTCCCTCTCGTCGGCCGCTCATGACGCCCGTGTCAGCGCCCCACGGCACGCCCCAGCGAGCGCGCCCGGCGGGCCACGCGCCGCACCGTCGCGTTCCGTGGGATGAAGGCCAGCTGCGCCGGGACACCGCCGGGCAGGGCCAGGGAGGTGAGGCGGCGGCGCTTGAAGTAGCGCCGGGCGTGCGGGTCCAGGTGTGCGGCGAGGTACTCCTCGGCGGCCGGGCGCAGACCCGGGTGGATCTTCGGCTGCATCGCGTACGCCACGGCCCGCACCAGCTCGGTCAGCGCGTCGACGGTCATGCCCCGTCGCTGCTCGGTGACCGCCGCGCGGTCGTCCAGGTCGGGCAGGAGCGCGTCGACGACCGTCACCGGTATCCGGTTGCTGTTCTCGTACGGCGTCAGGCGCTCCAGGAGCGTGCCGGTGCCGGTGCGGGCGACCGGCAGCCCGTACAGCGCCGAGGCGGTGAGCAGCGCGGTGGAGAAGCAGCCGACGACCAGGGCCGGGCGCATCCGCTGGTACAGCACCTCGGCGAGGACGGGCGTGTCGAGCACCGTGAGGTCGGCGCCCAGCTTCCCGGCCTCCTTCTCCAGCGCCCGGGACCAGCGGGCCGGCGCCGAGGGGTGGGGTTTGAAGACGACGCGGGTGTGGCCGAGCGAGACCGCGCCCCGCAACATCCGCACGTGCAGCGCCTCCTCCTCCTCGGCGGTGAGGATGTCCAGCGCGGAGAGGTACTGGCCGAGCAGCAGCGCGGGTTCGGCGCCCGCCTGCGGCAACTCGTCGCCGGTGTCGGCCAGTCCGGCCAGCACCTTGACGAAGGCGTCCGTCGGCACGATCTCCGGTTCGACGCCGAACTCGGTGAGCAGCACCGGCTTCAGTCCCGGCACCAGGTCCAGGTGCAACACGCGGTCGATGCGGGTGCCGACCAGCGGGTCGATCTTGTTGCGGGTGGGGCCGTAGCTCATCAGACCGTCGGCGTAGACGGTGACGGGCGCGCCGGTGAAGATCTGGCAGAAGCCGAGGGCCGGATTGACCTGGATTGACTCGACGGCCAGTTCGACGTCGTCGTCGCCCAGGTTCCACAGCAGCCGAAGGTGCCGCTCCCACAGCGGGACGTCGTCCGCGCGCGGACCCCAGCCGCCCGGGTGGAACGGCGAGATGGTCTCGTTCCACGACACCACGTCGTCGAACCGGTCCCGCAGCCGTTCGAAGCCCGGCAGCTCGTCGAGCGCCGGGGTCGTCTCGGGCGTCGCGGCGTTGTTGCAGACCAGCAGCACGCGGCGGTCGGCGGGGCCGAAGCAGTCGGAGTCGAGGGCGGCGGCGAGCGTGGCCGTGCCGTACAGCGTCGACGCCAGGAAGATCTGCGTGGTCACGCGGCGGCTCCCGTCGGGGCCGGGCGGCGGCGCAGCCGGCGCAGCCGGGTGGCCCGTTGGACGTCCATGGAGTCCAGCGCCCCCTCGAGGACGTCCTGCGGCATGCGCCGCAGGGCGCCCGCGCTCAGCGACTTCAGCTTCCGTGCCACCGCCGGTTCGAACCTTTCGACGGAACCCAGATGATGGGCGATGATCGCGCAGTACGTGCGGACGGCCTTGGGCAGCAGCCGGTCCGCGTCCCGGTCCTTCGCCGTCTCCTCGACGACCTGGTCGAAGGCGCGGATGAAGTCCAGCTGGCGCACGTCGCCGATCTGGGTGAGGGAGGAGGCCACCCCGCGCCGGTAGTGCACGCCGAGCAGGCCCACCACGGCGAAGGAGCCCGCCTCCCGGTGCAGCCTCCAGATCCACGGCCGGTCCTCGGCCGTGCGCAGCCCGTCGGTGAAGTGCAGCAGGCCCCGGTCGACGAGCCGGCGGTGGTAGATGCCCGCCCAGGCGTAGGGGTAGTCGACCGACGTGGAACGGTCGGCGGGCAGTATCGCCGAGCGCGGATCCAGCACCACGCCGCGCCGGCCGTGGGGGACCCGGTGGATCGTGCGCGACCGGCCGGTGCACTGCACATGGTCGGAGCGTACGAAGTCGCACTCCAGTTCCTCGATGGTGGCGAGGAGCCGCTGATAGTAGCCGGGGGCGAGCCAGTCGTCGCCGTCCAGGAACGTCAGGTACTCGCCGCGCGCGTTGTCGATTCCGGTGTTGCGCGCGGTCGCCAGCCCTCCGTTCTGCTCGTGCCGGACGTATACGGCGCCTGGCAGTTCACGCTCGGCGCGCGCGAGAATGTCCGGGGTCTCGTCGCGTGAGCAGTCGTCGACCAGCACGAATTCGAAGTCGTCGCGCGCGTTCACACGAAGACTTCTCAAGGTGTCGGGCGCGTATTGCTGCACGTTGTAGAACGGCACGATGACGGAGAGCTTGACCACCCGAGTGACGTTAGGTGCCAGCCCCCGCCTGCGTCTTTACCTTCAGTTTGACCTTGGGTGAACGACGCGTGGCGATGCCGTGAACCCGGGTTTTTTCCGGGGGTATCGCGGCCCGATTCGCCATTCGGCGATGTGCTGTTAACCGTTTGTTGCGTTCGGGTTGGGGGGAACCTAGAAATGCCTTCCTACGGTCTTCGGCGTGCCAGCAAGTGCAATGAAGGCCCGGCGAGTCGCCGTTCTCGCGGATTCCGACACCCGGTGGAAATGGGGCGCGCTCACCGCGCACCGCCTCGTCTCCGCCGAGTCGAACGCCTCGGACATCCACCTGGACGGCTACCTCCTGCGGGGCCGAGCCACTCCCACCGCCCGCCAGTTGACGGAGGTCGGCGTCCGCGCCGACTCGCTGCGCGAGGTGACCGCCGTCGAGTTCCTGCGCGCCATGGACGGGGACGCCGAGGGCCAGGAACCGTACGACGTGCTCGTCCTCGCGCTCGTCGGCGGCGGGGTGCAGGCGATGCTGCACGGGCTGAAGCGGGTGTGGGAGGGCCGAAGCCGGCGGCCCGTCGTCGTCACCGGCTATGTCGGCGTCGTCTACGAGAAGCTCGCCGACGGCCTGCTGCTGCGCCACGGCGCGGACCTCGTGCTCGCCAACTCCCGCCAGGACGCCGACCGTTTCCGTACCGTCTACCAGGGGGTGGGCGCCGACGCGTCGGCGGTCACCGAGGTGGCGCTGCCGTTCCTCGGCGGAACGCCGTACCCCGGCGAGGCGGACGCGTCCGAGCGGCACGGACGCGGGCCTTACACCGTGGTGTTCGCCGCGCAGCCCTCGGTCCCGGAGCGCCGCGAGGAGCGCGCGTACCTGCTGGACCGGCTGGCCCGCCACGCCCTTCTGCACCCCGACCGCGAGGTGCTGCTCAAGCTGCGCTCCAGGCCGGGCGAGCACACCACCCACATCGAGGAACTGCCCTACCAGAAGCTCGCGCAGCGGACCGACCTGCCGCCCAACCTCCGCCTGGTCTACGGCCACATGGGTGAGGTCCTGGACCGCACCGACCTGCTGGTGACGGTCAGCTCCACGGCCGCCCTGGAGGCGCTGCACCGCCGCGTCCCCACCGTGGTCCTCACCGACCTGGGCGTGCGCGAGGTGCTCGGCAACCACCACTTCGTCGGCTCCGGCTGCCTCGCCTCCTGGGACCAGCTCGACGCGGGCCACCGCCCGGTTCCCGACGCGGAGTGGGTGGCCCGCGTCGAGCTGGT